>JAUREI010000135.1 GCA_030827515.1 Prosthecobacter sp. | reverse complement strand
GGTGTCGATCTCGCTGCGCCAGACCTGCGCGCCGCGGATGGCGTCGAAGGCGAAGACCCCGAGCTTGTGCTCCCCGGTCATCGCCGTGGTGAAGACTCGGCCCCGGCTCACCACCGGCGCGCCGATGCCGTCGCCGATCTGGACGCCCCAGGCGACGTTGTCTTCCGCCGAGAACTCGCGCGGCAGGCCCGTGGAGGAGGAGACGCCGCTGCCGTTGGCACCGCGGAACTGCGGCCAGTCCTCGGCGGACAGGGTGACGGCGGCAAGCAGGAAGGCGGCGGGAGCGAGGCGGTGCATGAGGGAGGGTCAGCCGAAGAGCTCGGTCAGCGGCCGGCCATCCTCGAGCAGGGAGTAGGCGCGGCCGAGCCGGTCGTGCGCCTCGAGGTCGGTGATGCCCATGGCGTAATACACCGTCCTGGTGATGTCTTCGGGATGAATCGGGCGGTCGAGCGGGTACTCGGCGCGAGCATCGGTGGCACCGACGACCCGGCCGCCGGCGACACCGGCGCCGGCCATGAGCACGCTCATGCAGGCCGTCCAGTGGTCGCGCCCGGCACCCACCGTGCCGCCCGAGCGGCGGTCGCCCACGCGCGGCATGCGGCCCATCTCGCTGGTGACCATCACCAGGGTTTCATCGAGCAGGCCGCGCGCGGCGAGATCCTCGAGGAAGGCGGAGAACGAACGGTCGAACTTCGGCAGCAGGTGCTGGCGCAGGCAGTTGAAGTTGTCGCCATGCGTGTCCCAGCCGCCGGCGCTCTTGCACTGGGCGGCGAGGCTCTGGTCCTCCTTCCAGAAGACCGTGATGAAGGGCACCCCGGCCTCGACGAGGCGGCGCGCCATGAGCAGGCTCATCGCATTGACGTCGTCACCGTAGCGCGCGCGCAGCGACTCCGGCTCGGAGGCGATGTCGAAGGCGTCGGCGGTGCGGCTGGAGGCGAGCAGCCCGAAGGCGCGCTCCTGCTGCTTGACGTAGTTCTGCACGGCGTCCTCGTGGTCGAGCTCGCGGCGCGCGTCATTGAGGGCGGCGAGCAGGGAGCGACGGTCCTGCAGGCGCGCGGCCGAGACCCCGCCGGACATGCTCAGGGTGGGCGCGGCAAAGCGCAGCGGTTCCTCGAAGCTGCCGTTGAGGAAGTAGGGGTCGTGTTCGAGGCCGATGCGACCGGCGAACTGGCCAGGCCGGGTGAAGGGCGGCCGGCTCGGCTTGTGCGGCAGGGTCACCAGCTGCGGCATCGACGGATGCGCCGGCCGTTTCATGGCGACGACGCTGCCCATGTAGGGCCAGTCGTCCGGCTGCGGCCGGCGGTCGTTGCCCTGCTGCTTGAAGGTCTCGTCCGGCGCGTGGCCGGTGAGGTTGTAGTAGTAGCCCGCGTGATGGTCGCCGGTGGCGCGGCCGGCATCGGTGACGCCGTGGACGAGGGCGAAGCGGTGGGCCTGGCGTGCCAGCAGCGGCAGGTGCTCGCACAGGCGGATGTCGTCGGCCGTGGTGCGAATCGGCTTGAACTCGCCGCGATACTCCAACGGCGCCTCCGGCTTCATGTCCCAGAGATCGATGTGCGAGGCACCACCGCAGAGGAAGAACAGCACGGTCGACTTCGCCGGTTTGGCCAGCGCCGGCGTGGCGACGGCGGGACCGGTCGAGGCGCGCAGGCCGCGCGCGAAGCCGAGCGACGCCAGACCCGACGTCGAGGCCGTGAGAAAGGCCCGGCGGTCCAGGGAGGGGCGGAAAAGCGGCTGGCCCATGGCGATGCGCGGACAACCTACGGCAGACAAGGGCGATGCCTGTCAACGCGCGGGCAAATTGGTGAAGGCCACCTGAAGGATGCCACCAGGGGCGGCAGTATTCCTCCGCCATGAAAGCGACGCTGCCCTGCCTGTTTGCCCTCGTTCTCGGCATGCTGCCCGATGCGCTCGCCGCCGCACCCCTGCGCGCCGGAGCCGCGGCGGTCGACATCACGCCGAAGCAGTTCCCGATGAACATGCCGGGCGGCTTCAGCGCCAATCTCGCGGAGAAGGCCCACGATCCGCTGCATGCGCGCGCCCTGGTGCTCGACGACGGTGCCACCGCGCTCGCGCTGGTCGTGGTCGACAACCTCGGTGCCGGTCCCGACGTGCTTCTGGAAGCCAAAACCCGCGCCGCCGCGAAGACCGGGCTCAAGCCCGAAAACCTGCTCATCTCCTCCACGCACACCCACAGCGGTCCCTCGCTCAACACCCGAAGCGAGTCCGCCAAGGCCTACTACGAGCAGTTTGTTGAGGGCGTCGCCGAGTCCATCCTCCGCGCCCATGCCTCCCTTCGCCCCGCCGCCATCGGCGCGGCCGCCCATCCCCTTCCCGACGAGGTGTTCAACCGCCGCTGGTTCCTCAAGGAAGGGATGATGCCGGCCAATCCCTTCGGCAGGTTCGACCGGGTGAAGATGAACCCCGGTGCCGGCAACGCCGCGCTCGAACGCCCGGCGGGCCCGACCGATCCCGACGTCCTGGTGCTGTCGGTGCAGGACGCCAAACGCAAGCCGCTCGCCCTCTACGCCAACTACGCGCTGCACTACGTCGGCGGCGCGCCGCGCGGCCAGATGTCCGCGGATTACTTCGGCGAGTTCGCCCGGCTCATGCCCTCGCGCCTCAACGCCGGGCCGGACTTTGTCGCCATGCTGTCCAACGGGGCCTCGGGCGACATCAACAACATCCCCTTCACCGTCACCCGCCCGCCGCGCGAGCCGTTTGAGCAGATCCGCATCGTCGCGCAAAAAACCGCCGACGCCGCCTGGAGCGCCCAGCGCAAGATCCCCAAGCACCGGAACGACGTCCGCCTCGGCATGGTCCAGCGGCCGCTGACCCTGCGCTACCGTCGCCCCTCCGAGCGCGAGGTCGCCGAGGCGCGCGCCGTGCTGGCGGTGAAGGATCCGGAGGCGGTCGCCAAGCTGCCGCGCCTGGCGCAGAACTACGCGCGCAGCACGATCAACGCCCATGAACGGACCGAGGACACCCTCACCGTGATCCTGCAGACCCTGCGCATCGGCGACATCGCGGTGTGCGGCATCCCTTTTGAAACCTTTGTCGAGATCGGCCTGGATTTGAAGAAGCGCAGCCCCTTCCCCCAAACGCTGGTCGTCGGTCTGGCCAACGGTCGCCACGGCTACCTGCCGACGCCGGAACACCACCGGCTCGGCGGTTACGAAACCTGGATTGGCACCAACCAGGTTCAGGAGGACGCCTCGGTGCTCATCACCGGCCAGCTGCTGGAGATGCTGGCGGAACTGAAGGCTGCGCCCTGAAAAAAAAGCGGGCGGAGGCCTGGCCCCCGCCCGCTGGAAGTTCAGCCCTTGTGGGGCTCGTGGCAGGCCTTGCAGTTCACCGCCTTCTTGTAGTCGCTGGTGTCCTTGGGATCCTTCTGCAGCTTCTTCACCGCGGCAATGAGCGCGGCATTCTTCTGCTCCCAGCTGGTCGCGAGACCCTTCTCGGGCTTTTCCTTGGCCATCGCCTCGTAGGCCTTGAGCAGAGTGGCGATGTCGCCGGCCGAACCCTCGCCATTGCTGACCTTCTTGCACAGCGGGTCCTGGCCTTCGGGGGCCTTGTGGTACTTTTTCATAATGTCGCTGATGACGCCATCGGCGAAGGCACTGGAGGCGCCAAAAACCGCGACCAGCGCGGCGAGGAGGGTGGTGTATTTCATGGGTGGATGCTGGATGTTGGGTGGGGGATCGTATGGGACGTGGACAGAGGGGCCCTTATTCCGAAAAACCGATGCAGCCGGTGGAAAAAGCGATGCGGGGACGCCTGAAGCTGAAGCTGGAACCCTGCCGGGTCGGGCCCCGGGAAACGGCTGGTGGGAAAAGAGAAAAGCGCCCCGGGAAAACCGGGACGCTTTTGGACCCACATGTGCCGTCCAGAACGAGGGCTCTCGTATCCCAAAGGCGACGAGGTGGGGGCCGATGAACAAGGGCGCTGTCTTCCAGTAAAGGCATGACATGACCTCCCAGGTCACCCGCTCCCGGTGTCATTGAAACGGGCCGGGCCACAAACATTCTGATGACGAACACCGCAGGAAACTCGGAGCGCGCGCCGGATCGACGCGCAGGGCGGTGATCCGCACTGTCAAAGAACCACCGCGACCGGGTCGCGGGACAATCAAGGAACATACGGAAAACCCGGCAGCCGGACAAGCAGAACCGGCAAAAAACGGTCGTGTGCCCTCACCCACCGTGTAGAGGACGTGCCTCGTCCTGGCCGGGAGCCATCCTCGCTGACCCTATCACGCAGCAGCGGGCTCCAGAGCATCCACCCACCCCCGTAGCCTGTTCAGCGGGTCAGGAACCCGAAGGCTCCGTCACGCAGGCCCTGAGCTCCGCCTTGCACGGGTTCAGGGTCATACCGGTGGACTTCCGTCCAGCCTTGGCCGCCATCGGTGCTGCGCAGGATGTGCGTCCGTTGCGGATGAAGGCTGATCAGCGTGCCTTGGTCACTGGCAATGATCTGGCCCTCGGGCACGGCCTTGGGCAGGTCGCGCCAGTTGAGGCCGTCGGTGCTGGCCCGGGAAACCCTTCCGCAGAGCCAGAATTCGCCGTTCACAACGCTCAGGGTCGCCCGTTGCGTGCCGGTGGCTTGAGGGCCGCTCCAGGTTTCGCCACCGTCGGTACTGGTCCAGGCAAGGGCCGTCTCCCTGTCGGTCAACAGCAGCAGACGGCCGTTGCAAACCATCTGACCGCGGCTGTCACAGGCTTCGAGTCCCCGGGGTTCCAGCCAGCGCCAGGTCTTGCCAAGATCGTCGCTGGCAAACAGGTGTCCGAACTTCGGACCCTGCGGGCTGCGATTGTCCCCCAGGGCCAAAAAACGGCGGCTGGCATCGCCGCAGTAAACGGGGTCCAGATGATGCGTCTGCAGCTTGCCGCGCGGGTCATTCTTCGCCAGGCCCCAGAGGGAGAAGGGTGCCAACGTTTTGCCAAGATCCGCCGTCGCCGCCATCGTCATGTAGCCGGTGCCGACCATCGCGCCGCCCCCCGCCGCCAGCCCCCATGTCCCGGGCATGATCCGCGGGTTGCCCTTGCCCTCGGGCAGCACGGTCGCGCCGGCGCTGAGATGCCGCCAGTTCACGCCGTCCTCGGACGCCAGCCAGCTGGTGGGCGCTCCCCAGCCGACAGCGACGACAAACACGCCGCCGCCGTAGGTCATCGTGCGCGTGGCCCAGACGCCGTGATCTCCGCTCGTCACGCCCAGGAGGGTTTGCCGCCAGGTCCTGCCGTCGTCTCTCGACACGAGAATGCGTCCCCCGTGGCCGCAGACCACGAACGCCGGCACCTGCGGATTCGGGTGGAAGTCGCCGCCGAGAGGGATTTCCGCGCGCCGCTTCTCGCCAGCAGCCACATGCTCGGGCGTTTCAGCGGCGGGGTTCCGGCCGGCGAGGCAGGCAAGGAGGGTCAGGATGATCCATCTCATGGCAAGGAGCAGGGGTCGTGCTGGAGGCCATCAGAGCATTTCAAAGCCCTGGACCGCAGGTGCGGTGCTGCTGCCAAACTGCTCGAGGCCGACATCGAGACGCTGGGCGATCTGCACGAACAGGTTGGCAAAGCGCGCGTTGTCATTGCCCTTGCCACCCGCCACGAGATGCTGGCCGTGGCGAAAACCGCCGCCGGCAACGATGACCGGCACATCCCGCCAGCTGTGACTGCTGGCGTTGCCGAGGTTGGAGCCGGCGAGCACCACGGTCTGATCAAGCAGGCTGTGTCCACCCTCCTTGGCGGCCTTCAGCAGGCCGAACAGGCGCGCCAGTTCGGCGAACTCGGCCTTTTCGATGAGGGTGAGTTCCTCGATCTTCATCTCGTCCTGGCCATGGTGGGAAAGGTTGTGCCAGTCCTGCTTCACGCCCTCGATCTTTGGCACGGCGTTCATGCCGCCGGCCTTGTAGGTGATGAAGCGCGTGCTGTCCGTCTGGAGAGCGAGCACCATCAGGTCATGCATCAGCCGGGTGCGGGCAATGATGTCGGCGCGATCCTGCACGTCGGAGGGGGGAGCCGCGTCCACGTGCGGTTTGGGCCGCTGGGCCCAGGCCTCGTTCGCCTGGATGCGCGTTTCCAGCTCGCGGATGCTCGTCAGGTACTGGTCGAACTTCTCCTGATCGCGCCTCCCGAGCTCCCGCTGGAGATGGCGGGCCTGCGCGTTCACGGTGTCGAGAATGCTGCGGCCGCGCTTGAGTTCGCGCAGCTGGTTCTGCACCTCGGCGGGACTGCCGTTGACGAAGAGCTGCGCAAACACCCGCGAGGGTGAACTTTCCGCCGGCAGGTTGACCCCGTTGGCGGACCACGACATGGAATCGCTGCCGCCGACATTCAGGAGGAGCGCCGGAAAGCGCGTGTCGGGATTCAGCCTTTCGATCAGCGCCTGGTCGAGCGAGATGCTGTTGCGGAAACCCGGCAGTCCCGGGTGCTTGGCGGTGGTGAGCCAGGTCAGCTCCGAGGTGTGGCCGTTGGCACCGTTTTGCTCCTCGTGCGAGAGGCCCGAGAAGAGGGTGAAATCCGCGCGGTGCTCCTGAAGCCTTTCGAGGTAGGGCGTGGGACGGTAGTCGCGTCCCGCTTCCGCCGGGAAAAGATTGGGCCCGTGAAAGCCCAGGCCATAGTTCATGGCCAGGAACCGGCGCGGCGGCGCCGTCGCCACCGCCGCCTGGGCCCGGTTGGCGAACGCGGGCAGCATGGCTTCCAGCCAGGGCAGGGCCAGAACGGCACCCGAGCCGCGCAGCAGCGCGCGCCGGGAGAGGTGTTTGTGGGTGGGAACGTTCATAGGCGGAAGGGTCACTTGTTGAGGAAAATCGCGCTCTGCACAACTTCGTGGACGAGATCACGGAAACCGTTGCCCTTGCCCAGGACCGTGTCGGCGATGCGGTCCAGTTCGGGTCGGTCGGAGAAGCCCATGCCGCGTCCGCTGCCGTAAACGGCCAGCTTTTCGACAAGGGCACGCGTGAACTGGACGGGCTCGGCCAGGATGAGTTTTTTGTAATCGGCCAGGTTTTGGAAGGATTGCCCGTCGGGCGTTTCGCCGGTGGCATCCACGGCGGGGCCGACCCGCCACTGCACGTTTCTCACGCCTGCGGGCAAGTTGGCGGGTTTGGGAAACTCCCGGCCGAGGCTGCGGTAGTTTTCACGCCAACCTCCAATGACATCGTAGTTTTCCAGGGCAAACCCCGGCGGATCAATGACGCGGTGGCAACCGTTGCAGCTTTCCAGGTTGCGGTGTTGATCCAGCAACTGGCGCAGCGTTTGCGCGCCCCGGATATCGGGTTCCACACCGGGCACACCGGGCGGTGGCGGGGAGGGATGCAGGCCGAGAATCCGTTCCAGCACCCAGATGCCGCGCACGACGGGCGAGGTCGTGGTGCCATTGGCGGAGACCTTGAGCACGCTGGCATGGGTCATGACCCCGCCGCGGTGATGCTCGGGCTTCAGTGCCACCTTGCGGAACTCGGTGCCCTTGACACCGGGGATGCCGTAGAGCCTCGCGAGCGGCTCGTTGAGCATCGTCCAGTCCGAGTCGACAAAATTCGCCACGCTCAGATTGCCGCGCAGGATCTCGTGGAAGAACAATTCCGTTTCCCGCAGGCTGGCGATCTTGAGGGTGTCGCTGTACTCCGGGTAGAGCTGCTTGTCCGGCACGGTGAAATCGATCTCGCGGAGATTCAGCCACTGGCCGGTGAAGTGGGTGGTGAAGCGTTCCGCCCGCGGATCGTTCAGCAGTCGCTCGGTTTGCGCGCGCAGGACCGCCGGCCGGGCCAGTTCCCCGGCCAGGGCGACCGCCCGCAGTTCCTCGTCAGGGGCACTGCTCCAGAGCAGGTGGCTCAGGCGGGCGGCGAGCGCGAAGTCATCAAGGCGCCCCGGGTTTTCCCGGAGGTAGAGGAAGTCCGGCGCGCAGAGTGCGGCAATGTAACTCGTCAACATGGCCTCCAGAAAGCTGGAGCCGGCCGCGAGCTCGTCGAGCGCGAGCCGCAGATAGGGCTGCAGGGTCTCCTCGGAGACCGGACGACGAAACGCGGCCGGCAGGAAGGTGGCCAGCAGCCGCCGGGCGTCTGCCTCGGGCTGGGAGCTGACGATGTCACCGGCCACGGACCCCGCCCTGGCGCCCCTGCCGGTCCCTGATTTGGCGGCGCGGGTCTCGAGTTCGCCAAAGAGCAGCCGATGCCCCCGTCCCGGCCAGTCCTCCACCAGCGGTCCCTCCACCTCCACCGGCTGCAGGGCGAGTCCCGCACCCGGGTAGACCGCCGGACCCTGTTTTTGCAGCGCCGGGAAATCCGCATTCAACTGCGGGAAGAAGCGCACCTTCTCCCGCTGGCGCAGAAACACCTCCAAAGTGCGGGTGGTGCGTGAAGCCGGCAGGGCCAGCACCCCGAGGCTGCGGCTGTCGTTGTCACGGCCAAAGGTGCCGGCATAGAGGGAGAAGATCACCTCCTCCTCGCTCTGGTAGGCCCGGCCGGTGATCTTCAAACGATAGAGGCCCTCGACCGGCGCCGTGAACTCCGGGATGATCGAGGGAAAGCCGCCGTTGGTAAAGAACACCACGGAGCCATCCTCCAGCCGGTGCCAGTGCTTGCCGACGTTGCCGGCATTCCGGCCTGCATCGAAGGCGGCGGCGAGCTGCTGTTTTTCGGGCGCGGGACCAAATTTCACCGCATCGAGGAGGGCCGCTCGGGCAGCCTCCATGTAGCGCTGGAGGTGGACCGGGGAAAGATCGAGCGCCTCGCCCACCGTGTCAAAGCCATGGGCCTTGCCATCCTCGGGCAGCAGACTCTTGAGCTCGGTGCGCACGCCGAGCAGGTCCTGCAGGGTGTGCTCATACTCCACCCGGTTCAGGCGTCGCAGGATCCTGCCCTTGAGGGCGGCATCCCACTGGGTCAGGGACTTGGCCAGCAGACCGGTGAAGGCTTCACGTTCGGGGGCCGGGGGTGGAGTCCGCTTTTTCGGCGGCATCTCGCCGGTGGCCACCTTGTCCCAGAGGAGCGTCCACCTGGCCAGACTCTGGGCGTCGCTCAGGTCCGCGGGCAGGGCGTCGAGGTCGAGGCCGCCCTTTCGCACCTCCGCGTCGTGGCATTCGTAGCAATGCGTTTCCAGAAACGGGGCCAACGCTGCCGGCGGGGCAGCGCCGGCACTGGCGGCAAGGAGCAGGAGAGGGATCTTGCGGAGCATCGGAGATGACGGGCGCTGCGGGGTCAGGATTTCTCGATAAGCTCGACGTGGCGAATTTCCAGATCGCGGTCCTCGAGGAAGCTGCTGACGATCCAGGCCGTCAGCAATTTGCCCGCGGCACTGGAAGGGCTGCTGCGGCCCTGAGGGTCAAGTCTCTCAAAACGGTGGATCGGGAGGAGGATTTGGCACCAGCCATCCGCGTCGGGCCTCAGTTCGGCGGCGCTGACCTTGCATTCGAAGTTGCCCCCGAATCCGCCATCCCTGCGATGGGTCAGCAGCATGAATTGAAGGCTCCCCGGTTCTTTCTGCCTGAGCTGGATACGGATCATGCTGGTCTCCGTGACGAGCAGACGTTGCGGCTGCGGCAGCATGGCCGTGCGGATGGAGATGCCATGGTGCGTGATGATTCGGCCATCGGGCAGTCTTTTCGCCACATACGGACTGGCTTGCATGGAACCGTCCCTGGCGATGCCCCGCCAGTCACGCGGCGGCACCGTGGTGGTGAAGTCAAAACTCCATTGGGTGAGCGGTTCCGGCGTGGAGGAGGCGTCCAACACCCTGGCGGTGTCCAGGGAAGCCACGGCACTGCGATTGGCCGGCACCTCGATCTGGCTGCCATCGGCGAGACGCTTCAATTTCACCAGGCCTTCGTTGACCTTCAAGAGGGTGTCCTCGGCCCGTGTGGTCAGGTCAAAGGCGGTGCCGATGACCTCGGCCACGGCAGAGGGCGTGCGAATCAGCATGGGCCGCCCCGCCGGCTGGGGCCGCACCTCGGCGGAAAGGGTGCCACGCGAGAGCGCCAGGTTTTTTTGCCCCTGTTCAGAGAAGCTCAGTTCGCTGCCGCCCTGCAAGGTGATGAGCGTGCCGTCGGCAAAGCGAAACAGCGCCGTGCTGGCCTCGCCCACAGTCTCCAGCGTGCCCGCGGGCAAAGGTTCGCCGGGCAGGATGGCCACGCCATTGCTCCAGGTCACGGTGCCGCTGCTTTCCAGCAGCGTGAGCACGGGGGTGGGACGCGAGTTCAGGAACAGGGACAGGCTGGCCGCCAGCACGACCAGCGAGGCGGCGAGCGCCAGCCACGGCATGAGGTTGCGCCGCCTCGGGGTCACGGCGGCGGCGGGGGCCGCCGACCGAACGCCCGGCGCGCTCCTCGCCATGTCCCCAAAGGCCACCGCGTGGATGGCCACGAGTCGGAGTTCCTCGCGCAGTTCGGCATCCTCGCGCAGCCGACCGTTCAGCCGCGTGAGTTCGACGGCAGACAGTCGGCCATCAAGGTAGCCCTGGATGAGAAGGTCGTCGTTCGTCATGAAAAAGTAGTTTGGGCCTCAGCCCAACCCTCCCTGAACTGCGGCTGAAGCCGCAGCCGCTTTGCTATCCACACACTCCTTCAGGGCACGATGCAGTCTCGAAAGGCGCTGATACACCGCATCGACGCTCGCGCCGACCTGCTTGGCCACTTCATCACACGAATGGCCGTCAAAGTAACGGAGGTGCAGAAGC
>JAUREI010000083.1 GCA_030827515.1 Prosthecobacter sp. | reverse complement strand
GCTCACCCTGACCCTCTCCGCCCCCCTGCACGCCCAGGAGGCAAAGTCGCCCAACGCGTGGTTTCGCGAAGGGGTGTCGCTCTTCTTCGAGGGCAAGCCGAAGGAATCCGTGGCGGCCTTTGACCGCCTGCTGGAGCTGGAGCCGGGCGCCAAACCGAAGCTCTGGCAGCGCGGGCTGGCCCTGTATTATGCCGACGACTTTGCGCGCGGTCGCGAGCAGTTTGAGGTGCATCAGACGGTGAACACGGCGGATGTTGAAAATGCCGCCTGGCATTTCCTCTGCGTGGCCCGGCTGGAGGGGGTGGAGGGGGCGCGGAAAAACTTCATTCCGATCGAGGGCGACAGCCGGGTGCCGATGCAGCAGGTGCACGCGCTGTTTGCCGGCAAGGGCACGGTCGAGCAGGTGCTGGAAGCGGCCGAGCAGGGGGAGGGGGAGGACCTGCGCAACCATCGCTGCTACGCCCATCTCTACCTCGGGCTGTATTTCGAGGCGCTGGGCGATGCGGCCAAGGCGAAGGACCACATCCTCAAGGCGGCGAACGAGTTCTCCATGCAACACTACATGGGCCAGTGCGCCGTCGTGCATGCGCGGGTGCGCGGCTGGGACGCAAAAAAAGAGTGACGGCCGGGGCCGTCACTCTCGGGGAATTCCAAGCTGGAGGGGCGCTTACTGGGCGGCCTTGGTCCAGCCACCGAAGTTGGCGCCGGCGGCGATCCACTTCTTGATGAGTTCCTGGTCGGCAGCGCTGACGCGGTCGCCCTTGCCTTCCGGCGGCATGGCGAGGTCATCGGAATCCGGCAGGGCCATGGTCTTGAGCAGCCAGCTGTCGTCCGGCTTGCCGGCGACGACGTTCTCCTTCGGATACTCCTTGCCGCCGGCCATGATGCCTTCGGCGGTGTCGAGCACCAGGCCACCCTTCGGACGCTTCACGCGGCCGTTCTCCTCGTGTTCGGATTCGTGGCACTTGAAGCAGCTGGTTTTCAGGACCGGCAGGATCTGCTTTTCAAAGCTGATGTCCTCGGCGGACGCGAAGCTGGCGGTCAGGACGAGGGCGGCAAGGGTGGTTTGGAGTTTCATGCGGCCGGAAAATGCTCGGCGGGACGGCGGTGGTCAAGTTGAATGCAGGGAGTGGGGAGTGGGATAAGAAATCTACCCACAAAAAATCCTGGTTGAGTTGTGACGGGGGACGGGCATGGGTGGGGGATGAGTCATCGCATTCAGGATTTGCCGACGGATGACCGCCCGCGTGAGCGCCTGCTGCGGCTGGGGCCGGGGGCGCTGACGGATGCGGAGTTGCTGGCCCTCTTCATCAACACGGGGGTG
Organism: Prosthecobacter sp.; assembly: GCA_030827515.1. Taxonomy (GTDB): domain Bacteria; phylum Verrucomicrobiota; class Verrucomicrobiia; order Verrucomicrobiales; family Verrucomicrobiaceae; genus Prosthecobacter. The sequence continues at coordinate 14,204 of JAUREI010000083.1, read as the reverse complement.
CGGGGCGAGAACGCCATCCAGGTGGCGCAGCGGCTGATGCGTGAGTCGGGGTCGCTCCGGCAGTTGGCGCGGGTCTCGGCCCCGGAACTGGCGGGCGTGCGGGCGCTTGGCCCGGCCAAGGCGGCGAACCTGGCCGCCGCCTTCGAGCTGGGGCGGCGCGCCGAACGGGAGTGGGTCAAGGAGACCCCGCTCAACAGCCCGGAACTCGTTTACCGCCATGTCGCGGCCGAAATGCAGGCTCTGGCCCACGAAACCGTGCGCGTGCTGCTGCTCAACACCCGCCTGCACCTGATGCGCGAGGAGCGGGTCTTTACCGGCACGGTCAACGAGACCGTCGCCCACCCGCGCGAGATCCTGCAGCCGGTCATCGTCCACAAGGCCTACGGCTTCACCGTCGTCCACAACCATCCCTCGGGCGATCCCTCGCCGAGCGAGGCCGACCGCCGCCTGACCCGCCGCCTGCGCGAGGCCGCGGAGCTGCTCGGGCTGGTCTTTCTCGACCACCTCATCATCGGCCTGCCGGCCGAGGGCCGCTGCCAGCCCTACTTCAGTTTCAAGGAGTGCGGGCTGTTGTGAGCTGACGGCCGGTCCGCCGGTCCGCTTGCTTTTCCGTCGCTGCGGCGGATGGTCGGGCCATGCTGCTGATCATCGACAACTACGACTCCTTCACGTACAATCTCGTCCAATACTTCGGCGAGATGGGTGCGCAGATGGAGATCCGCCGGAACGACCAGGTGACCCTGGACGAGATCCGCCAGCTGCGCCCGGACCACATCTGCGTGTCGCCGGGCCCGTGCACGCCCAAGGAGGCCGGCATCAGCTGCGATGTCATCCGCACCTTTGGCGAAAGCACCCCGATCCTCGGCGTCTGCCTCGGCCACCAGAGCATCGGCCATGTCTTTGGTGGCGACGTCGTGCGCGCCGACCGCCTGATGCACGGCAAGACCTCGATGATCCATCACACCGGCGCCTCCGTGTTCAAGGGGCTGCCCGATCCGTTTGAGGCGACCCGTTACCACTCGCTGCTGGTCAAGCGCGACACCCTGCCGGACTGCCTGGAGATCACCGCCGTCGCCGCCGACGACGAGAGCGAGATCATGGGCCTGCGCCACAAGGCCTACCCCATCCACGGCGTGCAGTTCCATCCCGAGTCCATCCTCACCCAGCAGGGCAAGCAGTTGCTGCAGAACTTCCTCGATCTCTGAATTCCGGCCCCCATCCCTGACCACGGCCACCCTCCATCCCCTGGGTCACTGCTCCAGGCTAAAGAACCGCCCGCCTTTCGTCCCATGTCCCACGCCGCTCTCCGCTACTGCCCCGACCTCCATCACTACCAGCGCCGCCAGACCCGGGTCTGCCAGGTGGGTCCGGTTGGCATCGGTGGCGACAACCCGGTGCGCGTGCAGTCGATGCTGACCAGCGACACCCGTGACACCGAGTCCTGCGTGCGCGAGGCGCTGGAACTGGCGGCGGCCGGCTGCGAGATCGTCCGTGTCACCGCGCAGACGCGGGTCATTGCCGAAAACCTCCAGCACATCCGCGACGGCCTGCGGGCCGCCGGTTGCCAGGTGCCGCTGGTGGCCGACATCCACTTCAAGCCCGATGCCGCCATGGAGGCGGTCAAGTGGGTCGAGAAGGTGCGCGTGAATCCCGGCAACTACGCCGACAAGAAGAAGTTCGCGGTCAAGGAATACACCGACGAAGAGTATGCCGCCGAGGTGGCCTACATGGAGGCGCAGTTCGTGCCGCTCGTCGAGGAGTGCAAGCGGCTCGGCCGCGCCATGCGCATCGGCACGAATCACGGCTCGCTGAGCGACCGCATCATGAACCGCTGGGGCGACACCCCGCTGGGCATGGTCGAGAGCGCGCTGGAGTTCGCCCGCATTGCCCGCGCCCGCGATTTCCACAACTTTTTGTTCAGCATGAAGGCCAGCAACCCGAAGGTCATGATCGAGGCCTACCGGTTGCTGGTCGCCCGGCTCGGGGAACTCGGCGGCGACTGGAATTACCCGATCCACCTCGGGGTCACCGAGGCCGGCGACGGCGAGGACGGACGCATCAAGAGCGCCATCGGCATCGGCTCGCTGCTGGCCGACGGCATTGGCGACACGATTCGCGTTTCGCTCACCGAGGATGCGATTCATGAAATCCCGGTCGCGCGCGCCCTGGTCGCCTCGGTGACCGGCGCCATGCAGGCCAGCGCCGGCACGAGCGTGACCCCGCCCCCGGCGGCCGGTTACGATGCCTTCAGCTACCGCCGTCGCGCGTCGGAGAAGCTCGTCATTCAGGATGTGGAGGTCGGCGGCGGCGCCACGGTCGCCGTGTTCGCCCCGCAGTCGCACTGGGAGGCGCTGGGTCACAAGCTCGACAAGCTTGGCGACTACAAGCCGGAGATGGTTTTTGAAACCAGCGGCGCACTGGAGCTTGATCCGCGCGACGCCGCCGCCGTCGCGGCGGTGAATGCTGGCGCGGCGGCAAGGCTGGTGACGGTGGCCGACGGCACACCGCTGCATCCGATCCATGCCTATCGCCTGCTGGCGGCAAAGCTCGACGAGCGTCATCCGATCCTGCTCAAGGATCGTTTCGCTCCTGCGGCGGCGGCCGGCGACTTCACCGACAACCTGCTCGCCGCCGCCACGCCGCTTGGCTCGCTGCTGTGCGATGGCATCGGCGACGCCGTTTTGGTGCGCAGTGAACCGGCGCCGGGGCAGTCGCTGAGGCTCGCCTACAACATCCTGCAGGCCGCCGGCGTGCGCATCTTCAAGACCGACTACGTCGCCTGTCCGAGCTGCGGGCGGACGCTGTTCAACCTGCAGCAGACGACCCAGAAGATCCGCGCGGCGACCGGCCATTTGAAGGGCGTGCGCATCGCCGTCATGGGCTGCATCGTCAACGGTCCCGGCGAAATGGCCGACGCCGATTTCGGTTACGTCGGTGGCGCGCCCGGCAAGATCAATCTCTACGTCGGCAAGACCGCGGTGAAGTTCAACATCCCCGAGGAGGAGGCCGTCGAGCGCCTCGTGGACCTGATCCGCGAGCACGGCCGCTGGTTCGACGCGCCGGCGGGGGCCTGAGCGGGCCTTCTGTGGCGCGGGGCAATGACCCGCGGCGTTGGCTGTAGCGCGGGGCAACGAACCGCGGGAAGAACGCGGTCGCTGCCCGCGTCGACAGGGCTGACAAATCCCTCCTCGCTCCGGCCCGAAGCTTGCGGTATGGAAGGGCATGAGTTCCCTCAAGGCCGAACCCTGTCCCGATCCGGCGCCGTTGCCGGGTGTGACGCTGCTGCCGGAAGGAGCCTGTTTTGTTGTGCACGCGCGCCACGCCACGGCGGTGGAACTCTGTCTCTTTGATGCCGCTGATCCGTCGCGTGAAATCGCGCGCCACGCCATGCGCCGCGGTGAGCGGGATCTCTGGCGTGTGCACCTGCGCGGCGCCAGACCCGGTCTTCTGTATGGGTATCGGGCGCACGGCCCCTGGATGCCGGAGAACGCGCTGCGCTACAATCCCAACAAGCTGCTGCTCGATCCCTACGCGCGCGCCTTGGTCGGCGTGCCGAACGGTCATCTCTCGCAGGTCGGTTCGGAGGGTCCGGAGGTCGGCAACGGCGCGCTCGACAGCGCCCCGTTCACGCCCAAGTCGGTGGTGGTCGACGGCGAGTTCGACTGGGGCGACGACCGGCCGCCGGCCATTCCCTGGCGTGACACCGTGCTCTATGAACTGCACGTCAAGGGGTTCACCCGGCTGCATCCGCGCGTGCCGAAGGCGCTGCGCGGCACCTATGCCGGGCTGGGCCATCCGGAGGTGACCGGCTACCTGAAGGAGCTGGGCGTCACCAGCCTGCAGTTGCTGCCGGTCCACCAGCACCTCAACGACGGCTTCCTGATCGAGAAGGGCCTGACAAATTACTGGGGCTACAACACGATTGGCTTCTTTGCCCCGCACAACGAGTATGCCGCGGCGCCGGAGGCCGGCGGCGGCGTCAACGAGTTCAAGGGCATGGTGAAAGCCCTGCATGCGGCCGGCCTGGAAGTCATTCTCGACGTCGTTTACAACCACACCGCCGAGGGTGACGAACGCGGTCCGACGCTGCTCTTTCGCGGTCTGGATGACCGGCTCTACTACCGGCACAGCTTCGGCGAGCACGGCGCGGGTTACCTCAACATCACCGGCTGCGGCAACGCCGTCAATTCGGCGAGCCCGCCGGCCCTGCGCCTGATCCTCGACAGCCTGCGCTACTGGGTCACCGAGATGCATGTCGACGGCTTCCGCTTCGATCTCGCGGTCACTGTCGGCCGCGATGACGACCATGCCTTTGACGCCAACAGCCAGTTCCTTGCCGCGGTCGCGCAGGATCCGGTGCTGGGGCGGGTCAAGCTCATTGCCGAGCCGTGGGACATCCTGCGCATGGACAGTTACCAGGTCGGCGGCTTTGCCGAGCCCTGGCGCGAGCTCAACGGTCGCTACCGCGACGCCGTGCGCCGCTTCTGGAGCGGCGAACCCGGTTCCACCGCCGAGTTCGCCAAGCGCTTGTGCGGCAGCCAGGATATCTATGGCTGGAGCCAGCGGCCCGCGCTCACCAGCGTCAACTTTGTCACCTCGCACGACGGCTTCACCCTGCTCGATCTGGTCAGCTACGCCCACAAGCACAACGAGGCCAACGGCGAGAACAACCGCGACGGCGACGACGCCAACCACGGCACCAACTGCGGCGTTGAGGGCCCCACCCAGGACGCCGAAGTGCTGGCCCGGCGCGGTCGGTTGTGCCGCAGCCTGATGGCGACGCTGCTGACCTCGGTTGGCGTGCCCTTCATCACGGCCGGCGACGAGCGCGGCCGCAGCCAGCGCGGCAACAACAACGCCTACTGCCAGGACAACGAGATCAGCTGGATCGACTGGTCCGCCTGCGACGAGGCGATGCTGGGCTGCACCCGCCGGTTGCTGGAGCTGCGCCGGACGACGCCGGAGCTGCGTCGCACGGACTACTTCACCGGCCAGCCCGGGCCCGACGGCGGGGTGCCCGACGTGTTGTGGCTGCGCGGCGACGGCCGGCTGCTGTGCCACCAGGAGTGGCACGAAGCGGAGCGCAGCCATTTTGGCGCCCTGATTGGCGGCGTCCTGCTGCTGCTGTTCAACCGCGGCGGCGAGGTGCGTGAATTCCTGCTGCCGGGGGATCGCGCCTGCGTGTGGGAGATCGTCTTCGACAGTGCCCATGACAGCCGCGGCACGGCGGCGCGTCATCCGGCCCGTCACCACGGCACCCGCACCTGCAAGCTGTCAGCCCACACCCTGTCCTGCCTGCGTCTGAGCGCCGGCAAGGTCTCCGGTGCCGGACTGGTCTGCGGCTGAGGCGAGGGCCTCAGGCGAGGAGTTCCTTGACCACCTTGCAGTCGTTGACGCCGGTGAGCTTGAAGTCGAGGCCGGCGTAACGGTAGGTGAAGCGCTCGTGGTCGAAGCCAAGCAGGCGCAGCAGCGTCGCGTGAAAGTCGTGCACGTGCACCGGGTTCTCGACCGCCTGGAAACCGAACTCGTCGGTGGCGCCGTGGGTGTAGCCGCCGCGCGCGCCGCCGCCGGCCATCCAGCAGGTGAAGCCGTAGTGGTTGTGGTCGCGGCCGCGCTGCTTGCCGGCATTGGCGCCGGGCGTCGGCAGCTCGACCGAGGGCGTGCGGCCGAACTCGCCGCCCCACAGCATGAGCGTGTCGTCGAACAGCCCGCGCTGCTTCATGTCGTGCATGAAGGCGGCGATGGCGCGGTCGACATCCTTGGCGAGGCGCTGGTGGTCGAGGATCTCGTCGTGGCTGTCCCAGGGCTGGCCGGCGCCGGTCCAGAGCTGGATGAAGCGGACGCCGCGCTCGAGCAGCCGGCGGGCGATGAGGGTCTGGCGGCCGAAGTCGCTGTCACCGTAGGCCTGGCGGATGTACTCGGGCTCCTTGCTGATGTCGAAGGCGTCCGAGGCCTCCATCTGCATGCGGTAGGCCAGTTCGTAGCTCTGGATGCGCGCGTCGAGCTGCTGGTCGTTCTCGCGCTGCTTGAGGTGCTGGTCGTTGAGCGCATACAGCAGGTCGAGCTGGCGCCGCTGCTGGCGCAGGTCGAGCGAGCTGTTCTTGATGAACTCGACCAGCTTGTCGACCTCGGAGTTCTCCGTGTTGATGTAGGTGCCCTGGTAGATGCTCGGCAGGAAGGCCGACTGCCAGTTCTTCGTGCGCCGGGTTGGCATGCCCTTGGGGCACATGGAGATGTAGCCGGGCAGGTTCTGGTTTTCCGAGCCGAGGCCGTAGGTCACCCACGAACCCAGGCTGGGGCGGTGCAGGCGGCTTTCGCCGCAGTTCATCAGGCCGAGCGAGGGCTCATGGTTGGGCACGTCGGCCTGCATCGAGCGGATGACGCAGAGGTCGTCGGCGAAGGCGGCGGTGCGTGCAAAGAGGTCGCTGACCTCCAGGCCGCACTCGCCATACTTCTTGAAGGCGAAGGGCGACTTCATGCCGGCACCGGTCGGGCGCTCGGTCTTGAGAAGGTTCGGCAGCGGCTTGCCGTCATACTGGTCGAGCATCGGCTTCGGGTCGAAGGTGTCGACCTGCGAGGGGCCGCCGTTCATGAAGAAGTGAATGACCCGCTTGGCCTTCGGCTCGAAATGCGGCTGGCGGGCGGCGAAGGGACTGGCCGGAGCCGCCCGGGCAGCGCCGGCACCCAGCAGGTCGCCGAGGGCAACCGCGCCAAAGCCCATGCCCACCCGGCCGAGCAGCTGGCGGCGGGTGAGGAAGCGGTGTTCGAGGCGAAAATCGTGGGAATCCATGGCGTTGGGGTGGGCGAAAAAGATACGCGCTTCCGGCCAAAACTCGATCAAAATCGGCCATCCGAGGCCGCTGGTGCCAGCCTGCGCGCCTTGGATTTTCCGTGCGATAAGACGATTTTTCGCTGGGAATCCACCGCAGTTCCGCCTAGTCTGCATAGTATTCCGGCAGTCTAACGGTTAAAGTTTGACTGTCTGCGGACCGGTTTCCGGTCCGCGACCTCAGCAACCAACAACATCCACACATCCTATGGCCACCAAGAAAGCCACCAAGAAAGCCGCCCCGAAAAAGGCGGCCGCCAAGAAGCCCGCCGCCAAGAAGGCGGCTCCGAAAGCCAAGCGCAAGGCCAACCCGGCGCTGATGAAGCCCGTGCAGCCTGACGCCGTCCTCGCCGCCGTCGTCGGCAGCAAGCCCGCTCCCCGCGGCCAGATCACCAAGAAGCTCTGGGACTACATCAAGAAGAACGGCCTGCAGGACGCCAAGAACAAGCGCCAGATCAACGCGGACGACGCGCTGAAGGCGGTGTTCGGCGGCAAGAAGTCGGTGACGATGTTCGAGATGACCAAGCTCGTCTCGGCGCACATCTCCGCCTGAGGATCGCGCACACCCTCCTGAACAACTCGCGAGAGGCTTCCGGTAATCCCGGAAGCCTCTTTGCTTTGCGCGCGCGGCCTAACAAATAGGACGAACAAGGGGCGCGCCGCGCCGCGATGAGGGCGCGCGGCTCAGTCGACGAACTGGAACTCGTTCGACATGAGCAGCACCTGCGCGAGCTGGGCGAGCGGGCTCTGCGGCTTCTCGCGGTTGAGCGGCCAGCCGGCCGGTCCGCAAAAGTCGCTGTCAGCCTTGGTCAGCAACACCGCCTGGCCCGTGGACGGGTCGACGCGCTCCAGGCGCGGCACCCAGGAATAGCTGTCGCTGTCGGTGCTGCCGTCGACGCACTCGACGACGAAGCTGAGCACCTCGCCCTTCTGGACGCGGAGTTCGGCGTTCATTTCGGCACTGCCGGTCGGCGGCACGAGGGCCTCCTTCACCGCGCCGGTGCGGTTCGAGAGAATCCAGGCGCGCACGCCGTTGCCGCGCTCGCTCGGGCGCTTGATGGTGCCGCCCACGCGCAGCATTTCGTCGGCGGGCGCGATCCACTGCAGGACGGCGGCGGCCGCCCCGCCGGGATGGCCGCCCCCGGGGCCGACGTAGAGGTGACCCTGTTCCTTGTCGGGATAGGTCTTGGCGGGCGTCCAGCGCAGGGTCTTGCCCTCCTGCGAGAAGTGCGCCAGCGGCGCGAAGTCGGCGAGGCTGGCCTTGCCGGCGGCATCCTTTTCCACGCGTCCCGAACCGTAGCTCCAGATGAAGGCGAAGCGGCGGCCGCCGAGGGCGTCGGCATCGCTGCAGAAACGCTGGGCGAGTTCGGCTTCGGCCGTCGACGGCGCGCGGTGCAGCACGCGGCGGTAGAGCGCCTCGATCGACTTCGAGTCGACCGTGCTGCCTTCGACGGGCGTGGCGTTGGCCAGGGTCTGCGAGCGCTGGCGCAGGAACGGGCTGTTCATCAGGAACAGCGCCTGCTGCGGCACGGCGGTGTTGTAGCGCATCGGGCTGTGGCTGTCCGGATTGGCGAAGTCGAACATCGCCGGCACGGTGGCCTGATCGTAGCGGTCGACGAGCAGGTAGAGGCTGCGCCGGCTGTCGGCGACTTTGTCGTTGAGGGCGATGGCGCGGCCGCCGACGCGGCCGGCGTCGAGTTCGCCGGCAACCTGCAGCATGGCGTCGCGCATGGCCTCATAATCGAGTCGCTGGCGGTTCTGGCGGCTGATCAATTCGTTGTCGGCATCCTTGAGCGCCTTCTCCGGCGAGACACTGCTGGCCTGCTGCCAGGCGCGGCTGGTGACGAGGTTGCGGTGCAGGTTCTTCAGGCTCCAGCCCTCGTCCATGAAGGTGGCGGCGAGGTGGTCGAGCACGGCCTGCTGCGTTGGGGCGTCGGTCTGCACGCCAAAATCGCTCGGCGTGCCGACCAGCGGCTTGCCGAAGTGCTGGGCCCAGACGCGGTTGACGATGACGCGCGCGGTCAGCGGGTTGTCCTTGCTGGCGATCTTGCGCGCCAGCTCGAGGCGGCCGCTGCCCTCGGTGAACTTGTCACCGCCGAACATCGTCAGCCAGCCGCGCGGCGAGACGTCGCCCTGGCGGCTGGGGTTGCCGCGGATGAAGATGCGCACGTCGGCCGGCTTGTCGCGGTCGACCATGACCATGGCGCGCGGCGGGGCACCCGGGTGGTCGGTCTCGAGCTTGATGCGCTCGTTGGCGAGCTTGACGGTCTCCGTCTGGTCGCGGCGGGTGAAGAATTCGTTCATGCGCTCGACCGGCAGGGCCATCGGGCTGGGCTCGCTGTCGAGAATGGCGCGCACCTGCTGCCAGTCGGCATTGTCCGGTTCGCTGCCGGCGAGGCAGGTGTTGAAGATGTCGGCGTAGAGCGCGGCGACCTCGCCGAAGTTCTTGGGTGCCGGGCGCTTGGCAAGCTCGTTGCGCGGCACGCCACCGAGGCCGGTCTCGGGCTTGACGAGCTTGGCAACGACGGCCGGGGCCTTGGCGGCGAACTCAGCCTCGGGCAGGGCGGCGAACTCCTTCCAGGCGAGCATGACCGGATGCGGTTTGTCGGCGAGGGCGTGCCGCTTGACGAACTCGCCCCATTTGTCGGCCACCTTGTCGCGCAGCTTTAGCTGGCCGGCGCGGCCGCGACGCGCGGTGGTGTCCTTGATGCCCTCCGCCTCGCGGACGAAGGCGAGGTAATCGACCAGGCGGGCCGGGTCGCGGATTTCGGCATGCACCTTCTTTTTGAAGTCGAGTTCCTTGCCGGCGATTTCGTCGACTCGGGCCTGGTAGGCCTTGGCGTCGGCCTCGTTGGGGGCGCGACCGATGATCGGCAGGGCCTCGGCGGCCGGTTCGACACTGCTGTTGAACACGGAGTAGAGGGCGTAGTAGTCCTTGCTCGGGATGGGGTCGTATTTGTGGTCGTGGCAGCGCGCGCAGCCGACGGTCAGGCCAATCATGCCGCGGGTGACGACGTCGATGCGGTCGTCGGTCTGCAGGTCCTTGTTGCTGATGAAGCGGTCGCCGATGTTGAGGAAGGCGAGCGCGGCGAGGGACGGATGCGCCGGGTCCCCGGGATGCAGTTTGTCGGCGGCGAGCTGGTGGATCAGGAACTGGTCGTAGGGCAGGTCGCGGTTCAGCGAATCGACCACCCAGTCGCGGTAGGTGTAGGCGTAGGGATAGCGGTTGCTCTTGCCGGCGACCTGGTAGCCGTCGGTGTCGGCGTAGCGGACGACGTCGAGCCAGTGGCGCGCCCAGCGCTCGCCATAGGCGGGCGAGTTGAGCAGGCGCTCGGTCAGGTCGCGCACGGCCCCCTGCAGGTCCTTGGCGGCGGCCTGTTCAAAGGCGCGGACGTCTTCAAAGGTCGGTTGCAGACCGGTCAGGGTGACGAAGAGGCGTCGGCACAGGGCGGCGGGTTCGGCCGGCGGGGCGAAGTCGAGGCCGGCGGCCTTGAGGTTGGCACCGATGAAGGCGTCGACCGGATTGGCCGCCGGATTGTCGGCCGGCGGCTGCGGTTTTTTCACCGGCTGGAAGGCCCAGTGCTGCATCGGGTCCCTGGCGGGACCGTGGGCGACGGCCTTCTCCTCGGGCCAGGGCAGACCCATGCGCACCCATTCCTCGAGGGCGGCGATCTCCTCGGGCTTGAGTTTGCCGCCCTTCTTCGGCATGGCCTCGACGCCGGGGGCGTGCTGGATTGCCTTGATGAGCTTGGAGGCGGCCGGGTTGCCGGCTTCGACAACTTTGCCGTAGTCGCTGCCGCGCAGCAGGGCGCTGCGCAGGTCGACGCGCAGGCCGTTCTCATGCTTGTGGTCGCCGTGGCAGTCGTAGCAGTTCTCCGCGAGCACCGGCCGGACGCGCTTTTCGAAAAACTCGATTTGCTCCGCCGGGAAGGGGTCGGCGGCATGGGTGCTGGCAACGGCGAGGCCGCCGCCCAGGAGGATCTGGAGGTAACGAGGATTCATCGGGGGGACGATGCGGGCGGGCGCCCTCTGCGGAGGTTACGCACGGCGTTCCCGGCATGTTGCACCCGGCGGGCCGGCTTCTCAAGGCCGGATCAGATCGGCCGGGGGCAGCGGCCCGCGGAGGGAACGCGATCCATGTCCGCGTCTGCACAGGAGGTCGCTGCCCGGCTGCTTGGCAGGTCATTGCCCCGCTCTGCAAGATCAGGGCGGCGGGTTGAGCAGGGCGTCGTCGGCGCCGCGGTGGGCGCGCAGGAAGGTTTCCGGATCGACCCGGTTCAGGGGGGTGTCGGCGTAGCCCTGGCCAGGGTTGATGTAGGGGCCCTCGCGGATTTCGAAGTGCAGATGGGCCAGATACCGGCCGCCGGCCGTGCCGACGCTGCCGAGGCGCTCGCCGCGCCGGACATCCTTGCCGGGCGGCACGGCGAAGTCCTGCAGGTGCGCGTAGACGCTCTGGACGATGCGGTGGCCGCGCGGATCGGCCGGATCGGGCAGGCGGTGGGCGACGATGAGCATGCGGCCCCACCCCTCGCCGGGTTCGCCGGCGTAGACGACCCGGCCGTCGGCGACGGCGAACACCGGGTCGCCGAGGTCGGAATTGCCGCCGCCAATGCCGTTCAGGTCCGCGCCGAGGTGGCGGGAGACGCGGAAGCCGCGGGCATTGTAGGTGAGGCCGCCGTGTTCCGTGCCGAGGGGGTAATCGAAGCGAACCGCCAGCGGCAGGGAAACGATTTCGGCGGCGCCCAGGCGCAGGAAGGCCGGGTCGAGCGCGGCGCTGCGCCGCGGCGAAAACCACTCTCGCAGGCCGATCTCCGTCCAGATCACCCAGCCGCAGGCGGCGAGGACGAGCCAGGTCAGAAGGCGGAGGAGAAAACGCATGCGGAGGGCGTCATGGTGGCGGCAGGTCGCCGCTTTGCAAGGTGGACCGGCGATGGGGAAAAGAACCGCCGAGGGCCGCGATGCCTGCAGAACTGGCTCGCGGCCGAAAAACCGCGGACCATCGAGGTCCCTGATCCCGTAGTTGTAAACGTCAGGCCTTCATTTCCACTCAGGGTAAGGGCTGCAGGGCCCGGAGCGTGGTCCACCCGCGCAGGACGCGGTAAAGCACCCAGATGCCCAGGACAAACAGGCCGGCGGGCGCCGTCAGGAAGCCGATCATCAGAAGCATGAGGGGCGCCGAGATTCCGATCACCAGCAGCGACCAGAAAAGCGTCCACCAAAACGTCCGGATCTGCCAGCTGAAGTGGCTTTCCAGCCAGGTGCCGCGGACTTCACTGCGCCGCACATAATTCATCACGACAGCCACGATGGAAGGAATGCCCAGCAGGAAGCTGCCGACAATGGTGGCGGTCCCCAGAACGCCGAGGATCACCGAGAACAGGTGCAGGGCGTAGATGACCTGCGTGTAGCCGAACAAAGGTGGGCGCAAAGCCGGAGGCGCGAGGGGAGTCACAGGTAGCAAGCTGTCGGGCCAGGACGGGATTGCAAAGCAAAAGCGGTCCTACGGGATCCCATGCCTGAAACCGCAGACCACGAATGGCACGAAATGCACGAAGGTTTCTGATCCCGAAGACGGCTGATCGTTCGTGGGCTGCGTGCCATTCGTGGTTCCACAAAGGGTTCCGGCTTTCAGGCTTTCTCCTCGCAGAGCTCGCACGGAGGTTACGAAGCCTATGGAGAGCTTCAAAGACGATGCCTGCGACTGCCCGGAGCCAGGGCTCATTCCACCACCTCGGGATAGTGCTGGCGGAGAAAGAGCAGATCGGAGAGGTCTTTTTCCCGGTGGGTGTTCTTTTTCATCCGCCACAGGAGCCGAGGCGAAGCAAAAGGGATGTCCACATCCTGCACACGCCGAATGACGATGTCCTTGGCAGCCTCTTCGTAATCGATGCCGGAGGCGGACTGCATGAGGTCGACGGTGATTTCATCCGCCACACGCACGACGGTGTACGCCGACACCTCGCCTGGCTTGAGTTCAAGGACCGCCTTGTCGGGCAGGGTTGCCAGACCTCGGAAAACCCGTTCTTCATTGGCCGGGTCCACGGCCATCAGGAGATCCACGTTGGTGGTGGTGCGCGCGTAGCCGGAGTACATCACGGCGAACCCGCCGACGATCAGGTAGCGGGCACCCAGTTGGTTGAGAGTCCGGCAGAGGTTGACCAAGTCGGCCTCGGTCGGCGCGCGTGAACTCAGGTCGCCTTCCTCGGGCGAAGCATCTTCTGGCTCCATAAATTGGCTTCGGCGTGGGTTTTGAAGCGGAAAACGCCCCGCGGGCACAGAAAATGACCCTGACTGGCGAACGCCTGATTGAGGGTTTCCTGAAGCCCAGCCGGCTTCGCGGGCGGTCGACGACGCCCGACGGTCTTGCCGATGGCTTCGTCCACGTTGATGACCGGCCGCGCTTCCATTCTTGCATTCTAATGGCATTTGTCGCCCTCGCCAAGCCCTTCCGGAATCGCTTCCGTCGTTTCATCCGGTCCCCAGAGGATTCGCACGGAGGTCACGGAGCCCACGGAAGACGCATCAGACACGCTTGTTCCGTGCCTTTTGTGTCCTGCGTGCGCGATCTGTCCCCGACGGCTTCGGCAAAGAATCACGGTGGGAAACGGGTCGAGTCAGGCGCGGTCGCCCTCGCGTTCGAAGGGGGTGTGGATGCCCTTGAGGGAACCGCGCAACGGGCGTGGGGAGCGGACCGGAATGAGCTCCATGCGCAGAGTGAACGAGGGATCGATCCATCTGTCTATCGGACTCACTCCACCCGCACGGCGGCGCAGACCATTTCGAGGATGCGGTTGAGGGAGGAGGCGCCGGCGCCCTCCTGGAAGGCGCTGCCGGGGAAGGGCTCCCAGCTGTCGCGGTCGAGGTTGGGTTTGGGCTGGGGCAGGCGGGTGAGGGCGGGATCGTATTGGCCGGTCTTGCCGCCGAGCTTGTAGATCACCAGGTCGAGCGAGGGCACCACGTAGAGGCAGAAGCCGCCGGCGCCGCTTTTCCAGAAGGCGTCCCTGGGTGCGCCGGCGACATGGCCGTCGGCATTGTGTTCCCACTGCAGGCTGAAGGGCGTGTGCGGGTTGTAGGGCGACCAGGTCCGGCACTTCTCGATGTAGTCGGCGGGCACGAGCTGGCGGTCGCCCCAGACGCCGTTGCGGGCGAGGCAGTAGCCGAAGCGCAGGACATCGGTGGCGTGCAGGGCCGTGCTGCCGGCGCCGTTGGCATGGGGCAGGACGATGTCGCCGCGATAGAGGCAGTAGTTCCAGGCACCCCAGCCCTGGGGTTGGGCGAGGCGCTGGTCGATGAAGTCCTTGAGCTCCATGCCGCTGACCCGGCGCAGGACGATGCTGGCGATGTGCGGCGAGGGCGAGGAGTAGGAGTAACCGGC
>JAUREI010000067.1 GCA_030827515.1 Prosthecobacter sp. | reverse complement strand
CGCGGTTCCCGCAAGGGCACCGCCTATGCCGCCCAGGTGGTGGCACAGGATGCCTGCCGCCAGGCGATGGGCCACGGCCTGCGCGAGGTGGAAGTTCGTCTGCGCGGTCCGGGCTCCGGCCGTGAATCCGCCGTTCGTGCCGTTCAGGCCCTCGGCATCGAGGTGACCAGCATCAAGGACACCACCCCGATCCCCCACAACGGCTGCCGTCCGCCGAAAGCCCGTCGCGTCTAATTTTTTCTTCCCTCCCGTATGGCACGTTACACCGGTCCCCGCGAAAAGATCTCCCGCCGTTTCGGCGTGGCCCTCTTCGGTCCCTCCAAGGCGCTTGAGACGCGCAACTTCCCCCCCGGCCAGCACGGCGCGCGCAACACCCGCCGCAAGCAGTCGGAGTATGGCATCGCCCTCGCTGAGAAGCAGAAGCTCCGCTTCCAGTATGGCGTTCTTGAAAAGCAGTTCCGCCGCTTCTTCGCCGAAGCCCAGCGCCGCAAGGGCGTGACCGGTGAAAACCTGCTGCAGATGCTCGAGCTTCGCCTCGACAACGTTGTCTACCGCATGGGCTTCGCCAACACCCGCTTCGCCTCGCGCCAGCTGGTCAGCCACCGCCACATCACGGTCAATGGCAAGGTCGTCAACATCGCCAGCTACCAGGTGCAGCCCGGTGACGTCGTGTCCGTCAAGGAATCTCCGCGCAGCCAGCAGCTCGTCGGCCGTTTCCTGGAAATGACCCTCGGCACGCCCACTCAGGACTGGATGACCGTCGACCGCGACAAGATGTCCGGCGTCGTCAACCGCGCCCCGATCCGCGACGAGATCAACCCGATTGCCAACGAACAGCTGGTCGTCGAACTCTACTCGCGCTGATCCCTCCAGAGCAGTCCGTTCTTCCGAAAGGGACGCCAACCGGCGTCCCTTTTTCTTGTCCCCCACGTATCCCAAGTTCATGAAAGCTCCGGAACAACTCGAAGTCATTGGCGACGAACTGGCCATCCGCTGGACGGATGGCAGCGAGGATTACCTGCCGGTCGAGCGCCTGCGCGCCGCCTCGCCAAGCGCGGAGAACACGGGTGAGCGCGACCTGCTCGGCCGCCGCATCGGTGGCACGGACCAAAAGACCTTTCCCGGCGTGAGTCTGCGCGGCTGGCGTGTCATCGGCGGCTACGCGCTGCAGTTCGATTTCAGCGACGGCCACAACACCGGGCTGTATGGCTTTGACTATCTGAAGGCCGTCTGCCAGGCGCAGGCGGCAAACGACGGTGTGGCCTGATCAGGGTGTGTGGCGTTTGGCCTTGCTGCGTCCGCCTTGCCAGATGTCATACTGCGGGTCGCGATGTTCCCAGAAGAAGGCATCCAGCCGCGCGGACAGCGCCTGCTTCACACTCTCCGTGCCGGGTTGTCCGTAGAGATTGAAGCGCTCCTGCGGATCCGCGCGCATGTCGTAAAGCTCGTGAGGGCCGTCCGGATGGCGCCTGACCAGCTTCCAGTCATCGGTCCGCACCGCGCGGGTCGTTTCCATCTCGTAGTAGACGGCGTTGTCGGCGAGATCAAGGGGGCGGCCGGCCAGCACGGGGGAGAGGTCGCGCCCGGGCAGTTTCAGGCCGTCATCCGGCAGTCGGTCACCAAGGCCGAGGTGGTGGAGCACGGTTGGCAGGAAGTCGTAGTTGCTGACCAGAAGATCGCTGGTGCGGCCGGCAGGAATGCGCGCCGGATGGTGGAACAGGAAGGGAATCTGCATCATCAGGTCATGCGCGCCGGTCGGCTGGAAGTGGTCGCCCATGCCCCACATGCCGTTCTGTCCGCCCATCCAGCCCTGGTCGGCCGCATAGACGATGAGGGTGTCCTCCAGCAGACCCAGGCGTTCAAGGGTCGCGGTGATTTCGCCGACGCCGTCGTCGACGCCGCTGGTCTCCGCCGCACAGCGTTCGATGGCGTTTTGCAGGTTGTGGAACTGCTTGTTGGCATGCTGCCAGGGATGCATGGCATCGCGCGGAAAACTCGGGAAGGGCTTGCCGCGGTAGAAATCCGCATGGCGGTTGCGCGGCGGGTTTGTCATCAGGTTGCCGAGGTTGTACGGGCCGTTGTAGGCGAGAAAGAGGAAAAAGGGGCGCTCACGGTTCTGCTCGATGAAGCGAATGCCCTTGCGTGTCCACAGGTCGGTGGTGTAACCGGCCTCGCGGCGCACGGCACCGTTTTCAATGATGTCCTGATCGTAAAATTCCCGCGTTGAACCGTCGGGCTTGGTGATCCAGAAATCGAATCCCTCCGAGGGGGTCAGGTTGGCGCCGAGATGCCACTTGCCGCTGAGACCGCAGGCGTAGCCGGCGTCGTGCAGGATCTCGCCCAGCGAGCGGAACTCCCCCAGCGTGTTGTAGGCCTCGTGCCCCATCATGAACCTGGGATCGAGGAAGGAATGAAGGCCATGCTGGGATGGCATCAGGCCGGTGAGGAAGGTGGCGCGGGTGGGCGAGCAAACCGGGTTGCTGCTGAGCGCGCGATTGAAGCGCAGGCCACCTGCCGCAAGGCGGTCGATGTTCGGGGTGCGGATGTCCGGATTGCCATAACAACCGAGCGTCCAGGCGCCCTGGTTGTCGGTAAGGATGAAGACCAGATTGGCGGGCCTGGCGACGGCGACCGCGGCGAACAGGCACAGGGCGGCGGCGAGGAACGTTGGGCGCATGGGAGGCAAACGGTGGCGCGCACGCGCTTGTTGCCCGCAGCTGCCTCAGGAGGAGGCTTCGAAATCGCCGGGCAGGGCGCCGGCTTCGACTTTCCTGCGCGGGGACAGGCGTGCCAGCAGGCGGCCGACATCCTCGCCGATGAGGTAGATCACCGGCACCAGGATCAGGGTGATGAAGGTTGCGAACAGAATGCCGAACCCCAGGGAGACCGCCATCGGAATCAGGAAGCGGGCCTGCAGGTCGGTCTCGAAGACCATGGGCATGATGCCGACGAAGGTGGTGACGGAGGTCAGCAGGATGGGCCGGAAGCGGCGCACGCCGGCCTTGAGGGCCGACTCGATGAGGCCGTGGCCAAGCAGGCGCTCGCGGTTGACAAACTCGACCATGACCAGGCTGTCGTTCACCACAATGCCGGCGAGGGCGACGATGCCGCACATTGACATGATGCTGAGGTTCAGGCCAAGCAGCACATGGCCTGCGACGGCACCGACGAGTCCGAAGGGGATGACGCTCATGACAATGAGCGGCTGGAAGTAGGAGCCCAGCGGAATGGCAAGCAGCACATAGATGCCGAGCAGGGCGAGCAGGGCCTTGCGGCCGATTTCACCGACGGACTGGCGCTGGTCCTTCTGTTCCCCCTGGAAGCTCCAGGCGACGCTCGGGAAACGCTCCCGCAGGCCCGGCAGGACGTCGGCGGTCAGACCGGCGACGACCTCGTTGGCGTTGGCACCGGCCACCGCTTTGTCGATGTCGGCCGTGACAGTGATGGCGCGGCGCCGGTCGGCGCGCTGGATCGAGGAGGCGCTGCGGCCGCTGTGCACCTCGGCGACTTCGCGGAAGGGCACCTCGGTGCCGTCCGACGTGCGGATTTTCATCTCGGTGAGATTCTGCAGCGAGCGCCGCTCGGACTCCGGGTAGCGGACCATGACCTTGACTTCGTCGCGTCCGCGCTGCAGGCGCTGGGCCTCGTCGCCATAGAAGGCCTGCCGGACCTGGCGGGACACGTCGGCCAGGCGCAGGCCGATGAGTTCACCGGCCGGCTTGATGCCAAGCTTCAGTTCACGCTGGCCCGGGGTGTTGTTGTCGGCGATGTCGATCACGCCAAGATAGCCGGCCAGCGCCTCCTTGACCACCTGGGAGGCGGCCTCGAGTTTGCCGATGTCATGGCCGGTGAGTTCGAGGTCGATGGCGTTGCCCCCGCCGGCCCCCTGGGTCTGGAAGGTCAGTTCGAGCGCGCCCGGCACCGGACCGGTGATCTCCCGCCAGCGCGAGGCAATCTCGACGCCGCTCATGGCTCGTGAGGCACCGTCGATGAGCTCGATTGTCACCTCGCCGAGGTGGTCGCCCTTGGGGGCGCCGGCGAGTGCCTCGAAGCCGTTCAGGAAGGGTTGCACACCGGCGCTGGCAAGCGTGTTGCGGATGACCGGGCCGCCATGCTTTTCCCGGTATTCCCGGTCCAGCTGTTGCGCCGCCGCCTCAATGCGGTGGACCGCGTCGCGCGTGGTCTCGAAGGCGACACCATCCGCCAGACGCAGGCGGGCGATGACAACGTCGGCCTCGACATCGGGGAAGAAGTTGAACTTGATCCAACCCGTGGAGACGTAGCCGGCGACGACGGCAAGCAGGGCAAGGAAGGCCGTGGCGGTGACGTAGCGCCAGCGGATCAGGCGATCGAGCAGTGGGCGGTAGATGCCGCCGACGAAGGCCTTGAGCAGGCGGTCGACACCGCCCAGCACGCGGTCGGAGAGGCTGACACGGTTGGGGTCGCGCCGGCGCAGCAGGGCCAGGTGGGCGGGCAGCACGAACTTCGACTGCAGCAGCGACCAGGCCAGGGTCGGGATGACAACCATGGGGATGTTGGGCCAGATCTTGCCGCTGACACCGCTCAGACCGAGCATGGGAGTGAAGGCCATCATCGTGGTGAGCACGCCGAAGACGACAACCACGCCGACCTCATGGGTGCCGGCCGGCGCCGCATGCTTCGGATCCTCGCCATTGGAGATGCGCTCATACACGTTTTCGCCGACGACGATGGCGTCGTCGACGACGATGCCCAGCACCAGGATGAAGGCGAACAGGGAGATCATGTTGATCGACACCCCCAGCCAGGGCATCATCATGATTGCGCCAAGGAACGAGGCGGGGATGCCGAGGGCAACCAGGAAGGCGAGCACCGGTCTCAGGAAAAGGGACAGGACAATGAGGACGAGGATGAAGCCGAACACGGCGTTGCGGCTGAGCAGCTCGAGCCGGCCGGACAGGTATTTGGAGTCGTCCTTCCAGATCTCAAAACGAACGCCATCGGGAAAGAGGAGGGGGGCCTGCTCGCTGATGTAGCGTTTCACCGCGGCCGCCACCTTGAGGGTGTCCTCATTGCCCGTGCGAAACACGCGCAGCAGCATGCAGGGCTTGCCGTTGAAGCGGGATTCCAGATCGATCTCCTCGAAGCCGTCCATGATGTCCGCCACCTCGCCCAGCCGCACGCGGTTCCCATCGGGGCGGGTGACCACCGTGATGTCCTCGAACTCGGCCGGCCGATAACGCTTCGCTTCGGTGCGCACAAGGACCTCGCCCGCCTGGGTTCGCACCGAGCCCGCCGGCAGGTCCAGTGAACTGGCCCGCACCGCGTTGGCCACCTGGTCGAAGGTCAGGCCGTAGGCGCGCAGGGTGGCCTCGGAAACCTCGATGCCAATCTCATAGGGGCGGTTGTTGGACAGGGTCACCTTGGTGATCTCCGGCAGTCCCTGCAGTTCCTCACGCAGCCGGTTCGAAAGCTCAAGCAGGCTGGCTTCACTGGCATCCGCAAAGACGGCAACGCTGATCACCTCGGAATTGAGAACCAATTCCTCAAGCGTCGGGGTCTCCGCCTCCTCGGGAAAGTTGGTGATGGCGTCGACGCGGGTCTTGACGTCGTCCATGACGTCGCGCACGCGGTAGCCGCTCTTCACCTCGATGGCGACGGTGCCCATGCCCTGGGACGAAGTGGACTTGATGCGGTCGACGCCGTCGACATCCTCAATCGCCTCCTCGACCGGCACGCAGACGCCGCGCTCCACTTCCTCGGGGGTGGCGTTCGGATAGGGGATGCGCACGAGCACGACATCCACCGAGGTCTCGGGAAAGATCTCCTTCTTCAGCTTGCCCCAGCTCGACAGGCCCATGATCATCACCGCCAGCATCAGAAAGTTGGCGGCGACGTGGTTTTTCGAGAACCAGTAGATGGCTTTTTCCATGGGGGGATCAGGGAGTGGTGGCGATGACGCGCACCTGCATGCCGTTGACCGGCGCGGGCAGGCTGGTGAGGCAGACGCGTTCGCCATTCTTGAGGCCATCGTCGATGAAGACCGTGTCGCGGCCGCCACGAAGCACGCGCACCTTGCGCACCGAAACACGGTCCTCCGCGTCAATGATGAGCAGGTGTTCGGCATCGATGAGGGCACGGCGTGGGACCGCGAAGACGCCTTGAAAGGTCTGGCTTGTCACTTTGGCCTGAAGAAAAAGTCCCGGTTTGAGGAAAACGCTCCGCCGATCCGCGTCCTCGGCCAGTTCCGCCACCAAGTTGATGGAGCGACTGCTCTGCTCGACCTCCCCCTCGGTGCGCACGAGGCGGCCCTGCCAGCGCAGTTCACGGCCGCCGATGACCGCGTTCAGGGTCGCCTCGCCACCCAGTGCTGATCCAAGGAAGGCATAGTCGTCGAGCGAGACTGGCAGACGAATCTCATAACGGCCGGTGGATTCGAAATCTGCCACCCGCGCTCCTGGGGTGAGAAAGGATCCCACTTCCGTATGGGTGACGCGAAGCCGACCGGTGAAGGGGGCGCGGATGCGGGTGCGCTCCAAGTCGCGTCGGGCACGATCACGTGCATCCTCGGCGGCAAGCACGCGCGCCTCGGCACTCTGCAACTGGGGCTTGCGCGCCGCCAGTTCGGTCGGTGGTTGTCCGGGGGCGATCTTGTTCCAGTCGCGCAGGGCCTGTTCGGCGCGCGCCTGTTCCTGGACGAGCGCGGCGCGGGCTTCCACGACGGCGGACTCGGCCTGGATGATGGCGCTGCGATAATCACTGGCTTCCAGTTCCACCAGAACCTCGCCTTCCTGAAAGCGCTCCCCCGTCTTGAAGCGGGGGGACACGGTCGCGACTCGGCCCGCCACTTCGGCGGCCAGCACGGTGGAACGGATGGCCCGCACCAGACCCTGTGTCGGAATGATGAAGCTCACATCGGCGGTTTGGACGGTCCTTACATCGACGCCTGGCAGAACTCTCACGCGCTCCACCTTCTGGGCTTCGGGCTTGAATTTCGCCATCAGACCAACGAGCGCGCCGGCGCCGCCCAGGAGGCCAAGGCAGAGGAGGAGAGTGACAAGGATTCTCATGGCGGGTGGCGTCAGGCGGAGGGAGGGGGTGATGGCCGCGGTTGAAAGTCGCCGCCGAGGGCAAGATGCAGATCGATGCGGTTTTCCAGGCGCAGGCGCTGGACGGTGAGGCGTTGGGAGCGGGTTTGCAGCAGGCGGGTCTGCGCGGCAAGCACCGTCAGCAGGTCGCCGAGACCGCGGGCGTAATCTGAGCGGGCGGCCTGGTCGGCCTCGGCGGCCAGGCGCACGGCTTCCTGAAGCGACAGTTCGCGTTGTGCCAGATGGCGCTCGTTCGCGAGCGCGGTCTCGACTTCGCTGAAGGCGGTCAGCACGGTTTGCTGAAGGTTGGCAAGCGCCTCCTTTTCATCCGCGCTGCGGATGTCGGTTTCCGCGCGGATCCGGCCGCCGGCAAAGATGGGCTGGATGGCATTGGCGGCAATTTGCCAGACGCCGAAGTCACTGTTCAGCAGATCGTTCAGCTGGCCTGTGGCGGTGCCGGCACTGCCGGTCAGGCTGAGGCGCGGGAAGATCGCCCGCCTGGCCTCGCTCACGCTCTTGCCGCTGGCGGCAAAGCGTCGCTCCGCCGCGAGCACGTCGGGCCGGCGCAGCAGCAGTTCCGATGGCAGGCCCGCGGGTGGCGTGGCCCCCGGGGAGGGCAGGCGCGCCCCGCCGGCGATGCGACCGGAGGGATAGCGGCCGAGCAGAAGTTCAAGACGGCGTTGCGCGCTTTCGAGTTGCTGGGTTCGTTCGGCAACGGCGGCGCGCGCGTTGGCGACGTCGGTTTCCGCCAGCCGCAGTTGAACGGCGGCCCCTTGCAGGTCGTCGCCCGCCTGGTAGCGTTCACGCACCGCTTTGGCGGTTTGTTCGTGGGCGGTCAGCGTTTCGTCGGCAAGCTGGTGTTGGTTTTGCGCCTCGGCCAGGGCGAACCAGGCCCGGGCGACATTGGCCGCCAGTGACACGCGTGCGGCGCGGGCGTCCGCCTCGGCGGCTTCGCCCTTGGCATGGGCTGCGGATTGACCGGCGCGAATGCGTCCCCACAGGTCGGCCTCCCAATTCAGCACGAAGGAGAGGTCGAAGGTGTTGAAGACATTGCTCGGAACGGTTCCGGGCGGTCCGATGGGAATGCCGACAAAGTTGCGCTTGGTTCGCACCGGATCGAACAGCAGGTCGGCGGTGGGGTTGCCGGCCACGCCGGCGAGGCGGGTCTGCCCGCGGGCACGTTCCACCCTTGCCGCCGCGGCGCGCAGGTCACGGTTGTGGACCAGAGCCTCCTCGATCAGGGCTGTCAGGCGATCATCGTTGAAGCGCTGCAGCCAGTGTTCGTCAACACCGGCCCGAGCCTCCGGCCGGGCCGCCCAGGTGCCGGGCACCTCAAGGTCGAGTTCGTCGAAGCGTTCCTCAGGCGAGAGGCTGCCACAGGCACTCAGCAGCAGCGCCAGAGCGAAGGCGGCCAGACTCTGGACGCTGCGACTGCCGCGGGATGTCCGCCTGTCCGCCGGCGCTGCCAGGAGGCCGCCAGTGCAGTAGCCAATCAGCCTTTTCAGCAGGGTTTCGGTGTCCGGTGGAGCGGCTTTTTCACCGGCAAAATGCATGGCGATGTCGGCATGGGCCAGGGTGCTGATGAGCGAGCCGGCCATGAAGTTGAGTCGCCAGCAGGCTTCGGCGTGACTGAGGCCGGGAGAAGCATGGCGGAGGGCGTCGGCGAAGCGCCGGACCATGCCTTCAAAGTGAGGCAGGGCGGCCGCCGGAATCAATTGCGCGCGTCCGACCAGACAGCGGCCCATGAGCTTGAAAAACAGCTGCTCGGACAGAGGCGACTGGCGGACGAGCCGGATCACCGGTCGCAGGAAGGCGTCCGCCACCGCTTCGGCGGCGGCGGGGTGGGGATGGGCGGCCGCTTCCGCCGTGTCGAGTTGCGCCAGGCGCTCGTCATTCACCGGCCGCATGAGACGGGCCACCACCTCCTCGATCAGGGCTTCCTTGGAGCCAAAGTGATAGTTCACCGCCGCAAGGTTGACGCCGGCGGCCCGGGTCAGGTCGCGCAGCGAGACCGACTCAAAACCGCGCAGGGCAAACAGCTCGGCTGCCTTGAGCAGGAGTCGTTCGCGGGTACTGGCTTCGTCGGGGAAGGGAAGCGTCATGGTTCGGTGGGAGAGTGGGGCCGTTGTGCGGCCTGTCAAACGAACGTTTGAACCAGTTGCCTGGATGCACCGATGGGTGGGCCCGCAAGAGAACGCCGGTGACAGGCGCGCCGGCCGCGTCATCTTGGGCGCGTGACCCCTTTCTTCGAACGACTGCTCCTCCACGAGGACGGTGCCGCCCCCGGTCCCTGGAACATGGCCCTCGACCAGGCCTGGCTGGAGTTGGCCGGCCGGCCGGTGCTGCGCGTCTACGGCTGGACCGAGCCGACCGTCACCCTCGGCTATGCCCAGAGCCTGGCCAAGCTGCGCGACTCCCTGCCGACCTGGCCGGTCGTGCGCCGCTGGACCGGCGGCGGCGTCGTGCTGCACCAGGGGGATGCCACCTACTCGGTGATTGTCCCGGCCACGGATGACTGGGCGCAGACCTCGGCCCTGGAGAGTTACCAGCGCATCCATGGCAGCCTTGCCGACGCGCTCTGCGAACATGGAGTGGCCGGTTGCCGGTTGGCCCTGCCGGAGGATGTTGTCGAAGCCCCCTTCTGTTTTGTCGCGCCGGCCGTGCACGATGTCATTCGCGGACGGGTCAAGGTGGCCGGTGCCGGCCAGCGTCGTGGACGGCTTGGCCTGTTGCATCAGGGCAGCGTCCAGCAGGTCCTGCCCCCGGAAGGTTTCTGGCGTTCGTGGGCGGCTCGTCTGGCCCGGGAGGTCGAGGGGGTCGCCGTGGCCCCGCCTGAAGTGCTGGCGCGCGCGAGGGAATTGGTGGCGGGTCGATATGATTTGCCGGAATGGCTTGAAGAACGAGACGACCGACTGCCGAAGCGATGAGCCGAATCTTTGTCTATGGCACGCTCAAGCGCGGCGGCAGCAACCACGGGTGGTTGAAGGGGCAGCGGTTGGTCGGCGCTGCAAGGACGATGCCCGGGTTTCGTCTTTATGATCTCGGCGGTTATCCCGGCATGGTGAGGGATCCGCAGCAAGGGCTTGCCGTGGAAGGCGAGGTTTGGGAGGTTGATGCCGCCGCCCTCGCCCGTCTCGACGAGTTGGAGGATGTCGAGGGTGGCGAATATGCACGCGTGCACCTGCCGCTGCAGGCGCCCTTTGATCAGGAGACGGTCGAGGGTTACCTCTATCTGCACCCGGTCGCCGGCAGGCGTGACTTGGGGGCCTGCTGGTGATCCATCGGCAAGATGCGCGGGGGCGGAGCGTTATCAGGCCGCTTCATGAAATCCCTGCTGCTCTCCCTCGCCCTTGCCACCGGCCTGCAGGCCGCGGCACCGCCCAACTTTGTCTTCATCTTCTGCGATGACCTCACCGTCCAGGCCATCAGCGCCTACGGCCACAAGCTCAAGCTGCTGGAGACGCCGCACATGGATCGCATTGCCAGGGAGGGCATGCTGTTCGAGCGCTGCCTGGTGCCGAACTCGATCTGCGGCCCGAGTCGAGCGGTCATTCAGACCGGCAAATACAGTCATCGCAACGGTTTCTACCACAATGGCAGCCGCTTTGACAGTTCGCAGCCAACCATGCCCAAGATGCTGCAGAAGGCTGGCTACCAGACTGCCGTCATCGGCAAGTGGCACCTGGTGAGCGATCCGGTTGGCTTCGACCACTGGCATATCCTGCCCGGACAGGGGCTCTACTACAACCCGCCGATGATCCGCGACGGCCAGCAGGTCAAGCACGAGGGATACACCACCGACCTGATCGGCGATTTCTCCGTCGAGTGGCTGAAAAACCGCGACAAGACCAAGCCCTTCCTGCTCATGAGCCAGCACAAGGCGCCGCACCGGGAATGGGCGCCGGCGCTGCGCCATCTCGGCTGGCAGGGCGACCGCGTTTTTCCCGAGCCGGCGACCCTGTTCGACGATTACGCCGGTCGTGGCCGCGCGGAGAAGGAACAGGACATGACCCTGGAGAAGACCTTCACCGAGCGCGATGCCAAGCTGGTGCCGCCGCCGAACCTGACGCCCGCCCAGCTCAAGGTCTGGAACGCCTATTACGAGCCACTCAACGAAAAGATGCGCCAGGCCAGCCTCAGCGGAAAGGACATTGTCCACTGGCGCTACCAGCGTTACATGCACGACTACCTTGCCTGCGTGAAGGCGGTCGATGAAAACGTCGGCAAACTGCTGGATGCTCTCGAGGCCGAGGGCGTTGCTGAAAACACAATGGTCATACTCTCCTCTGACCAGGGATTCTACCTCGGCGAGCACGGCTGGTTCGACAAGCGTTGGATTTATGAGGAATCGCTGACCACGCCGTTCTTTGCCCGCTGGCCCGGCAAGATCCAGCCTGGCAGTCGCTCCCCGGCCATGGTGTCGATTTTGGATGTGCCCGAGACCTTCCTCGAAGCCGCCGGCCTGCCCGTGCCGGCCGAGATGCAGGGGCGCAGCCTGCTGCCCCTCTTCGCCGGCAAGACGCCGGCCGACTGGCGCAAGAGCTTCTACTATCACTACTACGAGTTCCCCGGCGCGCACAGCGTCCGCAAACACTACGGCGTCGTCACCGATCGCTACAAGCTCTTTCACTTCTACGAACCGGACATGAACTCGTGGACCCTCATCGATCGGCAGTCCGATCCGGACGAAATGACCAATGTGTATGACGACCCCGCGCATGCCGCCGCCCGCGCCGACCTGCATGCCGAACTGACACGCCTGCGCACCGAACTGAAGGTGCCTGAGCAGGATCCGCCCGAATCCGTGCTGCGCCCGGGCGCCGGCAAGGCGAAGAAGGCGGCGGGCAAAAAGGCGCCGGCCGGTGCCGCCAAAAAGTGAGCTGACCGTCATGCTGCGCCGACTTGTCCTGTTCGCCCTTGCGACCGTCGCCACGGCGTCGGCGCAGCCGCCCAACGTCCTGCTCATCCTGGCCGACGACCTTGGTTGGGCGGATGCCGGCTGCTATGGCAACACCTACAACGAGACGCCCCATCTTGACCGACTCGCCCGCGAGGGGATGCGTTTCACCCACTTCTATGCCGGGCCGGTCTGCTCGCCGACGCGGGCCAACCTGCAGAGTGGGCGCGATCAGGCGCGCTACGGCATCACCCAGCACATCCCCGGGCATCGCCGGCCCTGGGCCAAGCTGCGCGACCCGGTTGTGCCGCTGCAGTTGCCGCTCGAGGTGGAAACCTTCGCCGAACGCCTCGCCGGTGCGGGTTACCGCACGGGCTTCTTTGGCAAGTGGCATCTGGGGGGGCGGGGATTCAGCCCCGCGGATCAGGGCTGGCAGGTTTCGGAAGAGACCAAAGGCAACATTCAGAAGCAGGCGGGTGGCGAACAGCGCACGGCCGCCTACCTGACCGAGAAGGCGATCGCCTTTCTCCAGACCGAGCGCGGCCGGCCCTTTGTGCTGCAGGTTGCCCACAACGCCGTCCACATCCCGCTCAGCACCACGCCGGAACACCTGGCCCGCTTCGGCGCCAAGCCGGCGGTGCCCGGCTATCCCAGCCGGCCCGAGTATGCCGGCCTGCTGGCGGAGTTGGATGACAGCGTCGGTCGCCTGCTCGACGCCCTTGACCAACTCGGCCTGGCGGAGAACACGCTCGTTTTCTTCGTGTCGGACAACGGCGGACTCGAGCACGAGCAAAACGGCACCGTCGTCACCTCCAACCGGCCGTTGCGCGGGGAGAAGGGCAGCCTGTATGAAGGTGGCATCCGTGTCCCCGCCATCGCCCGCTGGCCCGGTCGCATTCCGGCGGGCACGGTCTGCCATGTGCCGGCCATCACCACCGATTTGCACGCCACCTTCGCGGAGTTGGCGGGCGTCAAGGTCACGGAAGGCGCGCTTGATGGTGTCAGCCTGACACCACTCCTGGCCGATCCCGCAGCCCGCCTGTCACGCGAGGCGCTGTTCTGGCACCTGCCGCACTACCACCACAGCACCCCCGCCAGCGCCGTGCGCCAGGGCGACTGGAAACTCATTGAGTTCTTTGAGGATGATCACGCCGAGCTCTATGATCTCGCCGGGGATCCGGCGGAGACGAAAAACCTCGCGGAAACTGAACCCGCCCGGACCAGCGCCCTGCGCGCGAGCCTGCAGGCGTGGCGGCAGCGGGTCGGTGCGCGCATGCCCGTGCCCAATCCGGATTATGATCCCGCCCGGGCCGGCGAGCTTGGCAAGGCCGGGCGCGACCGCTGAGGGCTTGACGGCGGTGGGGCGATGCCGCGAAGCTGGGGGCATCCCCGACGTCATGACCTACTACCTCGTCAAACTCTTCCTCAGCGCCGGTGTCATCGTCGCCGTCACCGAGGTTGCGAAACGCAACAACTCCGCGGCCAGCGTCATTCACTCGCTGCCGCTGACCTCCCTGCTTGCCTTCATCTGGCTGTTCGTCGAGACACGCGACGCCGGCCTGATCGGCCGCCACGCCTACGGCACCTTCTGGTTCGTGCTGCCAACCCTGCCGATGTTTTTGCTCATGCCTTGGCTCATTCGCAAGCTTGGCGGTTTCTGGCCCGCCCTCGCCGCCGGCATCCTCGGCACCTTCCTGCTCTACCTGCTCACCATGCGCCTGCTCAAGGCCGCGGGGGTGGAACTGTAGAGGCGGGGCGATTGATGGATGATGGGGAAGGGATTTGGGAGCCCACCACCGTCCGCACACAGCACTCTGGCATGCGAAGGTCCTCCTGCTCTAACCCCATGGACGCTTCCTCACGGATGTCACGGGTAGCCATGCGGCACCCGGATAGTCGCGCGATGCTTCATGGCTGGCGCGTGACGCGCAGGCGCATGAAACGGGGTTGGCTGGGAGTGACAGGCATGTTGTCTCGGACACGGAGCATGTTGGCGCTGTTCTCCTCCACGATGAGCCCGGTGCTGGACCAGGTGCCCGGATTGGTGAGATTGCCGGTGGCCTCGACCGTGAAGGCGACGTCGGTGGCGGCGGCATTCTTTGGCACGATGAGCCGCAGGAACCGGTCCATGCCGATCGTGGCGACTTCCTGGGTGATCGGGCTGGAATCGGGGTTGGTGACACTAAGGTCGAGGGCGTATTCCAGCAGTGTCACAAGGCCGTCCTTGTCATCATCGGCAAGGTCGCCGGCGATCGACGACGTGTTGGCGTTCGAGCCGAAAGTGGCGTGACGCCAGTGATCGATGGGCAGGTCGGCAAGGGTGACGGTGGCACTGGCGTCTGTGCCGATGACGTAGGCCGGGTCGGCGGCCAGCGTGAGGATCACCGTCTCCGGTCCTTCGGCCACGGTGTCCGACAGGGGGGTGACGGTGACAGACACGGTGGCCGAACCGTCCGGAATCACGGTCTGTGTGCCCAGGATGGCAAAGTCGGAACCTGAGGTTGCGGTGCCGGTCACGTTGTAACGGACGGTGAGGGCGCCATCGGTGAGGGTGCGCGACAGGGTGAAGGAGCCGGGATCCAGGCCCTGTTCCGCGACGCTGGAGTCGGTGGCGGCGATGGTGACGGTCGACAGTGGCGAGGCGACGGTGACGGTCATGTCATCGAAGGTGGTGACGTCCCCGTCATCCGCCGTGAATCGGAAGGTGTAAACCCCTGGATCGTTCACCTGAACGGTCGTCGAGGCAGCGTCCGGAGTGGCCGGGTTGCTGGGTGGGCCTTCCATCTGGATCCAGCGGTAGCGCAGTGTTCCCGGAACGAGCGGTTTGGCATCATCAATGGCGATGCCGGTCAGCGTGATGACAGCACCCGCCTCGGATGTCTGGTCACTGCCGGCGCTTGCCAGGGGCCCGCTGTTTTGCGACGTGGAAACAAAGACGGAATCAAACTCCCCGACGGTCGGTTTTGTCGTGGTATTGCTCATGGCTACGAGGCCAATGCGTGCCAAGGAACCGAGGTTCACGGTGGTGGTGGCGCCGCGCTGGATCCAGTTCACCCCGTCAAGCGACTGGTAGCCGGAGATTTCATCGCCGCTTCGGACGAGGCGCAGCCATAGCGGGGCAAGTTGGGCGTCATAGGTGGCGGCCGACCAGTTTCCGCCTGCGGTGGTGCGGGTGATGAAGCCGCCACTGCCTGTTGGGCTGCCCATGATGGAGGCGGCTCGGGCGCTGCTGGCCGTGCTTTCGCGCATCATCAGACCGAGGCGCGCATTGGAGTTCGTGGTGAGCAGTCGGCGGGCGCGGGCGATGATTTCGCCATCCCCGGGGAGTGGCAGGTGGACAAAGCGCAGGGAGTCGGTGCCATCGCCTAAACTGTTTCCCGCCGACTGGATGAGGATGGAGCCGTCATTGAAAACGGATTGTCCGACATTCGCGCCGCCTCCGACATCAGTGGATGTCCAAGTTTGGCCGCTGACTCCCGCCTGAACATTGAGGTCAAGGGTTGAGGACTGCGCGCCGTCATCGGCGGTGAGGCGAATGACGTAGGCGCCAGAGGAACTGAAGGTGGCGGTTGTGGACGCGGCGTTGGCGCTGCCGAAGGTCACGGTTCCAGGACCCGAAACCTTCGACCACTGGAGCGCGGGCGCGCTGCCGTCATCCTGGACGGAAGTTTCCAGCAGGAGACCCGTGGCGGCCGGAATGGCCGCAGTGGAGGATCGAGGGTTGAGAAGCTGGATCACGGGTGCGCCGTTGGTCTCGCTGTCAAATAGGCTCGCCGTGGCGGCGGAGGGCGATGCAACGGTGTAGGTTGCGTGCGGGGTCAGGGTGAGGGTGACCGTTTCCATGCCCTCGACGCCTCCAGAAGAAGTTGGGTTCAAGGTGAGGTCGATGAAGGAAGCGTTCGCCGGAATCACGGCGGGCGATCCGACCAGATTGTAGTCGCTGCCGTTGGTGGCGGTTCCGCTGCGCGTGAACGGCACGGAAAGCGGGGATGCCAGCGGTCCCGTTCGTGAAATGCGGAAGGTGGCGGTGTCGCCGTTTTCATTCGCGGCGGGATCGAGGGCCGTGACTGAAACTCGCGGTTCGTTGTCGAGAATGTACAGGCTGAACCAACCACCGCCGGAGCTCACGGTGGCGTTGGAAGGATTGGTGAGTTGAATGACGAGATACTCCTCCCGCTCAGGGATGGTGTCATCGCGCACCTGAATCTCGATGGATTGCTGGGTCTCGCCCGGGGGAAAAGTGAGGGTTCCCTGATTTAGGGTGAAATCCTGCCCGCCGCCGGTGGCCGTGGCGACCAGAACGCTGTAATCGACGGTGATTTCCTCCGTGTGGGAGGCATCTAGATTCACCACAGCGAAGTGGGAACCGTCACCCTCGTCGAGGGTGTGCGTGGATGCCGTCAGGGGAAAACGCACCTGCCGGATCGTGCTGTCATCGTCAGTCAGGGACACTGTGGCGGATGAAACCTCAAGGCCGTAGCCGGAGTCCGGTGTGGCGGTCAGCGTGAGGGTCTCGGTGGGTTCGGCGTCGCTGTCGTCCGTGGGCGTTATGGTGACGTAGATGCCTGCGGAGGAGGCGGGGATGGTGAGGGGGGAGGTCTCGCTCAGCGTGTAGTCCGTGCCTTCAAGCGCGCTGCCGGAAAGGGTGAAGTGGACCGTGAGCGGGTTCGTGGTGGCGCCATTGCGCGCGACATAGAACTTGCCGTTGGTGCTGGTTTCCGAAATGCGGTCGGGTGTCACGGCAACAGTGACGGACTGGCTGAGATTGTTGTCGCGCAGGATGATGGACGACACCTTCTCAAAGGGATCGACCATGTAGGACGCATCCTCCAGTAGCGTGATTGTCACGGTCTCCGTGTTTTCCTGCAGGCTGTCATTGATCGGAGTGACCGTGAGCGTGGCGGTGCCGTTGGCGTTGACGCTGATCGTGTCATTGGTGCCGGAAACGGTGCCGCTGAGAGTGTAGTCGGAGCCAAGTGTGGCGCTGCCTCCCAGGGAGAACTTCACCTCCTTCGCGCCGCTGCCGCCACGCAGGGTGAACCTGAATGCCGCGGTGTCCGCGCCGCTGCCCTCGGTGGCAAGGCCGTCGGTCGCGATGACGGAGGCAAAGGCGCCGTCGTTGTCGTTGAGCAGGACGCTGGCGGAAAATGGCGTGCCGACGGTGTAATCGGTGCGGCTGCGCAGATGGAGGATGACCGTCTGGCTGCCCTCGCCGAGATCGTCATCGACGGGCAGAATGCGGACTTCGGCGGTGTCCGAGCCGGCGGCAAAGGTCACGCTTCCGGGCAGCGGTTGATAATCGGTTCCGTGTTGGGCGGTGCCACCGATCACGTATTCGACCTGCAGGGGTTCGGCCGTGTCGCCCGTGCGGGTCAGGGTGAAGATTCCTGGATTGGTGCCCGACTCGGAGGCAGTGCCTTCCGTGGCCGTGATGGTGACGATGTTGATTTCGTCGTCATGGAGGACAGCGGACGCGGTTGTTGGGGCCTGAGCACGGTGCGTGCCGTTGCTGGGCAGGGTGAACGTGAGGATTTCGCGTCCCTCGATCACGGAGTCGTCAATGGCGGGGACTTCAAAGCGCACGGACTTTTCACCGGCGGGGATCTGGATCGTTGCCGGTGGTTTGGTGAAGTCCACGTTGGAGGTGGCGGTGCTGCCGGCGTTGACGTTGACCGTCACGTTGAGGCTTGAGGCGGTGGAACCGGTGCGGCGGATCTCAAAGACGGCGCGGTCGGCGGAATCATTTTCGACCAGGTCGGCATCCACGGCGTAGAGCGAGACGCCGGGCAGCGTGGTTTCCTCATCCTGGAGGGTGGCCGTGGCATTCTGGGGGCGGCCCGTGCTGACGCCGCCGGTTGGGATCACCACGAAACGCAGGGTTTCCTCGGCCTCGATGGCGGTGTCGGCCGTGATGGTGGCTGTGATGTCGAGTGTGCTTTCCCCGGCGGGAATGTCCCAGGTCCTGAAGGGGCTGACGCTGGTGCCGGCGGGCGACAGGGTGTAATCGGCGGTGGAGGCGCTGCCTTCCACGAGCACCGTGACGGTTTGCGCGGTGGCCAGGCTTGCGGCATCACCGGTGCGGCTGAGGCGAAAAACGACGGGGTCCGATCCGACCTCACTGCCTTCCGCATCGATGGCTTCAACGGTGACGACGTTGTTGGCGGGGCTTCCGGTGAAATCAATGCCGGTCTGAGATGGATCCACACTGACCGACTGCGCTGTGAAACTCCAGGTGTCCAGCACGGGTGTGACCGTGTGGGAGCCGGAGGCGAGACCGGTGATGACGTAGGCGCCGTCGCTGTCCGTCAGTGCCTTGCGCGAGGTGTTGCCGAGGGTGCCTGTGTGAACGCCGACATCAGGGAGTGTATTCGTTCCATCCGTGACCGTGCCGCGGAGGGTGAAGGTGGACGGACTGCCGATGGTGACGAGGATCGTCCTGCGCGTCGCACCACCGCGATGATCGGAAACGGTGCACTGCACGGCGTAGTGGCCGACGGTGGACCAGGATTTGGTGGCGGTGGCGGCGTTGGAGGTATGGACGCTGCGGTCGCCGAAGTCCCAGTGATAGGAAAGAGGATCGCCCTCGGCATCCGTGGCGGTCGCGGTGAATTGAATGCCCACACCTGTTGCCGCGCTGGTGGCGGAAGACGTCAGGTTGAGGGTCGGCGCCGTGTTGTCGGGATCATCGAAGGCGACCACAACGTCCATGCTCGGGGGAGTGGTGGCGTTTTTGGACACCGGCGTGATGTGAATGCCCGTTTCCGTGTCGGAGAAGGTGCGACCAAGAACGAGGGCGGCGTCATTCTTGTTGTCAGGCGAGCCGGGAGTGGTGTCGATGAGGTGGGAGCCCCCGTTGGCGCCGCTTGTGGTTGTGTCACCACCGGTTCCCCAACGGTCCCAGTTGAGGTGGACACCGTTGAAGATCCAGTTGTTGGTGGTGTAGCGCTGGCGGAACTCGACCCAGTAGTCGCGCTGGCTGTCCTTGCGGATGCGCAGGGCGTAACGCTTGGCGACATCGGCCACCGCCTGGTCGAACTGGAAGATGCGGTAGGTGCCGGGGGATACGATGTCGGTGAAGAGGTCGGAGGTCAGCCAGCCAATTTGGTTTTTGAACGAGGCATTGAAGTGGCCGTTGCGACCCGAGCCGCTGCCACCCATGACATCAAAGGAGTTGCCATACTCCCCATTCTTTCCCGGGCCGATCGAACTGGCGCCGCCGGTGTCCCAGAAGTTGGCGTGAATGGGGCCCAGATTGTGGCCCATCTCGTGCCAGAATGTGCCGTCCGAAGTGGATTTTAGCCACATGTTCGATCCGGGAGCCGAGGCCCGCCCGCCGAAGTTGCCGGGCCCGGTGTTGGAGTAAATCATGATGTGGTGCTGGTAGGCCTCAATCGGGAAACCCATCCGCCTCGCCTGTTCCTTGGCATCATTGATGAGTTCCGTCGTGCTGCTGCTGGCGGCATAAACCTCCTTGTAGTAGGCGCTGGTGCGTGGCAGCAGGATGACGGGTGTGATGGTGGAAACGAAATACAGTTTCCCATAGGAGATCTCATGGAAGTAGTCGTTCATGTCCGCCAGATGCGTGACCGCTTCGGTCTCGGTCTGCATGACTTTGAGGTCATCCGGGAAAATACAGCGCATGTAGAGGATGGTGCGGTAGCCTTCCTTCCAGGTCGTGGGGCTCGACACACTGCCGTCCGGCAGGGTGAAGCCGCCCGTGAGGCTTTCCGAGGCGGTGAATTCCCCGTCGAGCAGTCGCTCGGCTTCCTGCACGATGTGTCCGCCGTCGCAGTAGTAGCGGATGATGTAGCCTTCCAGGGCGGCGGGCGTTTCCTCCGTGATCGCAGGGTAGCCGCCTTCGGCATCCGGTTCGACGGCGGTGCTGATGCCGGAGACGGCGCAGGTCTTGATCACGTCCGCGTCTGCAGGCGGGACTTCGCCGATTTCGATGGGTCGAATGGGGCTTTCCGCCACTGCCATCACGCTATCTATGGCGACCCCGTGCAGCAGCACGTCCTTGCGGATCGCCGGCTCGGCCCGTCGTCCATAAACGAAGGCTTGGTAACTGCGGTCCCTCAGGCGAACCTCGTGGGT
>JAUREI010000051.1 GCA_030827515.1 Prosthecobacter sp. | reverse complement strand
CTCAGGAGCGGCCGGCAGAAGAAAGTGACCGCGACCGCTTCCAAGGCGCGGCACCAGCAGGCCGCTGAGCACGGCTTTGCGGCCCTCAAACAGGAAGCTGCCGCCAAACAGGCCGGTCTTGGCCTGGAAGGGGTTCACCACCAGTTTGTTGTCACTGGCCGGCACGAGAACTTTCAGGGCCGCGCTGAGTTCCATGGACAGCGTCAGGGGCGCGTCGAGGCCCCCGCCATCCAAATCGATCTGGTAGGGCCCGGCCTCCGGGGGCGAGTAGGGACCACCGGTCAGCACGAGCGCGTGCATCGGGATGCCCTCGCGGTAGGAGCCGGAAGTGCGTGCCGGTGTCGGCTCGCGGATGAACCAGTCGAGTGCGACGCTGTCGAGGTCGCCGCTGCCGGCGTCGAGCCGGGTGCTGCCAAGAAGGCTGCCGGTCTTTTTCTGGAGCAGCGCAAACAGGCTGGCGCGACCGTCCTCGCCAAGTTGCGCGGCGTGGGTGAAGGTGCTGCCATCGGCGAGTCGGCCAGCCCAAGTGCCGGTGGCCTTGCTGCCGACCTTGAAGGTCGCCCAGCCCTCTCCCTGCGGAAAGGTCGTGGCATCCTCCAGCACCTCAGCGCCGGGGGTCAGCACGGCGTTGTAGATGCCGGTGCTCGTCTGGGCGGCGCGACGCCAGGCGCTGAGCGTGGCTGCGGGTGAGGTGCCGCCGTCCTCGAGTTCGCCGGTGATCTCCCCGCTGGCGAGATCAAGTTCGGCATCCGTCACGACCAACGGTTCGAGCGGCGCCTTGCGGGGGAGGGTGAAGGACAGCGTCGGATTGCCCTCCTCCTCGGGGACATCAAGGCTGCCCTTGAAGGCAAGGTTGGTGGCTCCGAGTTGGAGTTTGCCGCTGTAGCTGCCACTCGTGGTGATGGTCAGCAGGAGCGTGCCGCCAAGGTCGCCATTCATGGGGTCGCTGCGGCCCAGCACACCGCTGTAAACCCCGGCCGCTCCCGCGGGCAGCGGCCGGATCATCCAGGGCAAAAGCGGCGAGACGACCTTGCCGGCAAGGTTGCTGACCGTGATTTTGACCTGGTAGGGGATGAGTTCGCCCTTGGCATAGCGGGCGGTGGCCGGCTTGCCGTAGAGGACGCCGGTGAGTGGATCGATCTTCACCCCCGGGGGCAGGCCGGAGGCTGCAAACTTGCCGGGATGATGCTGGCAGGGAATGGCGAGGCCCGTGATGTCCTGGCTGACGCGCGCGTCTTGAAAGCTGAACGGCAGCAACTCCGGTGGCCGTTCGACAACGCTGACGAACGTGTCGCCCTGCGTGCCCTGAAAGCTGCCGTCCGGGGTGGTGACGGTGACGCGGCAGGTGTAGGCGCCGCCGCGATCCGCCTGGATGCCCGTGATCTTCAGAACATTCTTTGTGGTGTCGCCCACGCCCGTGCCCGGTTCGACGGGATCACCTTCATGCAGCCACAGGTACGTGGCGCTGGCACCGGGGGGCAAGGTGACCTTGCAGGACAGGGTCAGGGAAGCGTTGAGCTTGACCGCAGCAACACTCGGCGGGCGGGCGGCGACGGCGAGCCAGACATTGCCGGTCGTGGCTGAACTGTAGGTGTTGGTGACCGTCTGCCGGTACACCCCGGCATCGGAGGTTTTCAGCGTTTTGAAGAGTAGTTCCGCCGTGGTGGGTTTCAGCGGCTTGCCGTTCTTGCTCCAGGCATAGGTTTTGGGATCGGCACCGGTGATGACCGGATCGAGTAACAGTTCGGCGCCGGCAACAGCGAGTCGCGAGTCGAGTGCCTGGGCATACTGGGGTTGCAGCGGCAGGCCTTGGGCGGAGAGGTTGAACTGCATTGTGTTGGCACCCTCGGAAGTCGAACTGAGCCGCAGGGTTGCGTTTTTAGCGCCGGCAAACTGGGGGGCGAAGGCGACGGTGAAGGTGGTGCTTCCCCCCGGATTCAGAGTCGCCACCGGGGGCGGAGTCAGCAGAAACTCACTTTTGTTGGGGCTGCTGGGGGTGAAGGCGACAGTCAGGCCCGCCAGCGGTGCGCCGCCGGTGTTGCGAACGGTGAAAGTGCGAGGAGTACCGAAATCATCCATAAGGACGGATCCAAACGTCAGACTACTGGAGTTGGCGATTGCGTTGCCGACCGGTTCCTCAACCGTGATGACGGGGGCGGTGCCAATGCCGGAGAGGTCGATCAAATAGGGGTTTTCATCGGCATCGTTGCTGGCGACGCGCAGGGACGTGGAGCGCGTGCCGACGGTCAACGGTTTGAAGATGACACTGAAGCTCGTGCTCTGGCCGGGGGACAGGCTGGTGAGAAAACCGGCGGTGACCAGGAGGAAGTCTCCCGTGTGGGCGCCAGTTTGGCTGAGGGCAAGGCCGCTGAGGGTGTCGTCGCCGGTGTTTTTCACCCAGAACTGTAGGCTGGTTTCTGAACCCATGGCCGTGGTGGCGAAGGAGCGGCCGCCACCGCTGGCAAGAGCGGTGTTCTGCGGTTGTTCAAGGCCGATCTCGGGATTGATGCCGGTCCCGGAC
Organism: Prosthecobacter sp.; assembly: GCA_030827515.1. Classification (GTDB taxonomy): domain Bacteria; phylum Verrucomicrobiota; class Verrucomicrobiia; order Verrucomicrobiales; family Verrucomicrobiaceae; genus Prosthecobacter. Next base: position 20,648 of record JAUREI010000051.1, on the reverse strand, counting down.
AGGGGCACCGTGAAGAGACCTTCATCGGCGTCGTTGCTGGCGATGCGCAGTTCCGCCGAACGTTCGCCCCGGGCAGCCGGTGAGAAGGTGACGGTGAAGTTGACGGATGTGCCTGGCGCAAGGTCGGTCAGGGTGGCCGGGCTTGGGGTGAAGTCGCCGGCATGATCGCCACCGACGCTCAAGGCCAGGCCACTGAGCAGGGCCGTGCCGACATTGTCGATGCGGAACGTCAGGGAGCCATTGGCGCCCATGGAGACGTTGCCGAAACTGCGCGCATCACCGCTCTGCAGTTCCACACCGGCCGGTTGGCGCACACTGATTTCAGGCGAGGGCGGTACGCCGGTGCCATTGAGGTGAATGACATAGGGGGATTCCGGGGCGACACTGGTGAAGACACGAAGTTCGCCGACCCGGGAGCCGAGCGCGCCCGGTGCAAAGGTGATGGGAACGGTCATGCTCTGTCCCGGCGGCAGGCTGTCAAAATCGAGGGGAGGAAAGAAGTAATCGGAGGCCTCGGAGCCGGCGAGGCTGGCGGCGATGCCATCGAGGTCGGCGGTGCCGATGTTCTTGAAGACAAAGTTGAAGGTCTTGTCGAAACCGGTTGCCACTTCGCCATAGTGGCTGGTTGAACCGGACGCCAGGGCGGTGCCGGCGGGTTGTTCGATGACCAGTTCCGGTGCCGCGCCGATGCCGGTTAGCCGGATGTCATAGGGGCTTTCGTCTTCGTCATCGCTGAGCACCTGCAAGGCGGCGAGGTGGGCCCCGAGCGCTGTGGGCTGGAAGGTGACAGTGAAGGTGCCGGATTCCCCGGGTTGCAGCACGGCGGGCAAGTTTTCGCGGTCGGCATCAAAGTTGTCCGCATCGGCGCCGCTGATGGCGACGCCGAGGCCAGTCAGCGCCTCGGTGCCACTGTTGAGAACGGTGAAGACACGGGTGCCAATGTTGTTCAGCAAAACCGCCCCGAAGTAGCGGCCACCACCGTCGGCGAGGTTCATGCCGGCAGGCTGTTGCAGGTCGATCTCCGGACCGATGACGGGCACGCCGACGCCGCGCACCACATGCACTTCGCCGCTGTTGGAACGCGCCTCGGAGGGACCGTCGCCGCGGGGCGTGCCGACAATCAGGTCGGGCACGCCATCGCCGCTCACATCACCGGCGAAAATGGAGTGCTCGATCGTCAACCGGTCATCAGCACTGGCGCCATGGACGATGATGTCCGAATGGTCAGGATTGGCGAAATCGAGGGTCGTCGGCAGGTCGTCCCGGCCGAAAACCACATAGGCTTCGCCGGCGTTCGCCCGCGCCTCGGAGGGGCCGTCGGCCAAGAGGGCTCCCAACAGGAGATCTGCCCGGCCGTCGCGGTCCAGGTCGCTGACAATGAGGCTTCCACCGAGGGCAAGGTTGTCGCCGGAAGTGGCACCATAGAGGGTCACATCCGCACCGCCTTCACCCTGGATGGCCAGATCGAGCACGGTTGGAAAACTGGCCCGGCCGAACAGGATGTAGGCTTCGCCCGCTGCATCCCGACCCTCGCCCGGCCCGTCTGCCAGACCCGCGCCAAGCAGCACATCTGCGAGGCCGTCCTTGTTGACATCGCCTGCGGCGAGGGAACCGCCCGCCGTCAGGTTGTCGCCGGCGGTGGCGCCGTAAATGGTGACGTTGGCGCCATCCTCACCCTGAATGGCAAGATCGAGTTCGGGTTCGAAGAAGGGGCGGCCAAAGACGATGTAAACTTCGCCCGCGCCCTTGCCCTCGTTATCCTCACGGACGTCGCCGGGGCCGTCGCCGCCAGGCGTGCCGATGATGAGGTCATCAATGCCGTCGCCGTTGACATCCGCCGCAACCAGCGCGGCTCCCGAGGTGATTTGGTCATCTTCGCTGGCGCCGTAGAGCGTGACACTGGCGCCATTTGGCCCTTGCGTGCGCAGGTCGAGCAGGGGAGGCAGCCCCGGGCGACCAAAGACAACATACACGCGACCGGCGCTTGGACGTGTTTCATCCGGTCCGGCGGCCTGTTTGGCACCAAGCAGGAGGTCGGCGATGCCGTCGGCATTGATGTCGCCCGTGCGGATGGCGCCGTCGTAGGTGAGCAACTCGTTGGCGTTGGCACCATGCACGGTGACACTGGCGCCCAGTTCCCCCTGCAGGCTGAGGTCGAGGGTGCTGGGAAAACTTTCGCGGCCGTAGATGACATAGACCTCCCCGGTGTCGGGACGGGTTTCACCGGGCCCGTCGCCCTGAAGGGTTCCCAGCACGAGGTCTTGGATGCCGTCACCATTGACGTCGGCTGCCGTGATGGCGCCGCCGTTGGTCAGGCTGTCGGTGGCCGATCCGCCATAGAGGGTGACATCCGCACCCTCCGATCCCTGAATGGCCAGATCGAGGGTGGCGGGAAAACTTTCGCGACCGAACACAATGTAGGCTTCGCCGGCGCCGTTGCGCGTCTCGCCCGGGCCGTCCCCGCCATAGGCGCCCAGCAGAAGGTCGCCAATGCCATCGCCGTTGACATCGGCCACTTCGATGGCGCCGCCCGCGGTGAGGAAGTCGGAGGAACTGGCCCCGGTAAGGGTGACGTTAGGTGCCGTGCCTGCCACGCCGGCGGCGTCGAGATTGCCGAGCAGGCCGCCGCCACCGAACCAGATCCATACTCGTCCGGCATTGCTGCGGCCGGCATTGGCACCGGCGCTGTAGGAACCGATGATGAGGTCCTCCAATCCATCCCCGTTGACATCGCCAGAGCAAATCACCCGGCCGAGGCCGTCGTTGTTCTGCGCGCCGAACACCCGCAGCGCAGGCGAGCCGTCACCCGAGGCCGGAGCCAGGGCGAGATCGTACACTGGCAGGAACTGCGCATGCAGTGCTCCCGCCAGCCAGAGGAGAGCGAGCCAGCCGGTTGCCAGCAGGCGGCGATCGAGGGTTGAGCGGACAGGAAAGGACATGCGGAAGCCGCACCGGGCCTGATAGACGGGATGGCTGTCTGGTAATTCTAATAAATATAATTGAAAAAAGTCGTATCCGCAAGAACGGTCTGCGCTCGGGTTTTTCGCATCGCTGGCAAGGCCGGGCTTGCCGGCGGGCCAGCCGGGTTCATCATGGAGCCCTGAATGGCCACCCCTGATTCCAGTTCCGCACCGCTCGGGGTTTTTGATTCCGGCGTGGGTGGCTTGACCGTGGTGCGCGCCCTGCGCGAGTTGCTGCCGAACGAGTCCATCGTCTACCTCGGGGACACCGCCCGAGTGCCCTATGGTTCCAAGTCGCCCGACACGATCCGGCGGTTTGCGGTGGAGGACACGCAGTTTTTGGTCGGTCGCGGGGTCAAGGCAGTGGTGGTGGCGTGCAACACGGCGACCGCCCATGCGCTGCCGCTGCTGCAGTCGACCTTCCGGGTGCCGGTAATCGGCGTGCTTGAGCCCGGGGTTGATGCCACCCTTTCCGATCCGGGCTGCCAACGGGTTGGCATCATAGGCACCGCAGGAACGATTCGAAGCAGCGCCTATCAATACGCCCTGGCCATGCGCCGACCAGACCTCCGCATCCACGCCGAGGCGACACCCCTGCTGGTGCCCTTCATCGAGGAGGGCTGGATCGAGCATCCGGCCTTGAAGGCGGTGCTTCGGGAGTATCTGGGGCCGCTGCTGGAGAAGGGGATTGACACCCTGGTGCTCGGCTGCACCCATTACCCTCTGCTGGTGCCGTTGCTGCGCAAGTTGCTCGGTCGCAAGGTGCGACTGGTGGACAGTGCCAGCACCTGCGCGGCGAGGGTGGCGGAAATGCTCGACGAACAGGGCCTGCTGCGGCGGGCGCGATCCAAGCCATCGCTGGAAATTTACCTCACCGACCTTTCCGAACAGGCCGAGGCCATGGTCCGGCGCTTTTTGGGCGCGGCGGCCGGGCGGGTGCAAAAGGCCGTGCTTTGAGTCCCGGCGTTGCCGGTGGCGGTGCGATGGTGCATGGTGTGGAATGCCGGCCCGCGCCCCCCTTTTTCTCGCCCTCCGCTACCTGAGGCCGCGACGCTCCTTTGTCTCGGTCATCACCCTGATCTCGGTGCTTGGCATTGCGGTGGGCGTGCTCATGATGGTTGTCGTTCGCGCGGTCATGCTGGGTTTTGAGGCGGACTTTCGGAGCACCCTCATGGGGGCGGAACCTCATGTCGTGCTGAGTGCCGCGGCGGATGCCCGGCCCGGCCCGGATTGGCGGGGTGCGCTGGAACGTGTGCAGACGCAGCCCGAGGTGGTGTCGGTGGCCCCCCAGGCGGGCGGCATGCTGTATCTGGCCGCCGATGACCGTCAGACCGGCGCCCAGACCCATGGCTTTGATCCGCAGAGCGCGCGGCCGCTGCTCGACAAGCTGGCGCGTCACCTGCTTGCCGGCGACCTCGATTTGGTGGAGGGCACCCTTGTGCTGTCCGATTACCAGGCCGGCGATCTTGGGGTGGAGGTGGGTGACGAGGTCAGCGTCTATGCCGGGGCCAATGTCAACGCCGCCGTGCGCGAGTACAGTCGCGCGAATGACGAGGACGATGAGGAACGCCGCCGGGCCATCCTGGAGGCCATCAGCCTGCATCCGCAAACCTTGGTGGTCGCCGGCATCCTGCGTTCCGAGACCGGGGGTTACAACGCTTATGTCGGCCTGGAGACGGGGCGGCAGTTGTTCGGTCTGGCCCCCGGCACCGTCAGTGGCCTGGCCGTCGAATTGGCGCAACCGGAGGCGGCGGACGATTTCCGCGAGCGCCTGAAGCCCCTGATGCCGGGCTGGGAGTTCACGCTCTGGACCGATGCCGGCGAGGCGAGGCTGGCGGCGATGCGCAACGAACAGGTGATGATGCAGTTCGTGCTGTCGATCATCGCCCTGGTCGCCGCTTTTTCCGTGATGAACACGACCATCACCGTCACCACCCAGAAGCGGCGCGAGATTGGAGTGCTCGCCGCACTGGGCTGCCGGCGCGGGCAGATCCTCGGCATCTTCCTCAATCAGGCCGGCGTGGTTGGTCTGCTCGGCACCGGTCTTGGTCTCGGCGCCAGCCTGCTGGTGCTCTGGCTGCGCGACGACCTCCGCGCCCTGCTGGCAGCGGCCACCGGCGGACAGGTGCATGCCGTCGAGGGGGTTTTCCTCGCCACCATTCCGGCCCTGATCCGGCCTGCTGACGTGGCCCTGACCTGCCTCACATCGCTCGGCCTATGCCTGCTGGCCGGGCTGATCCCGGCCTGGTTCGCCGCCCGGGTCGATCCGGCGGTGGCGTTGCGCGATTGAGCGGGGTAGGCTCTAACAAATCGCTTCCCCGGCCGTTGGAAAAGCAGCAAAGTGAACACATGCCCGTCCAGCCTCATCCTGACGAAGCCGCTCTCCTGGTCCGCCGGGCGCTCGACCAGTATGAAAGCAGCCTCATCGCCTACACGGCGGGCATTCTCAATGGTGACCTGGAGCGGGCGCGCGAGGTGGTTCAGGACGCCATGCTCAAGCTCTATCTCACCGAGCCGGGGAGGGTGCGCGACAACCTCAAGGCCTGGTTGTTCACCGTCTGCCGCAACCGCGCCCTCGACATCCTGCGCAAGGACCAGCGTCTCGATCTCGGCAACGAGGATGCCCTCGGCCTGGCCGTCTCCTACGAACCCGACCCCGCCGAGAACGCCGACACCCAGGAAATGCATGCCCGGCTCTGGGAGATGGTCGATCGCCTGCGCCCGAACCAGCGCGAGGTCATCCGTCTCAAGTTCATGCACGACTGCTCCTACCAGGAGATCGCCAACGTCACCGGCCTCAGCATTGGCAACGTCGGCTTCATCATGCACACGGCAATCAAAAAACTGCGCGAACTGATGCGCCGCGATTTTTTCCCCCAACCCCCGCCCCCTTCTTCATGAACCCCACCGGTCCAGACCACGCTGAACTCTCCGCCTATGCCCTCGGCGAACTCGACGCCGCCGAGGCCGCGCGCGTGCACCAACTCATCCAGGACAGCCCCGCCGCCGCCTCCGAACTCGAACAGATCGAGGCGGTGACCGATGCCCTGCGCCACGGTGCCCCGGTCCCTCAGGCGCGACTGCATCCCGCCCAGCGTCACCAGATTCTCCGGCCGGCCACCCTGCCGCGTCGGATGGGACCGATGCTGCCGCGTCCCATGCCGGTCTACCAGCCCTCACGCCTGCGCGGCTGGGTCGCAGGATTCGCTAGGGTCGCCGCCGTGGTGGCGGTCGCTGGGGCCGCCTTTTTCGCGGGCCGGCATGGACCGCTTTCCCTCACGAACCCATCGCCCCTCGCCTTGAGCCCTCGGCCTGAACCGGCGGTGGCCGTTGTTCCGCAGGCCGAGCCGATCGAGGTCATCGCGCCGCTTGCCCCCCCCGTGGAACGCCCGGAAATCGCTGTCATTGTCCCAGACCCGGCTCCGACGGTGACGCCACTGCCGGAAAAATCGCCCGCCCCTCCAGTGGTGGCCGAAGCTCCGACCGTGGCCCAAGCAGAACCGCAGAAGATTCTCGTGTCTCCGGGCGCCACCCCAGCCAAGCCCAAGGCGGTCGTTCCCGGCGCGCGCACCCGCTTGGCCGAAAGCTTCGCTTTCGTCAATGCCAGCCGCACGCCACAGGATCATTTCGCCCTGCGCCCCGCCGACATCCGTCCCGTGCCGCCCAAACCGGCTGCCGGCACCAACTTCGCCTCGCCGGCCCCCCGCAACCCACCAGGGCCGGCCCGAGACACCGCCAAGGAACGCACCCCGGAGCTCTACATCCACTCCTGGAAGGCGGAGGTCGCCTCCTGCCCGTGGAATCCCGCCCACCGCCTGCTGCGCGTCGTCATCCAGTTGCCGGCCGATCAGCCGGCCGCAACCCGTTCCTCCAGCTACCCGCTGCAGATCAGCTTTGATCCCACCAACGTGCGCGAATATCGCCAACTCGGCGAACGCCACCAGCCCGCGGTCGAACTGCGCAACGCCGGCACCCACAGCGTCTGGTTTGAGTTCGAACCCAATGGACGCCTCGACATCAGCAAGACCATTGCCATCGTCACCCTGCCGCAGGGCCGTTTCACGACCCAGACTGTGGGTCCCTTCGATGGCTCCAAGCTGACTGTCCAGGACCGTGGCATCGACTGGCGCCAGGCTCACAAGGACTTTATCTTCGACAGCGCTGTCGTCGGTTTCGGTCTGCTTCTGCGAGGCTTCGAGGCCGGCCCCGGTCTGAACCATGAACTCGTCCTCGGTCTCGCCGAACAGTGCCTCGCTAGCGATAGCAACGGCGAGCGCCGGCGTTTCGTGCGCCAGGTGCTTGAGGCGCGCGATGCCGCGGGTCTGTGAGGCGAACGCGCGCTCAAAACCGACCGTTGGGGCTTGCATTGAGTCTCAATTAGTCCATGTTGAGACTCAACATGGATGAGCGTATCAAAGAGCGGCTGGAGGCCCATCTGCAGGCCACGGGCCTGCGTCACACCCGCCAGCGGGAGACCATTGTCGAGGCCGCCTTCGCCACCGACGACCACTTCAACGCCGACGAACTGCTCGAGAAGGCGCGCAAGCTCGACCGCACGGTCTCGCGCGCCACGGTCTACCGCACCCTGCAGCTGCTGGTCGACTGTGACCTGCTGCGGGTCGTCGACCTCGGTCGCGACCAGACCTATTACGATCCGAACTTCCTCGACAAACCGCAGCACAACCACCTCATCTGCCTCGACTGCGACCGCGTGGTCGAGTTTGAGGACGAGCACAGCGCCCTGCTGCACGACTGCATCACCCGCCGGCTTGGTTTTCAGCCGCAGATGAAGTCGATGCGCATTGAGGCGCGCTGCGACGAACTGGCCAACACCGGTCACTGCAAGTTCAAGGAAGAGCACGACAAGGCTCTCGGCCGCTGAGGCGCCGCCGCCCCTGCGGGGTTGCATCCGCGCGGAATGCCGCTAGGCTCCGCGCCCCGATTATGTGGAAAGGTCGTTTTGCCCAGGAAACCAGCCGCCTCGTGCAGGCTTACGGAGAGTCCGTGTCTTTTGACTGGAGGTTGTTTGCCCACGACATCCGCGGCTCCATTGCGCATTCCAAGGGCCTGCTGAAGGCCGGCATCCTGACCGTTGAGGAGCAGTCGGCCATTGAGGCCGGCCTGCTCGCCATCCGGGCCGAGATCGAGCATGGCGACTTCGAGTTCAAACAGGAACTCGAGGACGTGCACATGAACATCGAGGCCGAGCTGACCCGGCGCATCGGCCCGGCCGGCGCCAAGCTGCACACGGCGCGCAGCCGCAACGACCAGGTCGCCACCGACGTCAGGCTCTACACCCGCGATGCCGTCGACACCGTCAGCGCCCGCCTCCGCGATCTGCAGCGTGCCCTGATCGAGGCCGCGGAACGCGCTGGCCAGGCCGTCGTGCCCGGCTACACCCACCTTCAGCGCGGCCAGCCCGTGCTTTTCGCCCATCACCTGCTTGCCTACGTCGAGATGCTCGAGCGCGACGCCGCCCGAATGGCCGACGCGCGCCGGCGCATCGATGTCATGCCGCTCGGCTCCGGCGCCTTGGCCGGTTCGACGATCCTGATCGACCGCGACTACGTTGCCAGCCAGCTCGGCTTCAGCAGTGTCACCCAGAACAGCATGGACGCGGTAAGCGACCGCGACTTCGCCGTCGAGGTGGTGTTTGCCATCGCCCTCTGCGGCGTGCATCTGTCGCGCCTGAGCGAGGACCTCATTCTCTGGTGCAGCGCCGAGTTTGGCTTCGTGACGCTGAGCGACGCCCACACGACCGGCTCCTCGCTGATGCCGCAGAAGAAGAATCCCGACGTCGCCGAACTGACGCGCGGCAAGTCGGGTCGCCTGGTCGGCAACCTGATGGCACTGCTCACCCTCCTCAAGGGACTGCCGATGACCTACAACCGCGACATGCAGGAGGACAAGGAGCCGCTGTTCGACTCGCTCGACACGATCTTGGCCGCGCTGGAGGTGTTTGCCGAGATGATCGCCGGCATGGAGGTCAACGCCGCGCGCACGCGCGCCGCCACCTCCGACCCGATGCTGCTGGCCACCGACCTCGCCGACTATCTGGTAAAGCACGGCGTGCCCTTCCGCCAGGCGCACGAGGTGATCGGCAAGCTCGTCGCCCACTCGATCGCCGAGAGTGTCGCCTTTGCCGACATTCCGCTGGCGACCTACCGCGAGTTTTCGCCCGCCTTCGAGGCGGACCTGTTCGACTGTCTCAACCTCGAGACCGCCCTGGCCGCACGCCAGGCGGTTGGCGCCCCTTCGCCGGCCAATGTCGCCGCGCAGATCGCCCGCTGGAAGGAGGCGTTGTCGGCATGACGGAAGCGGTGCCGGACACGCCCCACTTCCCCCTGTTTCGCCCCGGCACGGACGAGGGCTGGCAACTGGTATCCAGCGAAAGGCGCTACGCCGGCGAGCATGTCAGCGTCGATGAAAACCGCTACCTGACGCCAAGCCGGCGCGAGCCGGTGCCCTGGATGGTGGTCGAGCGCAAGGCCGCCGTGGCGGTGGCCCCGGTGACCGCCGACGGCCGCTACGTCCTCATTGCCCAGGAGCGCCTGCCGGTGCGCCAGACCCTCTGGGAGTTTCCCGCCGGCCAGATCGATGCACCCCTGGCGGAGATCACCCCGGCCCTTATCGACGAAACCGTCCGGCGCGAACTGCGCGAGGAAGCCGGCTGCGTGCTGGCCGAGGGCGGCACCCTGGAACCCCTGGGCTGGTTCCTGCCCTCGCAAGGTTTCACCAACGAACACGTTTACCTCTTTCGAGCGGAGCCCGTGTGCGTCGCCAGCCGTCCTGAAGCGGATGGAAGCGAGCACATCAGCGACGTGCGCCTGGTCAGTCCGGGAGAACTGCGGAGGATGATCGCTGCCCATGAGATCACCACCGCCCTGACACTGGCCTTGTTCGCGCGGATGGCGGCCAAGGGATCTCTTTGAGAGCGCAACCTCCTATTTCCGTTTCGCACCATGTGGCAAGGCATCCTCAACAAAGTTTTCAAAGTCCGCGAGAAAGTCGCGCTCAACCTCGGCAAGGAGGATGAGGAAAAACCCTTCCTCGAGCACCTTGACGACCTGCGTACCATGCTCGTGCGTATCGGCACGACGTTGCTGGTCTCGGTCATTCTGACGTTCTGTTTCTACAAGGAGTTGTTCCGCGGCATCCAGTATCCGCTCATCCTCGCCGGTCTCGCCGAAGACTTCGACAGTGCCCAGAAGTTGCTGCAGAACATCGACATCGCCGGCCCCTTCATGATGGCGATCAATGTCTCGCTCATTGCCGGTGTCATCCTGTCCTTTCCCCTGTTGCTGATCTTCCTGCTGCAGTTCATCCTGCCCGGCCTCCGTGCGAGCGAGAAGAAGGTTCTGTTTCCGGCCATCGGCATCGGCACGGGCCTTTTCCTCACCGGCTGCACCTTTGCCTACTGGGTTGTGCTGCCGCGCGCCCTCGAATTCTTTGATCAGTTTGCCGCCTCGGTGGGTTCGCGCCAGGACTGGACCTTGTCCAATTACGTCACCTTCAGCACCCGCTTCATCCTGGTCTTTGGCATCGCCTTCGAACTGCCGGTCATCGTCATGGCCCTCGTGAAGCTCGACTTCCTGAACTTCAAGCTCATGAAGTCCACCTGGCGGCACGCGCTCGTCGCCATCACGCTCTTCGCCGCCATCGTCACGCCGACCCCGGACGTGTTGACGCTGATGCTCATGTCGGGACCGCTCTACGTTCTCTATGCCATCTGCGTGGTGCTGGCCTACTTCATGGAGAAGAAGGACCGCGAGGCCTATCCCGAATACTACGCGCAGATTGAGAAGGACGAGAAGGAACTCGAGACCGAGGTCAAGGACGACTGGGACAATGAGAACTACAATCCCTGGTTCTCCGAGGACAAGGGCGACGAGGAGGACGAGTATCTCAAGCCCAAGGCAACGCCCTCGGCGCCGCCACCCGAGGTCGAAAAGGCGCCCCACACCGTGCCGATGAGCCCGGAGCCGGCCGATGACGATGAGCCCACCTGGGAAGACCAGGGCTCATCCATGCCCGACGAGGACGAGGAACCCTTGGTCAGCGGGCGCCCCGACGACACGCCCCCTGCCGACAAGCCCCAAGGCGAGAAAACCACCGAGGAACTCGCCCGCGAGGACGAGGAACGAGGCGGCAATCCGCCGGGCTGACAGTTCAGGCCAGGTTGAGAACGATTTTGCCCGCGCGCCCGCCCTCCTGGGCAAGCTTGATGGCGCGTCGGAACTCGGCCATCGGCACGATCTCGGCGACCGGCTGCACGAGTTCCCCATGAGCGACCATCTTGGCCAGCGGGTCAAGCACTTCGTAGAGTTCGGTGGTGCCTGCCTGTTCAAACCAGCGGGTGATCCAAAGGCCGCGAAGGCTGAGGTCCTTGAAGATGAGGAACTTGTTCGGCACCTTCAGGCTGCGCCGGCTCATCGCGCCGTAGGTGATCAGGGTGCCGCCGGGCGATAGCAGGTCCATCAGGCGGATGGCGCTGTCACCGCCGACCGCGTTTGCGGCCAGGCGCAGGTCCATGCCCTTCAGGTGCTGCCTCGCCGCCGCCAGGCCGGCCTCGTCATCCAGGAAAACGGCGTCGCCGCCCATGGTGCGCAATTCGTCGATCAGTTCCGGCCGGCGCACGAAGCTAGCGGTCTTCAGGCCGAAGTGACGGGCGAGTTGGATGACGGCGCGGCCGACCCCCGAGTTGCCGGCATTCTGCACGATCCAATCACCCTCGGTCAGCGGGGTGAAGCCATTGAGCAGGCGCCAGGCGGTCACCGGATTGATGCGCAGCATGGAGGCCTGGACACGGTCGATGCCGGCCGGCAGCTTGGCAAAGAAGTGCTCGGCGGCCGTCATGTGGCGCGTCCAGCAGCCGGCGCCAAGCAGGGGCATGACGACGTCGCCAGGTGCCAGCGAGGTCACCGCCGGGCCGGTCTCCACGACCTCGCCGCAGCCCTCGTGGCCGGGGATGGCGGGCGGATGGGCGGCACGGCCATACGTTCCCTCGATGAAATTCAGGTCGGCCGGATTGACCGGTGCATAGCGCATGTGCACACGCACGTCATGGGCCCCGAGGGCGGGCAGGGGACGCTCAAGGAGTTCGAGCACCTCGGCGGGATTGCCGGCGGCGGCGAAGGAAAGGCAGCGGGACATGCTCCATGAATGGCACGAAAAGTGCATGCCTGCCAGCCTGCGTTGGGAAGCACCGGAGGTGTGATGAAGGATTGCACTTTTCCGGGAATGCCCTAAGTTGATTCAATTGAGACCCGGTTACATGCCGGGTCGCGTTGTCTGTGTGTAAAGACCATGACCTCCACCCAGTTCGCCACCCTGCGCGCCACGTGCGTTCTCTGTGCCCTGCTGGTGGTGCATCCCGGCAACGCACTAGCCGACGTCAACACCGGCACGGAAAAGAAGGGGTTGCTTGGCCGGTTTTTCGGCGGCGGCAAGAGTGATGCCCCGCCACCTGTCGCCGAAGCAACGCCCGCGCCGGCGGTCAAACCCACGCCCGGCCCGACCCCGAAGGTGACCACGTTGAAGCCGAAAACGACCGCTTCAAAGTCGGCCGCGCCCAGCAAGGCTTCGACCCCCAAGGTCGAGCCGAAAAAGGCTGCGGCCAAGCCGGCTGCTGCCCCGAAGAGCGAAGCCGGCAAAGCGGTCGCGAAGTCGGAACCTGCCAAGGCCGAGCCGAAAAAGGAGAATCCCGAGCCGGAAGTCGCAAAGACGGCGGAGACCAAGCCGCCCGCGAAGAGTGAATCGAAACAGGAGGAAGCCAAGCCGGTGGCCAAGGCTGAACCGAAGCCCGAGCCGCCGAAGCCGGCGGTCAAGGTCGCGGGCTCCGGTGCCTATTCCCAGGATCGCGGAGAGATCAAGCCGCCGCCTCCACCCGCCCCCCTGCCGCCGGCGGCTTCGCAGAGCGGTGGCTGGCAGGTGGTCAAGATTGGCGGTCGCGACTACGTCACCGGCGAGAGTCTTCACCAGTTCTACCGCTTCAGCTCCTACAAGGTCGACGGCAAGCACGTTTGGCTGCGCTCGAACAATCTCATCGTCAAGGGCACGATCGGCAGCCAGGAACTGCTCATCAACAACATCAAGTTCATCCTCAGCTACCCGGTCCAGGAGTATTCGGGGCGCGCGCTGTTCTCGCGCATCGACCTCTGCAAGCTGATCGACCCGGTGCTGCGGCCCACCCACATCAGCGATGCGGTTCCATTCGACACCGTGGTGGTGGACGCCGGTCACGGCGGCCACGACGCCGGCGCGCGCGGGGTCTACGGCTACGAGAAGGACTTCGCCCTGCAGATGGCGCGCACCGTGCGCGACGCCCTGCAGGCCCGCGGTTTCAAAGTGGTGATGACGCGCGACACGGACACCTTCATCACCCTCGGCGGCCGCGTCGCGGTCGCCAACCGCACGCCCAACAGCATCTTTCTCAGCCTGCACTTCAACTCCGGCGGCAGCCAGGCCACCGGAATTGAGACCTTCGCGCTGACCCCGCAGGGCAGTTCGGCCAGTCTTGAGCGCGGTGGCGGCTACAATGCCAACGGCCTCACCGGCAATGCCCATGATTCGGCCAACATCGCCCTCGCCACGGCCGTGCACGCGATGGTGATCAGCAAGTTCCGCTTCGTCGACCGCGGCATCAAGCGCGCGCAGTGGAGTGTGCTCACCGGTTGCAAGCGCCCCGGCATCCTCTTTGAGGGCGGCTTCGTCACCAATCCCAACGAGTGTCGCCTCGTCGCCTCCGACACCTACCGCCGTTCGGTCTCCTCGGCCATCGCCGACGCGATCGTCAATTATCGCACGGCCCTGCGCGGCGCCCTGACGCGCCGCCAGTGAGCTGACTCGGCTGACAGTGCGTTCCGGACGGCACCGTAGTAAGGGTTCCACCATGAACGTCCGCGCACTGCTTCTCCTGCTTCCGGCCTGTCTGACCGCCGCCGACCTGCCGCCGGACCGGGGCAACGCGCTGCCTGCCTCCGCGTCCCGCCCGCCGGTGGTTGAGGGCAGCTTCCCGCCACGCGAGATTCAGGTCACGCTGCCCGAGGGCCACCGTCTCGAGATCGCCGCCGCCGCGCCGCTTGTGACCCACCCCATCATGGGCTGCGTCGACGACCGCTGGCGCCTGTTCATCGGCGATGCCGTCGGCGTCAACTGGAACAAGGCCCAACTGGCGGAGAATCCGCCCAACCGCATCCTCCTGCTGGAGGACAGCACTGGCGACGGCATCTATGACCGCAGCACGGTCTTTGCCGACAAGATGACGTTTCCCCAGGGCGCCTGCTGGCATGCCGGCAGTCTGTATGTCGCCAGCCCGCCCGGCATCTGGAAGCTGACCGACACCAACGGCGACGGTGTTGCCGACCAGCGCAAGATGATCGTCGGCGGCTTTGATTACACCGGCAACGCCGCCGATGTGCACGGGCCGAAGCTGCATCCCAACGGCCGGCTTTACTGGTGCCACGGCCGCAAGGGACACGACGTTGTCCAGAAAGACGGCAGCCGGGTCCACGAGGGCAAGGCCAGCGGTATCTGGTCGTGCCAGCTCGACGGATCCGACGTGCAATGGCACGCGCTTGGCTGTGCCGACAACCCGACCGGGCTCGACTTCACGCCCGAAGGCGATGTCATCGGCACCTGCAACCTCTACTACAGCAACCCGCGCGGCGACACCCTCATGCACTGGCTTTACGGTGGCGTCTATGAACGCGCCGACCAGATGCAGGTCATCGCCGACTTGCCGCGCACGCTCGAGAAGATGCCGGTCGTGCACAACTTTGGACATGTCGCGGTCAGTGGCTGCAGCTTCTGGCGCTCGCAGCCGGGTTCGCCGCTGATGGTGACTCATTTCAACACCCAGCGCCTCTTGCGCATGGATCTCACCCGCGAGGGCGCCAGCTACCGCGCCATTGAGAGCGAGTTCCTGAAGATCCATGATCCCGATGTCCACCTGACTGACGTCATCGAGGATCGCGACGGCTCGCTGCTCGTGCTCGACACCGGTGGTTGGTTCCGCATCGGCTGCCCGAGCGGTCTGATGGCGAAGCCCGACGTGCTTGGCTCGGTCTATCGCGTGCGCCCGGCTCGGCCAAGCAAGGCCCCCGTCGCCCGCGCCGCGCCGCCACCCGCGCCGACCCTGAAGGCGGCTCTTGCCGGCCTCAAGGCGACGGATCCCCACCTCCGCCGCCGTGCCCTGGAAAGCGTGGCCCGCGATTTCTCCCACACAGGGGCCTCCGCCGGTGACCTGGCCAAGCTCGGCATCGCCGTGCGCGGCCTGATGGCTGCGCCGCTTGATCCGCCACTCGAACACGCGCTGCTGCTGGCGGCCCAGAGTCTGAATGTCCACGCGGTCAGCCTCGACGCCCTGCGCGACGAGAAAAACCCGGTCGCCCTGCGCCGTCTGCTGGTCAGCTTCGTGCCCGACGACGCGGCGGCGATGAACCAGCACATGCGCCTCGCCATCCGCCAGCTCGATGCGGCTGACGCCGATCTCGCTCATGCCGCACTCAGCATTGTCGTCCAGCATCCGGATGCTGACGCCTGGGTGGTGCCGGAACTCTTGGGCTGGCTCGCTCAGCCGCTGACGGCGGCACGCCTGCGTGCGCTTGAGGGCTTCTGCACCTCCCAACTCTCCGGAACGGAAACCCGCATGCTGTTTGGCGCCCTGCTCGCCGCCCCCGCCACGGAAACCCGCCGCGCCGCCCTGCGCGTGCTCGCCGCCCAGCCGTCGGTGGAAGCCCACGAGGAATGGCAGCCACCGCTCGCTGGCCTGCTGGCCGATCCGGGCGAGATCGGTCTGCCGCTGGTGCTCGACGCGGTCAAGCGGCTGAAGACGCATCCCTTTGACGCCAGTTTGCAGGCCCTTGCCGATGACGCCACCCGGCCCCTGCCGCTGCGCTTGAAAGCGCTCGACGCGATGAAGGGCCTGAAGTTTTCCGCCGAGACTCTGACGCTGCTGCAGGGCGTGGTCGCTGATGCCGCCGCCTCGCCGGCCGCGCGCATCCAGGCCGCCTCCATGCTCGCAGCGGCACCGCTCGACGCCAGCCAGCAGGCCGGTCTTGCGCCGCTGTTCGCCAGGGCCGGCCCCGTGGAACTGGAAAAGCTGCTGCCCATCGTGCGCAAGGCCAAGGACATGGCCCGTCTGCTCGCCGAGGCCCTGGCGTGCAACCCCGTCATCGCCAGCCAGCAGGAGAGCACCTACCGCACCCTCTTCAGCAGCCATCCACCGGAACTGTTCGAATCGGTCGTCCTGCCCGCCTACGTCCGCGCCGGAGAGGCCTTGGAGGCGAAGAAACGACAACTGCCCGTACTCGCCGCCAAGGTCGCCGCCCGGGGCCGGGCGGCCGAGGGCAAAAAGTGGTTCGAGCAGGGGAAGGGCACCTGCATCGCCTGCCACCAGATTGGCGGCGTCGGCCGCGCGCTCGGCCCCGACCTGTCGAAGATCGGTGCCATCCGCACCGAGCGCGATCTCGTCGAAAGCATCGTCTTTCCCAGCGCCAGCCTGGCGCGCGACTATGAGACCCATCTCATCGAGACCAGCGACGGCCGGACGGTTCTGGGCGTCATCAAGGGGCACTCGGCCGAGGGGCTGCGGGTCATGGATGTGGCCGGTCAGGAGCAGGATCTACCGCACGGTCTGATCAGCGCCAGTACCCAGTTGCCTACCAGCCTGATGCCGCTCGGTCTCGACCAGACGCTGCCGGAGCAGGAGCTGCTCGACCTCGTCGCCTGGTTGCGCAGCCTGCGCTGAGTTCCTGCTCTAAGGATTATTCTTGAGTCTTATTCGCATTCCATCTTGTCAGTGACGGCAAGCTGGGGCAGGGAAGGGCATGACCCGCACGGAGGCCCTGTTGGCGCTCAACCTGATCCCGCAGATCGGGCCGTTGCGCGCGCGCCGATTGATCGCCGCCTGCGGCAGTCCGGAGCAGGTGCTCGCCGCCAGTGCCGCCGACTTGGCCGGCCTTGAGGGCGTCAGCCCGGCCCTAGCGCAGGCCGTGGCCGGCTGGCAGGCGCACACGGACCTGGAGGGCGAACTGGCGAAGATTCAGGAACGCGGACTGACCTTGCTCACCGGGGACGATCCGCTGTACCCGCCGCTGCTGCGCGGCATCCATGATGCGCCGCTCCTGCTCTATGTCTGGGGTCGCTTGGAAAGCCGCGACCACCGCGCCATCGGTGTGGTGGGCAGTCGCCGAGCCACACTCTACGGTCTCAATGCCGCCAAACGCCTCAGCTACCAGATCGCCTACGCCGGGTACACTGTCATCAGTGGCCTAGCCCGTGGCATCGACACCGCCGCGCACGAGGCGGCACTCGCCGCGCAGGGACGCACGATCGCGGTGATCGGATCCGGGTTGGGCCGACTCTACCCACCGGAGAACCAGGCTCTCGCCGAGCGTATTGCCGCCAACGGCGCAGTGCTCAGCGAGTATGCCGTCGAGCGCATCGCCGACAAGCAGACCTTCCCCTACCGCAACCGCGTCGTTGCCGGCTGGTGCTCCGGCCTGCTGGTGGCCGAGGCTCCGGAGCGCAGCGGTGCCCTCATCACGGCCCAACAGGCCGTGGAGCAGGGGCGCACCGTCTACGCCGTGCCGGGGCCGATCGACAAACCCGGGTCAGCCGGCTGCAACCGTCTGATCCAGCAGGGCGCCAAGCTGGTCATGGACGGGGCCGACATCCTCGAGGATCTCGGGTCATTGCTGCCCGACCCGACGCCGCGCGCGACCACACCGGTGGCCTCCACCGCCCCGGCCACGCTCAGCCTCGACGAGCAGATCCTGCTGGCAGCGTTCAGCGGCACCGAAGTCCACATCGACAGCCTGATCCGCGACTCCGGCCTGACCGCCGCCACCGTCAACGTCTGCCTCATGCGCCTCGAAATGAAACGCCTCGTCCGCCCCCTGCCGGGCCGCTATTACACCCGCTACGACACCGCCTCCGGGGCTTGAGGATCCGGCTCTGGAATGTGATATCTGCGATCGTTCCCCACCAGCCCCGGTGATTGAAAATTCATCTTGCGAGTTGGGATGATGCCGGTAGAATTAATGTCCCCCTTGCCGCCTGTGACCCAGGAATGGCCCTCAAGCCAATGAAAGCCGAACTCGTCGAACAAGCCGCCCAGATCGTCAAAGACCCGCCGATCCTGATCAACATGGTCTCGAAGCGCGTCAACCAGCTCACCTCCGGCCGTGCGCCCCTGGTGGAGCGTCGCCCCGGCCTGCGCGAGGCCGATCTCGCCCTGCTGGAAATCATCCAGGGCAAGATCACCATTGCCGACCTCGAAGAGGAGTGAGTTCCAGCCCGGGCGGCCATTGATTCCGCCGCCGCATGTCTGAAGAAATTGCCACCAACCGGAAGGCCCTCCGGGACTATCACATTCTCGAGCGCTACGAGGCGGGCGTCGAGTTGCGTGGCACGGAGGTGAAGTCGATCCGCCAGGGACGACTCAACCTGACTGACGCTTTTGCGCGTGTCGAGCGCGGTCAGGTCTGGTTGTACAACATGGACATCCAGCCCTATGACAAGGCCAGCTTTGAGCAGCATGAGCCGCGTCGCACCCGCCGCCTGCTGCTGCACAAGCGTGAGATCGCCAAGCTGTTTGCCCACAGCCAGCAGAAGGGGCTGACTCTGCCAGTGCTGAAGGCCTACTGGAAGGGCTCCCACATCAAGGTCGAACTCGGTGTCGGCAAGGGCAAGACCAAGGGTGATCAGCGCATTGACCTCAAAGAGAAGGCGGTGCAGCGCGAGACCCAGCGCGTCGTTTCCAGCTTCAACCGCAAGGGCCGGGGTGGCTGAACCCGGGCGGGCGCGGTTTGGTTCATCGGCGCCATGAATGTTTTCCTCGGCGGCCGACCGACATAGCGGTTGCGCGCCGGGGGCGGCCATGCTTCTTGGCGGCGCATGAGCACGCCTAACCGCCTCTGGGACCGCTTCCAAACCCACTTCCTCCGCTACCCGCAGATCGGCTTTTCGATGGATGTCAGCCGGATGAGCTTTCCGGACAGCCTCTTCACCGTCCTGGAACCCGCCGTCACGCGGGCCTTTGCGGCGATGCGTGAACTCGAGGGCGGCGCCATCGCCAACCCGGACGAGGGTCGCATGGTTGGTCACTACTGGCTGCGCAGCCCGGAGCTGGCCCCCACCCCGGAACTCAAGGCCGAGATCGAGACGACGCTTGCTGCCACCTTGCAGTTCGCCGCCGACGTCCACACCGGCAAGATCACCTCGGCCGACGGTCGCACGTTCAGCCGCGTCCTCGTGGTGGGCATCGGCGGTTCGGCACTCGGTCCGCAATTGGTGGCCGATGCCCTGACGCCGGCTCATCCGCCGATGGCCATCGACTTTTTTGACAACACCGACCCCGACGGCATGGATCGCGTGGCGGCGCGCATCGGCGCCGAGTTGGCGACGACGCTGACTCTGGTCATCTCCAAGTCGGGCGGCACCAAGGAAACCCGCAACGGCATGCTCGAGGCGGAGGCTGCCTACAAGGCGCGCGGCCTGGATTTCGCCCGTCATGCGGTCGCCATCACCGGCGACGGCAGCGAGCTCGACAAGCATGCCAGGGCGCAGGGTTGGCTCGCGCGCTTCCCGATGTGGGACTGGGTGGGTGGCCGCACCAGCGTCATGAGCGCGGTTGGCACCCTGGCGGCGGCCCTGCAGGGTGTGGACGTTCGCCAGTTCCTTGCGGGTGCCGCGGCGATGGACGCTGAGACGCGCAGTCGCCCGGTGCGCGAGAACGCGGCCATGCTGCTCGCCCTCATGTGGCATCACGCCGGTGGCGGCCGTGGTGCCAAGGACATGGTCGTGCTGCCCTACAAGGATCGCCTCGTGCTGTTCAGCAAGTACCTCCAGCAGCTCGTCATGGAAAGCCTCGGCAAGGAGCACGATCTTGACGGCAAAGTGGTCAACCAGGGCATTGCCGTGTATGGCAACAAGGGCTCGACCGACCAGCATGCCTACGTGCAGCAGTTGCGCGACGGCGTGAACAACTTCTTCGCCGTCTTCATCCAGGTGGCGCGGGCCCGCGACAGCGCCGGTATTGAGGTCGAACCCGGCTACCGAAGCGGCGACTACCTGCAGGGCTTCCTGCGCGGCACCCGCAAGGCGCTCGCCGAGAAGGGCAGGGAATCGGTCACGGTTGGCATCAGCGAGCTAAACGCCTTCAGCCTGGGCATGCTCATCAGCCTGTTCGAACGCGCCGTCGGGTTTTACGCCACGCTGGTCAACGTCAACGCCTACCATCAGCCCGGCGTGGAGGCCGGCAAGAAGGCAGCCACCGAATTCCTCGCCCAGCTCGGTCAAGTGCGCGCGGCCCTGCCCGCCACTGGCAACGGCGTTGGCGCGGAGGAGCTGGCCACCTCACTTGGCATTGATCCCGAGGATGCCTGGCACATGCTCTCCCACCTCGCCGCCAACGGAGCCGCACGCTTCGCCGCCGAGGGCGCCTCACCCGCTCAGGATCGATTCCTTGCGGCCTGAGGTCGAGAAACGATGGTCCCCGTCCCGGGGAAGACTGCATTCCAGCATTGCCATTGCCCGCGCCCTGCCGTATCAAGGGCGGCAATCCCGGCATCCGCATGGACGAGCGTTTTCCACTCCCCTACCAGATCGGTTTCATTTTGCTGACCGCGTTGTTCGCCGTCGCCTTCAGCATCTCGCGCGAGCCGCGCCAGTGGCGGCGTTTCT
>JAUREI010000037.1 GCA_030827515.1 Prosthecobacter sp. | reverse complement strand
GCGCATCCGCCCTGGGTCGGCTGGAGCGGACGCTTCGCGGGCAACGCCGTGGACGAGCTGTCGCTCTACGATCTCGACAACGACATCGGCGAAACAACGAACGTCGCCGCCCGACATCCCGACGTCCTCGCCCGCCTCCGCCAGCTCGCGCACGAGGCCCGCATGGACCTCGGCGACTACGACCACACTGGCAGCGGGGCGCGTTTTTTTGACGGGCCTGCACCGGCAAGGGCAGCGGGCGTCGGCGCAACAAAAGCAAAGACAAAGGCGAAGCCAGAAGTGCAGTGAATCCGACCTCGGCTGCACCGCCGTCGCTCCGGCAACCGCTTTGCAAATCGCCGTCAGCGCCGTTGGCTCAAAACGTCTCCAGCTGGAAATTCACGTGGCTCAGACAGCGTTGCCAGGCCCAAGCTTCCCGCCAACATCACGTCTCCATGCCTGACTTCAAAACCCGGTGTTCGGAAACCAGCGGCTGAAGGGGTTGTCGTCGAGGCGGGTGAGCGGATAGGAAAGAGGCGCGGGCATCCCCTGTTTGGCCCAGCGCTGCAAGTCCTCGCGATGCCCGAGATGACCGAGCACGTCGAGCGCGCTGCCGGGCGAGCCGTCCGCCCAACCCTTGTGCACCTGTGGATCCCAGATGGCGATGCCGGGCGCCCCGCCTGAGAGCCAGTCGGCGGCCTTTTGGCATAATTCCTTCGGCTTGCCGGTTTTCCAGGCAATGACCATCGGATACACCCGGACCTTCGTGCCTTCGGAGATGCGGCGGTAGTATTCGAGGTCCACCTGGCCCGGGGACTTGTCGAAGGAGGTGTGGTAGGCGAACCAGGTGGTCGCCATTTCATCCACCAGGCCGCGACGGATCCAGTTTTCCAGATCGAGGCCCCAACGGCGATTATCCTCCTCCTTCGCAAAGGTGCCGAGCGAGATCTTGTAGCGCTGCTGGCGGCCCTGCCGCGCGGCAGTCTCGTCGAGCAGGGTTCGCACCTCCTGCAGGAAATCGGTCATGACCGCGGCACGCGTCGCCTGCAGACGCGGATCGTCCTCGCCGACCCCCCTGGCATCGGCGCCATGCATCGACTGGAAGCGTTCGCAGAAGGCCTGCTCCCAAAGCATGAGCGGCAGACCCCGGTTGAAAAGGAATCCCACCCCCTCCGGCTGAACCTCCAACGCCTCGCGCAGGATCTCCACCAGATGCCGCCGCACTTCCGTCTCGGCATAGCTCAGGTAGAAGGTTGGAGTGCCATCGCGGTCGATGCAGCGCCACTCCGGATGCTCATGGAAAAAACGGCTGTTGAAGGTCTCCTCATAGGGCATCGACCCCGCCCAACCGCCCGGTCGCAACATCACATGGAACTCGACCCCCTGGGCACGGGCGGCCTCGCGCGCGACCTTCAGCGGATGGACCCCGTTCCTGAACAGCGTCTCCAGGGTCTTCGTGTAGATGGCATAGGTGCCGGATGGAAAGTCCTCCGTTCCCTGACCGGGATAGGTGCCGACCCGACTCGGATAACACACCAGGTCAGCACCTCCCACTTGGAACCACCATTTGCCGACATCCGTGCCTTCGAAGCCGCGGAACTCTTCCGCCAGCTCCGCCGCCGTGGTCGGTCGAAACGGCCAGATCCAACTGTGCCCGTCAAAAGTGGCGATGCTGCTGCGCTGCGGCGAGGGTGCCAGAGCCGCCTTCGCCTCGGCCTCGCTCAAGGGCACCGTTTTGACGTAGCAAACCGTTGCCGCCATGCCCGGCAGGGGCGCGATTTCCAGCGACTGCCCCTTCAACTCGGCCACGGTCAGGAAACACTCCTGGATCACCGCGCGCCGGTTCGGCAGCAACGGCAGATGGTTTGCCATCCGCTTGAAGACGGGTTCATCGCTGAGCTTTGCGCGTATGCCATTGCCGCCGATGGTGAATCCACCCGAGGTGGTCGCCAAACCGACATAGACGGCGTGCCAACCCCGCTCGGCCAGGGGCAGTCGCACGGGTGGCGGATTCGTCGCGCTGTAGATCGACAGTGCTGACCCTTTCCAGTCCGCCGTCTCAAACGGGATGAGCTTCCATTTGCCCTTTTGGCGTTTGCCGGTGATCAGTGCCGAGGCCGGCTCGACCTTGGCCAGATCCAGATGCAAGGTGGCCTGGGTACATTGCACAAAGGAGCGCGAATCGTTCTTGAAAAATTCGGCGGCCGGCAGAAAACCGGGCAGGAGCAGGGCCAGCAGAAAGTGTCGCATCATGACATGCAAACGCAGGCCATCCCTCGGGCTTGCCAAGCTGCACGCTCCTTGTTCTGGATGACAAACCCGCCATGGAGTGCCAACTGACCGATCATGAGTCGAATCCTTGCCGCGTGCTTCACGCTTGCCGCCACCTCCGGCCTTGCCGCTGAACCCGTTCCTGCCGCCAATCTGGAGCGCGCCTGGGACATCGCCTGGAGTCGCTTCTACCTGCCCTCGGTACAGACCTTTGGCGACTATCTCAGCAGCTACGAATCCGGCCGGGAGCAGGCCCATCTGCCAACACCGGAGGAGGTTCGGCGGCAGTTCCCCAATCCCTGCGGTTACAGCACCGGCATGGAGGATGGCGCCATCCTCGGCGGAGCCATGCTCAGCGTCCTGTGCGACCGTTTCGCCGTCACACAGCAGGAGGGCCTGAGGAGCCAGGCGAAGGAGGTGTTCACCGGCTTGCACCGATGCGCCACCGTGCACGGTGTTCGCGGTTTCGTGGCGCGCAATGTCTGCCCCGGGGATGGCAGAAGCACCTACCTCAATTCCTCGCGCGATCAGGTCACGCATTTCGTGCATGGACTCTGGCAGTATTACCACAGTCCGCTGCCCGACGAGTCCACGCGTCAGCAGACCCGCACGCTGCTCGCCGATGTCGCCGAGCGCATGATCGAATTCGTCACGCCGGCGAACGATTATGACTTCTGTCGCGCCGACGGCGTGCGTTGCCCGCTGGGCATCTGCCGCATGTGGAACGTCCAGGCCCATGAGGCCGCCCGGCTGCCGATGATCTACGCCGCGGCCTGGGACGTGACCCGCGAGGAACGCTACCGTTTGGCCTGGCGTCAGTACGTCGCCGAAGCGATCGCCCAATCCGCCAGTCCCGAGGAACACAAGCCCGCCTACGCCCTGCTGCAGATGCAATGTTCGCTGGAATTGCTGCACGCCCTCGAACCCGAGCCGGGGCTGAAGGCGGAGATCGGCGAACGCATGCGGCATGTCCGCGCTCTCGCCGCCCGGCGCTTCGCTACCGTGGCCGCCCAGCTTGCCCGCGAGGACGCCGCCAAACTGACCATGCTCGGCCCGGATTGGCGCACGGTCCCCGAGTGGAAGGATCAGAAGGGCTACCCCAACCCTCAGTGGGGACCCTTCCGGGCCGTCTGGCATCTCACCCGCGAATTGGGCGAATCCGCGCTTGTCCTGCTCATGACCGAACCCGCCGTGCTCAGCGCCGAGGAAAAGCGCGTGCTGGTCACGGAGCTGGGGCGCTTCGATTACCTGCACAACGCCAGCTGCGGCATCCTCTACCACCTCGCCGCGTGGTGGAAGGCCCGGCGCCAAGGGCTGCTGTGAACCGAAGGTGGCCCATTCTTGCCAAAATGGCTTGATGCATCGGGGTTTTGCCGACGTTTTCTTGCGGACTTCTCCCCGACCATGAAGACCCCGCGTTATGCCCTCCTGCTTGCCGTCACCACCGCCCTGGCCGCCGACCCAGCGCCGCCCGTCACCCAAACCTGCCAGCCGGATGCGTTGATTGCCGCGGAAGCCTTCGACCGCCCCGAATCCTTCGCCGGCAAGGTCTCCGCCACGGCTCCCGGCTGGCGAGGTGGCATTGGCACCTGGAGCATCCGCGACGGTGCCGCCCACGCCGTGCAGGAGGGCCCCAGCGAAAAGCGCCCGCACGGCCATGAGGCGGTGTGCGAACATGTCGTCGACCTGGGCGACTACGTCCTGACCGGCGAATTCAAGCTGGGTGCCTCGCCCCAGATCGGCTTTGTCTGCCGCGACACCCACAACCCCAACCATCACCAGGGCCGCGTCGTCATCACGCCGACGGCGATCTGGATTCAAAAGATGAGCGGCATCGCCAAGGAAACACGCCGTGAGGAGTTGACCAAGATCCCTGTCACCCTGGATCCGAATGCCTGGCACAAGGTCACCGTCGAAGTCTGCGGCGACCGCTTCCTGGCCCGCATCGGCGATCACGTTCTGGAAGCAAAGCACGAGCGTTTTCGCGACCGCAAGGGTCGTATCGGCTTCGTCGCCCGCGGCGCGGGGGCCCAGTTCCGCGCTCTTTCCGTGTGGAGCGCGAAGTCGAAGAAGACGTGACGCGGAGAAGCGGGTCCGAACTGCGGTCTTTTCCTTTGGCACCGTACTTGTGCTTGCATGCTGACACTGTCGTCAAATATGCTTTTCTATAATGAACAAGCTGCACCGTCAGGGCGCACCATGGATCCATTCGTATCTTCACAATCCCAGGAAATGACAACAGTCTGGATGGGAGATACTTGTCCGCCGGACGATGACCCTTGTCTGCATCAAGGAGGTGCCACCATGCACAATACCCGCGCCATTCATCCGGCCGCGATACGTGGTGTAGCTTGCAGTCTTCAAGACTGGATGAAAAGGCAGATTCGACGCATCTTTGCCACAGCCTTGGGGAAACAAGCTGTACAATTGCGGCTCTTTTTCTAACTCTGTCCTCAAATGAATCGATTCATCCCTTTGTCCTTGGCCCTTGCCCTTGCTTTGGGATTGCTGGTATGGACCAGACCCTGGCGCACAGCCTCCACGGCAGACAAGATTGTCGCCGTCACTTCACAGGGCGTGAACACTTCCAGAGTCAGCCAAGAGCGGGGAACGGGCACCGCTCAGGCTCGACTCAAATCGCGTGCTTCGGGGCGACTCGGCAGGCCGATGACGGGCTCTTTCGACTTCAAACTGCCAGAACGGGTGGATACTCGGTGGGCACATCCAGTGCAGGAGGCCGTGTTTGAGGAGTTTCGACGTTGGACGGAGAACCTCTCGGCGGAAACGCTGGATGTGGAAGAAGGCATCGAATTGGCCAAGAAACGGCGGCAAGAGATGGTGGACCTGATTGACAGGGATCCCGAGCGGGCACTGGACCTCACGGTGCCAGAGGAGGTGCGGCGCAGGCTGCCTGTTGCTGTGGAGGTTCTGATGGAGGAGCGCGTGAGTTCCCGCGGGGATTTACTGGTCCAGGCAACAACGTTTGACAATGGCGGCTGCCAGATCTCCCGCCAGGTTACCTTGCAGGACGGTCGTGTGTATGACGCCTACACCTATGGCCGGAGAAGCGCGATGCCGACTCGCGACAACATCGCGGTTCATGGTGTGGCATTGGATGGGAAATTGGCCATGTCCGATCTGCCGGGCCGCGTCATGGAGAAGGCGGAAGCCGAGGCCTGGATTGCCGCTGGCTTGCAGGTAGAAATTGACCCGGCCATGAACGAAGCCGTTAAAGGCAGCAACGAGGACGATGTGCTGATCGCCTGGGACAACAAGCGCGTAAGCCGGCATGAGGATGATTCTCATGCGGTCGCCTCCTTGATCTATCAGGAGGGTTTGGAGCAGACGGCCGCCCCCACGCCCGCTGCCTACGATCTGGATGGCGTGACCGCTGCCAGCCCGTGGACGGAAGGTCAAAAGACATTGCTGATCATTCGTGTGGATTTCCCCGACTATCAGGGCGAGCGCGTTTCCGAAGCCACACTCACGCAACTGATCGCGGACATGAACACGGTATATACCGACATGTCTTCCGGCAAGGCATCCTATGCTTTGGTGGGGCAAGGGTCGGCCATTACGCCAACGCTGCGAATGCCGAACAACTCATCCACCTACGCGAGTCACACCAAGCTGGGCAGAGTCTTGACCGATGCCCGGGCTGCGGCGGCAGCAGCCGGCTACAACTATCTGAACTACACACACGAAGTGGTGGTCACGGGTTCGACCCCAGTGCTGCCCTACACCGCCGGAGTTGCCAATGTGGGGGCAAGAGGTGCCTGGCTGCAAAATGCCCAGTGGAATATTAAAACTTGTGCTCATGAGGTCGGTCACAACTTTGGCCTGCCTCACGCCGGGGCCTGGGATACGGATGATGGCAGCGTCATCGGCCCGGGTGAGGTCTGGGATTATGGCAACGTGTTTGATCTCATGGGCGTCGGAAACGCCTCCTCTTTTCAGCGGCACTTTGGCACCACCTTTAAGGAGTTTCTCAATTGGATGCCGGCCACTGACGTGGCCAAAATCACCACAAACGGCAGCACGACCACACGCATTCGCGCGATGGACAAGGTGCAAGCGGATGGCAACAAGAGAGCGCTGGTGGTGGATCGCTCCGGCAGTTCGGATGATTACTGGGTGGAATACCGACAGCTTTACGGCAGCAGCTTTGGCATGCGCGACGGTGTGCTGGTGAACTGGGCCAGCATCAACGGCGGCTACCAGCAACCGCTGCTGCTCGACATGAAGCCGGATACTTTTCAAAAGGACGACGCCGTCCTGCCGATGGGTGTGACTTTTTCCGACTCTGCTGCAGGCATCCACATCACACCCGTGGGGCGTGGCACGGATGGCGATGGTGTCGCCTGGATGGATGTCACGGTAAATCGCGGTGACTTTGCGGGAAATCGAAAACCCACTGTAACGCTGGGCTCTTCCAATGCAAATCCGGCAGTCAACGCCAGCGCCACTTTCACAGCCACTGCAAGCGATCCAGATGGCGACACTTTGGCCTACTACTGGGATTGGGGCGATGGCAGCACGACAACGAACAACAGTCCAACGGCAAGCAAGAGCTGGAACAGCGCTGGCATCAAAACCGTTCGCTGCATCGTCTCCGACATGAAGGGTCTCACCACAACAGGGTCAATCCTGGTGCAAGTGGGCAGCAGTGGCACTTTTTTCATTCAAGGCGTGGTGAGCACGACGCTGGGGGTGCCAATGCAGGGCGTCGTCGTGCGAGTCTCCCCCACACAGAGCGATACAACGGATGGTGACGGATATTATGCCATCACCGGGCTCAGTGCGGGCAGCTACACCCTGACGGCCACCAAGACCGGTGCCTCGATTCAGCCAAACGGCTTCACCAATCCCGTGACCGTAGGGCCAAGCCGCCAGGACATGAACTTCAGCGCACCACCCGGTGCGCCGGTCTTCACAGCCGAGCTGAAGCCAGCCCTTACCGACCAGGGGTCGAGCACTGGAGCCATCCCGCTGCCACTGGCTGATGCGGACACGGATGTCTCGCTGCTCACCTTGAGCGCCACGTCCTCCGACCAAAGCGTCATTCCCGATGCCGGCATCACGTTCGGAACCGCAGGCACGGTGCGCACCATCAGCGTCTCAGCCGCCAGCACCGTGAGCGGAACGGTGGACATCACCATCACTGCAACCGACCCACAGGGAAACACCGGCAGCCAGGTGTGGCCGGTCACCGTAAATGCCAAGCCGGTGCTGGCATTGAGCACTCCGGTCACGACGGAAAACACTCCGGTGGACATCGATCTGCGCACCTTTGTCAGCGATGAACTCACGCCGGACGAGAAGATCTTTTACGACGTGGATCGGGTTCGCAACGGCAGGATGACCCTGCTTCCCGACGGTTACACGGCCCGCTTCACACCAAATCCCAACTTCAATGGCAGCGCCAATTTCCGCCTCGTGGTGCGAGATCAGTCGCTGGGGCCCGGCTTCCGCTTCTTCTATGATTTCGAGCCACCCGACTCCCATGAAGATGCCCAGACCACGGACACGTCTAACTACAAACGCACAGGCACGTTGCAGTCCGTCAATGGCGGCACCTACGGCTATGATGCCGGTGTTCCCGAGATGCTCTCACCGCAATCAGCCCAGTCCCTGGTGCTGGCACAAAACGGAACCAGCGGGGCCAGGCTCCGACGCACCCTCACCACGTCAGATCACAACCTCAATGACGCGGACTGGACGCTCTCCGCATGGGTCAAACGCGGCGGAACGGATACGGAGGACTTTGTTTTTCATCTGGGCGATGGAGATGGCCACGGGACAGAGAATGAGCTGGAGCTTTTCTTCACCGCTGGCAGCGATGTACTGAAGCTGCAAAAATGGGGCGGCGGCGGTTTGGAGAAGGAGATCGTATGCGCCGACATGCCCTCCGGTCAGTGGCATCACCTCACACTGATTTATGACCGCACCGCGAGCAACTCCGGCACGTTTCACCTCTACGTGGGCAGATTCCTGCGCGGAACCATGGCGTCGGTGACGATGAACGTCAACCAGGCCGCCCCCATCGTCGCCGGCGGACACGGCAGCACCACGTCCAGCGTCGATCGTTGGTTCGATGGCCAGATGGACGAGGTGTTGTTTCAGAGCGGGCTTTCCACACGCAACGAGATTTACAACCGCTCACGCATGGGAGCGCGGCACCACCACGGGCTGAATGCGTCCAGCGGCATGACGATCAACGTCACGGGCACCAATCAGCCGCCTTCCCTTGAACCCGTTGCGGATCGTTACGTGCCGGTGAATGCCTCGGGCAATCCTGTCACGGTTCGACTCTCGGATGCGGAAACCGAGTCGCGCAACCTTACCCTCACCGCAGCATCTTCCAATCAGGTTGTGCTGCCGAACAGCGGCGTCACCGTGAGCACCGCGCCACCTGCATGGACGAACTCGGACATTGGCACCGTCACCACAGCTGGCAGCCTCACCGAAAACCGCGGCACCTTTCTAGTCGGCGGCACGGGTGCGGGCATCGGCACGGCGGCGGGCGATGCCTTCCGCTGGGTGCGCCAGAGCTTCAGCGGCGATGCAGAGATGATCGCACGTGTCGTTTCCGTGGATCACTCCGACGCCAACTCTGAAGCAGGAATCATGATGCGTGAATCCGCCACTCCCACTGCCCGCTTCGCCTATGTGCGTGTCACCGGCAGTGAAGGCGTGAGTTTTATTTCTCGCGGCACCCCTTCAACGGACGCCGCAATCCACGCCACCCTGCCGCTGGCCAGTGCTCCTTGCTGGCTGCGACTCGTGCGCACCGGCAGCGTTTACACTGCATTTTATGCCACCGACAACGACGGTTCCGCGGGTCCGTGGCAGGCTGTGGGCACGGAGCAAAACGTTGCCTTCGCCGGCGCCACTCATGACATAGGCATGGCCGTTTCCAGTCATGTCGAAACCACGGTCTGCACGGCCACCATCGACAGCCTGGGTGGCACCGTGTTGAGCGGAGGCGAGCGCACCGTGTCACTCACGCCTGTGGCAGGGCAGTCCGGCACCTCCACGATCACGCTCACGGCCAGCGACGGCTCCTTGAGCAGCCAGACGAGCTTCACTGTCATCGTGGATGGAGAACCGCCAAGCACGACAGTGTGGAGCGCCACAAACAGTGGAACCTTGAACTGGAGCAATGGCACCCACTGGACGGGTGGCATTGCTCCGCCAAACAGCCGTTTCTCGACGATCCAGTTCTTTACCGGACAGACATTGCCCGCAGGCACCATCACCTCGAACAACGACAGCCAGGGCGGTCATGCGCTGAATGTGCTCACACTCGGCGGTACTGGACCTGCCAGCGGCAGCACCACCATGACACTCGGTGGCAACTCCCTGATCTTCCAACGTGAATCACAGCTCGACCCTGCGGTCAATCTTGCCGCCACCAATGGCGCAGGTTTGACGTGGAATGTGAGCGCCCCGGTGACGATGGAGGACAGCACCACCTTCCAGGGCGCAGGCACCGCCACCTTCATCTTCAGTGGCGACATCAGCGGCTCTGGAGAGTTCATCAAAAAAGGAGCCAGTTCGCTCATCCTCACCGGGTCGAACACTTACAACGGCACGAGCAGAATTGAAGGCGGCACACTGCAAATTGGCAACGATGAGGCCAATGGCACATTGCCCTCCGGCCCCATCGTCAACAATGCCACGCTGCGTTTTGATCGCACCGGCACCTTGGTCGTGCCGAATGTCATCAGCGGCAACGGAGTGGTGACGGTGGATTGCCCAATCAACGCCGGCACCGTGGTGCTAAGCGGCAACAACAGCTTCACCGGCAATGTCACGGTCAACTCTGGGGCATTGCGCATCACCAACAACAGCGCGCTAGGCACGGGCTTCGCGACAAAGAACGTCATCCTCACCAATGGCACCGCGGGTGGTTGTCAACTCCTCCTAGATGGCAGCAGCGGCCCGATTGACCTTCCTCCTGCAATTAAATTCCGCACCAGCAACTCGAACGGCGCCATCATCAACGAGGCGGGTGACAATGTTGTGCGCGGTGACATCACGCTCACAGCCGGTGGTGGCGACACCCGAGTGGTGGTCAGCGGGGGCAGCTTGCGACTCATTGGTGCGATCCAAAATGGCACCACCAGCCAGAGAGCGTTCATCCTTACAGGCACTGGCAATGGACAGGTTGAGGGCATCATCAGCGATGCTCCGGATGCGGGCGGGGTGGTCGCGTTAAGAAAACTCGAAGCTGGCACCTGGACTCTGACGGCAGCGAACACCTTCACGGGTAACACGACATTGAACGCCGGCACACTTCGCATCAACGCCCCCGGTTCTCTCCACGCCGGCAGCTCGGTCACTGTTAACAGTGCCACACTGGCAGGCGACGGGATGGTTGGCGGTACAGTGACTGTCGCCTCAGGAGGCAAAATCTCTCCGGGAAGCACGAATGGCAGCGCAGGCACGCTCGCCATCGGCGGCGACCTCAATGTCACGGCCATGTCCACGGGAGCAGGCAAACTCATTTTCGACCTCGGCGCTTCCGCTGCCAGCGACCAGATTACTGTCGGCGGCACCTTCAGCTTTGGCAGCGGAAGCCTCGGGATCGACGACTTTACCTTCACCGCCCTCAGCGGCCTCACCGCAGGCACCTACAAGCTCGTAACCTCCGCCGCCATCAACGGAACGCTCGATCCCACAAAGCTTAGCGGCACTGTGGGGAGTTTTAACATAGCCCTGCAAATCACCGGCAACGATCTCGAGGTTGTGATCTTTGACGATTCTCCTTATGCCAGATGGCAGTCGCTGAACGGGGCGACGGGTGGCTTTGACACTGACCACGACCATGACGGGGTGCCGAACGGCCTTGAGTACTTTATCGGCGGCCCGAGCGGCTACACAACCGGACCGACCCATC
Organism: Prosthecobacter sp.; assembly: GCA_030827515.1. Taxonomy (GTDB): domain Bacteria; phylum Verrucomicrobiota; class Verrucomicrobiia; order Verrucomicrobiales; family Verrucomicrobiaceae; genus Prosthecobacter. Next base: position 16,506 of record JAUREI010000037.1, on the reverse strand, counting down.
TGCCAAAGGTCACCAACACCGGCGGCAATTTGAGCATCACGTGGATCAAGGGTCAGGACTACCCGGGCCTCTACGGCACTGACTACGTCATCGAAACTTCCACGACTCTTTCTGGTGTCTGGATTGAGGAACCCCTTGAAGAAAATATCATCGAGGAAGACAATCTCGTCACCTACATCTTCCCGCCTGGTAACAGCAGGTTGTTCGTTCGCCTGAAGCTCATCGGCCCTTGAACATCCTGGTCGCACTCATGGATTTGTTCATCCATTGCAAAATGCGCACTTCCGAGAACTTACCTCGCTGGTGAAAACATCCGCCGGCACACCCATGCTGTATGCGCCCTGTCCCGGTGGTCACCTGCGCTTTGATGTCCTCTGGGATGAAGCCAGCCGCCTTTTCTTGCTGCTTGGATCGCAGAGCACCGACTCGATGACACGGCCCGACCGTCTGTCACCGGCGCGCTGGGGCACGCCCGACAACGAGCGCCACCGGCTCGTCCTGCACTTTTCGAAGAACATGATCGACTGGTGCTTCGCGGGCCTTGTCAGCGCCGGTGCGACACCCAAGGAGAGCCGCCACTACGCCGCCATGTGCGTCGACGGCGACGACCTTTGCATCGTCAGCCGGAGCGGGGATGCAGAGGCGCATTCCGCCCACAACGGCAACCTCATCACCTTCCACCGCATCACCGACTTCCGCCGACTCGTTTACTGACCATGACTCTCCGCCCCTTCCTGCTTTGTCTCTGTCTCGCCGGCGCCACGCAGGCTGCGGCACCCAACGTTCTCTTCCTCGTCGCCGACGACCTCAACACCGCCCTTGGAGCCTATGGCGATCCGACGGCAATCACCCCCCACCTCGACCGGCTCGCCGCACGCGGCCTGGTTTTCGAGCGCGCCTACTGCCAGCAGGCGGTCTGCAATCCCTCGCGCTCCTCCTTCCTCACCGGTCTGCGGCCGGACACGGTCGGCGTTGACGACCTGCGCAAGAGCTTCCGTGACACCGCTCCCAATGGCAAAACGCTCGTCACCCTGCCGCAGCATTTCAAGAACCAAGGCTGGTTCTGCCAGAACATCGGCAAGATGTTTCACAACATGGGCGACACCCAGGATCGGGCTTCCTGGTCGATGGACGAGATCCTGCATGCCGGCACGCATGCGGATGACACCCTCTTTGCCAACACGCCGGTCCGGGCGGGCGAAGCCAAACCCGACTACAAGGCGCCCATCACGGAATCGGATGCCGTGCCCGACACCGCCTACCGCGACGGCCAGATCGCCCGGCTTGCCGCCGCCGTGCTGCGCGACCGTGCCGGCCAGAAGCAGCCCTTCTTCCTCGCCGTCGGTTTCTGGCGTCCGCATCTGCCGCTGGTGGCGCCGAAAAAGTACTGGGACCTCTACGATCCCGCCGCCATCCCGATGCCGAATCCCGCGACGCCACCGCAGGACGCTCCCGCCATCGCGCTGCACGCCTCGCGCGAGATTCGCGGCTATGGAGGCACGCCCAAGGACCGCGAGTTCAACGCGGAGGAGACCCGCCATTACCGCCACGGCTACTATGCCTCCATCAGCTTCCTCGACGCGCAGCTCGGCCTGATTCTCGACGCGCTGGAGGCCTCCGGACAGGCGGACAACACGATCGTCGTCTTCACCTCCGACCATGGCTTTCACACCGGGGAACACGCGCTCTGGGGCAAGACCACCAACTTCGAACTCGACGCGCGGGTGCCGCTCCTCATCGCGGATCCGCGCCAACCCGCCGGCCATGGCCGCAAGACCGGCGCCCTTGCCGAGCTCGTCGACCTGTTCCCCACCCTCGCCCACCTTGCCGGCATCGCCGGGGATCTGCCCGGGAATTTGGAGGGCGACGATCTCTCGCCCGTCCTGGCCGATCCCGCCAAAAGCGTCAAGGGCGCCGCCTTCACCCAGCACCAGCAGCCGTTTTACGGCCCGGCGTCGGCCTGGCAGGCCTGGGGCCGGTCGGTCCGCACGGAACGCTGGCGCTACACCGAGTGGCGCACCATCAGGGGAGGCGACCTCCTCGCGCGCGAACTCTACGATCATGGCAGCGATCCTCTGGAAACGCGCAACCTGGCCGGAGACAGCGCGCTGGCCGCGATCATGGAGCCACTGGCGGCCAGGCTGGCCGAACACTTTGGCAGGAAATGACAGCCGCTGATGGCACGGCGCCTGACGTCGCGTATCTGTCGGCGTCATGCTTCGCCTTTTCGCCTGCCTACTCCTCGCCGCCAGCCTCTCCGCCGAAACGCCGCCGCTCGTTTTCCAGGAGGACTTTGAACAGGGCCGCAGCCGCTGGGAGGTGACCGACGAGAAGAGCTGGACGCACCGGTTCGTCGATGGCAACGCCGTGTTTGGCATCAACCGCCGCGAAAGCGACTACAAGCCGCCGTATCGCAGCCCGCTACACATCGCCCTGCTCAAGGACGTCACCGCCGACGACTTTGTCCTGACCTTCCGGGTGCGCAGCACCAGGGACACCGGCAATCACCGCGACTGCTGCGTCATCTTCAACCACCAGGATGCCGCCAACTTCTATTACGTCCATCTCGGCGCCAAGCCCGACCCGGCCAGTGGTCAGATCATGATCGTCCAAAACGCCCCGCGCCGACCCCTGACGAACAACACCCGGCCCGTGCCCTGGACCGACGGATGGCATCAGGTCAAGGTCGTGCGCGAGGTCACCTCGGGCCGCATCGACGTCTATTTTGATGACATGGCGAAACCCCACCTGAGCGTCACGGACACCACCTTTGGCCGCGGCCGCATCGGCATCGGCTCGTTTGACGACATGAACGACTTCGACGACATCCGCCTTTATGCGAAACCCTAACTCCCAACGCCTGACCCGTCGCGCCTGGCTGCCGCTGCTGACCGCCCTGCTGCTGGCCCCCGCGGGCTTCTCCCAGGAACCGGAAAAGGGTGTGCCCGCAGGCGTGCGCCTGGAGCGCGACCTTGCTTACATCGACGGGGGTGATCCCGCGCAAAAGCTCGACCTCTACCTGCCCGAGACGCAGCCGGAATCGCCGTTGCCGCTCATTGTTCACATTCACGGCGGCGGCTGGCGCGCCGGCAACAAGTTCCCCTGCCCGTTCACCGACTATGCCCTTCGAGGCTATGCGGTCGCCAGTGTCGGTTACCGCTTCAGCCAGAAGGCGGTATTCCCCGCCCAGATCCAGGATTGTCAGGCAGCCATCCGCTGGCTGCGTGCCCAGGCGAAAACCTATCACCTGGACCCCTCCCGGGTTGGGGTGGTCGGCGGTTCGGCCGGCGGCCATCTTTCCGCTCTTGTCGGCACCTCCGGCGGCAAGGGCGTCTTCCCTCCGATCGGGGCTCACGCGGACCAACCGGACCGCGTGCAGGCGGTGTGCGACATCTTCGGTCCGGCCGACTTCACCACCGTCGTCCAGCAGGCCACCGCCGACTCGAACGTGAAGAACATCTTTGCCTTCAACACGCCGACCGATCCCTACTCCTCGCTGATCGGCGCACCCCTCGATGACATCGCCAAGGCGCAGGCCGTCAGCCCCGTGCATTACGTCGACCGCAACAGCCCGCCCTTCCTCATCCTTCACGGCACCCATGACGCGCTCGTGCCCTACGCGCAAAGCGTACAGCTCAAATCCGCATTGAAGGCACAGGGCGTGCCCGTCTGGCTGCAGACCCTTCCCGGCTCCGGCCACGGCGGGCCCGCCTTCGGCAAGCCGGCGGTGCAGGAACTCGCCCGCCGCTTTTTCGACCGGCATCTCAAGGGGGAGAACCTGGCCATCGAACTCGTTCCCGCGGCGGAGGTCGCCGTGGATCCTCCGAAGGCGAAGTGAGGGCGACAGGCGCCGCAAGCACTTGCCGGTGACCCGCAGCACGGCAAGATCTGCCCTGATGAAACGCCTCCTGCTTGCCGCTGTCTGCCTGCCCTCCCTTGCCCTCGCGGAGGACTGGGGCGCCTACCAGCTTGTCCCCGTCAGCGCCACGGAATTTGTCCTGGAACTCACCGGGGCCCCCGCTGCAGGCGGCGGCGTTTCCATCCAGAAGCCCTCCGGTTCGGCAAACCAGAAATGGCTCATCCAGTCGCACGGTGACGGCTGGCATGTGCTGACCCCGGCCGCCCAGCCCGGGCTGGCGCTGACGGTCGCGGATGGCGACACCAAAAACGGCGCCAGGATTGTGCTCGCCCAGGCCGGCCCCTCCGCGGCGCAGCTGTGGTCGATCCAGCCGCAGGACAATGGCAGTTACGTCCTCGAGCCGAAGCATGCCCCGGGCATGGGGCTCGACCACTTCGGCGGCAAACGCGAAGCCGGGGCGCGCATCGACCTCTGGCAGCACCGGGCGGGTGACACGCACCTGCAGTGGTTCATTCGCCCGCTCGCAGGCAGCGGTGTCGAAACGGCCCGTGAAGAGATCCCCTCCTACAGCCCGCCCGAAGTCCGACCCGAAGACCTCCGGGAAGGGCGCATCGAAACCTTCACCTACACGGAGAGCCGGGTGTTCCCCGGCACGGTGCGCGAGGTGACCGTCTTTGTTCCGGCGCAATACGACGCCGGCAAACCGGCTTGCGTGTATGTGAAGACCGATGGCTACCAACCGCGTGAGAAAGCCCTGCTGGAAACCCTGATCGCCAGCGGTGAAATGCCGGTCACGGTCGGCGTTTTCGTGCGTCCAGGCACCCTGCCCGGGCCCATGCCGGGCACCGCCGACCGTCGCAACCGCGACTTCGAGTATGACGCCGTGAATGACAACAACGTGCGCTTCCTCGACGAGGAACTGCTGCCCCACGTCGCCAGGACCTGCCAGCTCAACCTCAGCACGGATGGCAACGACCGCTGCATCTCCGGTGGCAGCAGTGGCGGCATCACCGCCTTCACCGCCGCCTGGAACCGGCCGGAAGCCTTCAGTCGCGTGTATGCCGCCAGCGGCAGCTGGGTGGCCTTCCGCGGCGGTCATGAGTTTCCCACCATGGTGCGCAAGTTCGAGGCGCGTCCCATCCGGGCCTTCCTGACCACCGCCACGCGCGACATGGAAAACTGCGCCGGCGACTGGTTCCTGGCCGATCAGGAGATGGCCAAGGCGCTGGTCTTTTCGGGGTACGACCACCAGTTCCGCATCATCGACGGCAAACACGTTGCCGGTTACCTCGAGAACTGGCGCGAAGCCATGGCCTACCTCTGGAAAGGCTGGCCCGAGCGTGTGAAAGCCGGCCCGAGCGCCCCGCGCGCCCAGGAAATTCTGGTTCCGGACGAGGACTGGCAGCTTGTCGCCGAAGGCTTCAAAAGCACCCGCGGGCCCTCGACGAATGCGGCGGGCGAAATCTTCTTTGCCGACACCACGGCCGACAGGATCCATCGCATCGGCCTGGATGATGCGGTGACAGTCTTTGCCGAGAAAACCGGCAACGCCCACGGCGTCAGTGTCGGGGCCGACGGGTCCTTGTTCACCATCTCCGAGAAATCCGGCCAGCTTCTGCGCTACGACAGCACCGGCAAGTCCACGGTCGTTCTGGATGGCCTCACCGGCCACAGCATTCTCGCCCATCCAAACGGCAGCCTGTATGTCACCGACAATGACGCCCGCAAACCGAACAACGGCGGCAGCGTCTGGCAGATTCGGGATGGCCAAAAGAAACAGGCCGATGCCGGGCTGAAGTTCGCCACCGGCCTTGCCTTCCGCCCCGACCAATGGCTGCTCACAGTCGCCGAGGGCCACTCGAAGTGGGCCTGCAGCTACCAGGTCGCAGAGGATGGTTCGCTGACCCACAGGGAGCGTTTTTTCCACCTGCACGTGCAGGACTGGGACGATGATGCCGGGACGGAGTGCGTGTGTTACTCGCTGGAGGGCCGACAGTTCCTGGCCACCCGGAGCGGCATCCAAATCAGTGCGGATGACGGACCCACCCAGGTCATCCTCGCCGTGCCCGACCGCGGCCGCGTCACCGGTGTCGCCATCGGCGGCAGGCAGATGGACACCCTCTATGCCTTTTGCATGAACAAAATCTGGAAGCGCAAGATTCAGCAGCACGCCCTCGGGGCCTGGAGCCCTTGGACCGGGGTGACGCCGAACAAGCTGTAAGCCGGATCAACCCGACTCCGGCAGGAAGGTGGGGAACACCAGGCCGCGTGCAGCCGCCACCGGCGCGGTGGACTGGGCGACATGCAACTCGACATTGCGCGCGCCCCAGCCGTAGGCCGTGCGGACGAGGCCGGCGGCCGCGCAGGGGACCAGAAATACGACCGTGCGGCCGCGCAGCAGGTCGAGCGCATGCCAGAGCAGGGCGGTGGCGCTGCGTTCATTGGCGGCAACACCGGGGCCGATCATGGTGAAACTCGGATGATCGCTGACGACCAGCACGCCGTCGATGGCGCCGGCCACGTCCCTCGACACCAGCACCCGCCAGGAACCGGCCGTGTTGGCGAGGAAGAAAGCATAGTCCTTCTCGCGGCGGATGCCCTGGAGCGACTGTTCAAAATCGGCCAGGAGCGCGGCTTCATCGGCGCGAGCCAAACGCACGCGCTCGCTCCCCTCCGGCGCCGGCACCGTCAACCCCTCCGCCGGCACGGTGAGCAGGAGATCCTGAAAAATCGCGCCCGGCACGAAACCGAGCCGGGTGTAGAGGGAGAAGGAATCGAGGTTGAGCAGGCTGGAGACGAGTCGCGCCGGCTTGCCAAGCTCGCGCGCACGATCAAGCACAGCCTGCATCATGGCGCGGGCGATGCCACGACCGGCCGCCTCGGGCGCGGTGGAGACGATGCCCACGGCGACATGGGTTTCGCGCTCATGCGAGAAGCAGACCCCAAGCAAATCGCCGGTGTCCGCATCGCGGGCGGTGACCGCCTCTCCGGGGTCAAGCGCCTCATAGACCTCGGGGAAAATGCGAAAGGGTTCGTGGCTCTCGCCGAAGCGCGCGCCCTGACGGAGCCGGCTTTCATACCAGTCGACGAGCGACCGGTGCAGGAGGCGCGCCACCGCCTCGTGATCGGCGGCGCTGAGCGGGGTGAAGGCGACGGTGCAGGCCATGGGGGTCAAACAACTTCCCAGCCCTTGCGATAGCTTTCGCGGATGAACGGTTCCAGCTCGGGCTGACCCTTCGCCTGCATCAGCTTGCCGTCCCACTCCACCGTCTTGCCGCTGCGCAGGGACAGCACGCCAAGCAGGACGATTTCGGTCAGGTGCGCCGCGTAGTCGAAGGGGCTGCTCGCCGCGGGACCGCCCTTGCAGGCATCAATCCAGTCGCGGTGATGGCCGTTGGAACGCTTGAGGCGCGGCTCCGGCTTCTGGTAGGAGGTCCGCAGGGTGTCCGGGAACAAGCGCGGCGCACCGCCGCTGCCGTCGCACTGAATCACCCCCTTGTCGCCGATGTACATCGTGCCGCGCTTGGGCAGCGGAAAGGCGCCAAGAGCCTCCGGTTTCTGCGGCATGAGCCCGCCGTCATACCAGCTGAGGTGGATGGCCGGATGCTTGTCCGTGGCGGGGAAATCGTAGTGGATGAGCGAGCCGTGCGGGGCGATGTCGCGGTCCATGGCGCCAGCCGCGAAGGCCTGCACGCGGGTCGGCAGCGGCAGGTCAAAGGCCCGCACCGCGGTGTTCAGGTCATGGCATCCGAAATCGCCGATGCCGGTGGTGCCAAAGTCCCAGAAATCGCGCCAGGCCACCGGGAAGTAGGCCGGGTGGAACGGCCGCGCCTCGCGCGGCCCGAGCCAGAGATCCCAGTTCAGTCCGGCGGGCACCGGCGGCGATTCCGTGGGACGGCCGGTGAGCGTCGGGTTCCAACGCTTGGCACCGACCCAGGAGTGAATCTCGCGCACGGTGCCGATGGCGCCGTCCTGGAGATACTCGATCGTCTCGCGCGTGCCGAGCGAGGAGTGCCCCTGGCTGCCGAGCAGGGTCGCCTTGCCGGTCTCCTTCATGACGGCGGCCACGTGCCGCGACTCCCAGATGTTGTGGGTCAGCGGCTTCTCGCAGTAGACGTGCTTGCCCGCGCGCATGGCATAACAGGAAACGTAGGCATGCAGGTGATCCGGCGTGGCGCACAGGATGGCATCGACCGACTTTTCCTTCTCCAGCATGACCCGAAAGTCCTCGTAATCGGCACAGCGGAAGTTGGGGGTCTTCTCGGCGTAATGCTTCTCAATGTCGGCCTTGGTCGGCAGTCGGCCGCCCATGCCCTTGTAATAAAAGTTCTCCAGGCTGAACGACTCCGCGGCGTCGGCCACGGCGATGACCTGGACGTCGTCGAGTTGGAGCAACTGGCGCAGGTTGACACGTCCCTGCCCGCCCGTGCCGACCATGGCGACGTTGACCTTCTCGCTGGGCGGCACAAAACCCGGGCCACCGAGCACATGGCGCGGGACAATGTTGAAGGTGGCGACACCGGCGGCGGCGGTCTTCAGGAAGTGGCGACGGGTGGAGGTCGGGGAAGGCTCTTCAGACATGGCATGAGGTTACGGCGACCTCGGTGCCGGTTTGTCGGGGAACATCGCCGGCGTGGTGGGCGAAGCGCACCATTTTCCGCTGGCATCCCCAAGGCCCCGCCGCATGCTGGCGCATGCACCGCCTTCTGCTCCTGCTTGCCTGCCTTGCCGTCCTGCCGCTGCAGGCCGCCGACGAAACCGCCGCGATCGTCGCCGCCGACCAGGCCCGCATCGCCGCCATGACTCGGCCGGAGCGCGCCGCGCTCGAGGCCGCCTTTTCCGATGAACTGCGCTACGCCCACTCCAACGGGGTGGTCGACACCAAGGCCAGTTTCCTCGACAGCCTGCTCGGTGGCGGCACGAAATACCTCGACTATGAACCCGTCGAACGCACGATCACCTTCCCGGCCCCCGGCATCGCCCTGATGGGTGGTCGCGCCAAGCTGCAGGTCGAGGGCGCCTCCGGTCGCATGGAGGCGACGCTCAGCTACCTCGCCGTCTGGCGCAAGGAGGGTGAGCGCTGGCGCTTCCTGGCCTGGCAATCCTGCCGTCTGCCCGCGAACTGAGGCAGGACCTCACAGGAACTGCTCGATCGGCAGGCGGCCGTTCCAGGCACAGATGAAGAAGGTGCCGGGCTTGGTCTCGCTTGGCCGGAGAATCACCCGACCGCCCGCAGCCTCCACGAGCTGAACACCGGCGGCGATGTCCCAGAGACTGATCTGTTCCTCGACATAGGCGTCGAGCCTGCCGGTGGCGACGTAGGACAGGGCGAGCGCGGCGCTGCCGAGCATGCGGGTCTTGAACACCTCGTAGCTGAGGCGCCGGTAGCGCTCGAAACCGGCGTCGAGGGCCGATTTGCTCTTCGAAAAGCCGGCGGTGATGATCGCCTCGCTCATCTGCGTGCGGGCACTGACAGCGATGGGCTTGCCGTTGATCTCGGGCGTGCCGCCGCGCACCACGCTCCAGGTTTCCCCCTGCATCGGGTCATGGATGACGCCGAGCAGCGGCTCCTGGGTGGCGCGCACGCGCGCGGCGATGGAGACGCAGAAGTGGGGGATGCCGTAAAAATAGTTCACCGTTCCGTCGATCGGGTCGATGATCCACTCGACGTCGCCGTCTCCGCCGAGGTCGCCCTCTTCCTCGCCGAGGATCGCGTGATCCGGATGCGCGCCGAGAATGAGGTCGGTGATGAGCTTCTGCGTGCGCACATCAAGCTCGAGTTTGACGTCGCGACGCTTCATCTCGTTGACGGTCTTTACCGAACCAAAATTGTCCTTGATGAGGCGGCCAGCCTGGGCGGCGGCGGCGAGAGCGAGGGGCAGAAGATCCATGCAGAGGGGGTGGAGGAGCGGTGGGGGTTAAGCGGCGGAGGCGATGAAGGCGACCAGTTCGCGCGCCAGATCCTTCTTGGACTGGCGCGGCAGGGCGCGGGTGCTGCCGCCGGGCAGGCAGAGAATGACCTCGTTTTCGTCACTGTCAAAGCCGATGCCCGGCCGCGCCACGTCATTGGCGATCATCAGGTCGCAACCCTTGCGCATCAGCTTGCCTTGGGCGTGTTCCACCAGCCTTTCGGTCTCGGCGGCAAATCCCACCAGGTAGCCGCGAAAACCGAACACCGAACGCGCGGAGCCGAGGATGTCCTCGGTGGGCTCCAGTTCGAGGACGAGGCGGTCGCCGCTCTTCTTGAGCTTGTGTTCGGCAGTCGCCACCGGCCGGTAATCGGCCACCGCCGCGCAGAAAATGGCCACGTCACAGCCGCCAATGGCGTCGCGCACAGCCTCAAACATCTCGCGGGCGGTCTCAATGCGAACCCGATTCGCCCCGGCCGGGACCGGCAGGGCCACCGGCCCGCTGACCAGGGTCACCGCATGACCGGCCGCCAGCGCGGCCTCGGCCAGGGCGTAGCCCATGCGCCCGGAGGAACGGTTCGACAGGAATCGCACCGGGTCGAGCGGCTCGCGCGTGGGGCCGGCGGTGATCAGGAAATGCATGCCCCCACTCATCGGACGGTCGCCGCCGGAGTCAACCGGTGGACAAAACCCCCGCCCCGCGCAGGATGCCGCCATGCGACTCGTCATCCAGCGTGCCCGCCAGGCCAGTGTCCACATCGACGGCCGATGTGTCGGCCAGATTGACCGCGGCCTGGTCGTGCTGGTTGGCGTCGAGGAGGTCGACACCAGGGAAGATGCCGACTGGTTGGCGTCGAAAACGGCCGCCATGCGCCTGTTTGCCGATGCCGAGGGCAAAATGAACCTTAGCGTCACCGAGGCCGGGGGGCGCGTGCTGGCGATCAGCCAGTTCACCCTCTTTGCCAGCACGAAAAAGGGCAACCGACCCGGCTTTACCCGCGCTGCGCGCCCGGAAAAAGCCGTGCCGCTCTACGAACATTTCCTGGCCCAACTGGAGGGCGAACTCGGCACAGCGGTCGAACGCGGCGTCTTCGGGGCCGACATGCAGGTGAGCCTCGTCAATGACGGTCCCGTGACGATTGTCATCGATTCGCGAGCGAGGGAGTGATGCCATTCCGGCAATGCCCCCGTGCGGCCTTGGCGAAGGCCGGCCACCCCCCGGAGTTTAACCAACCCTTGCACCCATGGGCACTTTGCTGTTGCGCGTCATGGTGATGCGTCCAAATTCGCCTCCCCTCCCCCCAAAACCTCCGATTTTTTCATGCGACGCCGCTCCAACCCCCTTTCCGAACGCAACATCAAACGCATCGACACCCGGCCAGACGCATCGAAGCAAACCCACGGGTTTCAGGTCTGCATCTCCCGCCACGGCAAGCTCCACACCAAGCACTTTTCCGACAGCCTGTTCGGCGGCATGAAGGGCTCCCTCAAGGCCGCCCGCGCCTATCGCGACCAGATGCTGGCCGAGATGCCGGAGATCGAGGCCAGCCGCATCGCCCACAGCCACAACGCCAAGAACAAGAGCGGCCACGTCGGCATCTCCTACCGCAAGACGAAGAACGCCAAGGGCCGCATCGTCCGCCACATCGCCGTCTCGGTTCGTGCCGAGCGCGGCAAGACCGTTTCGCGCGTCTACGCCTACACCAAGGAAACCCATGAGCAGGTGCTCGCCGAAGCCATCGCCTTCCGCGAGGAAATGCTGCGCCTGCGCCTCGCCCGCGAGGGCGGCCTCGCCCGCATTCTCAAGCGCCAGCAACCGGCTCCCGTGAAGACGGTCGCCCAAAAAGCCTCCAAGGCCGTCAAAACGGCCAAGGCCCCGGCTGGAAAAGCCGCCGCGAAGAAAGCCCCGGTGAAAAAAGCCGCTTCCAAGCCGCTCACCAAGAAAGCCGCGGCCCAAAAGACCGCGGTAAAAAAAAACGCCCCCGCACGTCGCAAGTGACCGACGCCGTCCTCCGCCGTCTCCTGCTCGATCTCGCGCGGGAACGCGCGGCAGGCGCGACGTTTTGTCCGTCGGAAGTGGCTCGTCGCGCCGCGACCGACTGGCGTTCCCTGATGCCGCGCGTGCGCAAGCTCGCCGCCGACCTGATCGCCTCCGGCGAGCTGGTCTGCACCCAGCGCGGCCAACCCGCGCACCCGCTGACGACACAAGGCGCCATCCGCCTGGCCGCCGCGGCGCGTAAGTGAGGCATGGCCGTTCACACCTGGCAGTCGCGTCAAATCCTCTCTGCCGAACCCGAGGCGGTCTGGAACTTCTTCGCCAACCCCCGCAATCTGGCCCGGCTGACGCCACCGGAACTCGGTCTCGAGGTGCTGACCCCCAACCTGCCCGAGCGCGTCACGCCCGGCCTGCTCATCGCCTACCGCGTGCGCCCCCTGCTCGGCCTGCCCCTGACCTGGCTGGCGGAAATCACCCACGTCGACGACGGCCGGCGCTTCATCGACCAGCAGCGTGCCGGTCCCTATGCCTTCTGGCAGCACGAGCACGTCGTGCAGAGCGCCGGCAACGGGCGCGCGGAGGTGGTCGATCACATCACCTACACCCTGCCCTTCGCCCCGCTCGGCGACCTCGCCCAGCCCTGGCTGGTGCGCCCGCAACTGGCGCGACTCTTCGCCGCCCGCGAACAGGCCCTGCGCCAGCTCTTCCCGGGCTGAACGGAGACCGCGCCCGAAAAAGACACGGCCCGGCCGCGGTCGCAGGCGTTGATTCCGGAAGCGCATGAATCTCAACGACCTCCTTGCCAGGGACCTGCTCCCCGATCCGGTGATCCGCGCCGGCATCCGCCGCCGCCTCGCCGCCGTGCTGCGCCGGCACCGGCCAACCGATCCCGAGGCGCGCCAGGCGGCGCTCATGCGCCATGTCGAGGGCCTGAAAACCAGCCCGGTCGCCATCGCCACCGAGGCCGCCAACGAGCAGCACTACGAGGTGCCCGCCCGCTTTTACCAACTCTGCCTCGGCCGCCACCTCAAATACAGCAGCGGCTACTACACCACGCCGCACGACGACCTCGACACGGCCGAGGCCGCCATGCTGCGCCTCACCTGCGAGCGAGCCGGCCTGGCCGACGGCCAGCGCATCCTCGAACTCGGCTGCGGCTGGGGCTCGCTGTCGCTGTGGATGGCCGAGCACTACCCCACCGCCCGCATCACCAGCGTCTCCAACTCGCACTCGCAGAAGGCCCACATCGACGCCGAGGCAAAAAAGCGCGGCCTGCACAACCTCGAGATCATCACCGCCAACATGATCGACTTCGCCGGCGTCGGCGACGCGGTCTTCGACCGCTGCGTCTCGGTCGAGATGTTCGAGCACATGAAGAACTACCGCGAGCTGATGGGCCGCATCGCCCGCTGGCTCAAACCCGGCGGCCGGCTCTTCGTGCACATCTTCACCCACCGCGACACGCCCTACCACTTCGAGGTCGAGAGCGACAACGACTGGATGGCGAAATACTTTTTCACCGGCGGCCAGATGCCTTCCGACGACCTGCTGCTCTACTTCCAGGACGACCTGCGCATCGAGGCGCACTGGCAGGTCAGCGGCCTGCACTACAGTCGCACCGCCGAGGCCTGGCTGGCCAACATGGACGCCCACAAGGCCGAGATCCTGCCGCTCTTCGCCGACACCTATGGCGCCGACCAGACCGTGAAATGGTGGTCCTACTGGCGCCTCTTCTACCTCGCCTGCGCCGAACTCTGGGGCTACCGCGGCGGCGAGGAATGGCTCGTCTCCCACTACCGCTTCGTGAAACCCTGAACTTGGCAAAAGCCCGCAGCCGGGCGATGGAAGCGCCCCCATGCTTTCCGCCAATGAACTCACCCTCGGCTACGGCAACCAGCGCCTGCTGGAAGGCGTCACGCTGGCCGTGAGCGACGGCGAAAAGGTCGGGTTGGTCGGCCGCAACGGCTGCGGCAAGACGAGCTTGTTAAAAATCCTCGCCGGGCGCGAGCGCCCCGACTCCGGCGAGCTGTCGATCCGCCGCGGCCTGCGGGTCGGCTACCTGCCCCAGGAGTTCGAGCTTGATGACGGCACCACGGTCCTGCAGAACATCCAGGCCGGCGCCGCCGACCTCATGGAGTGGCGGACGCGCTACGAGGCCGGCGACGGCGGCGAGGCCGAGCTGGCCGACCTGCTGCACCGCATCGAGGCGGCCGACGGCTGGAATCTCGAGACGCGCATCCGCGCGGTCGCCAGTGCCCTCGGCGCGCCGCCGCTCGACGCCCCGGTGGCGCCCCTGTCCGGCGGCGAAAAACGCCGTGTTGCGCTCTGCCGCGCCCTGGTCGGCCAGCCCGACCTGCTGCTGCTCGACGAGCCAACCAACCATCTGGATGCCGAATCGATCCGCTGGCTGGAGGAGTTCCTGCGCGGCTTTGCCGGCGCGGTCATCTTCGTCACCCACGACCGCTACTTCCTCGACGTCATCGCCACGCGCATCCTCGAGATCGCCGAGGGCCGCTGCTATTCGCACGAGGGCAACTACACCGCCTACCTGGAGAGCAAGGCCGCGCGCCGGCAGATCGCCGAGCAGACCGAGCGCCGGCGCCAGCGTTTCCTGCGCACCGAGCTGGAATGGGTGCGCGCCGGCGTCAAGGCGCGCACGACGAAGTCGCGCCACCGCCTCGACATGTTTTACCAGATCGAGGGCATGGAGGCACCGCCCGAGGAGCGCGAGATGGACCTGCTGCTGCCGCCGGCACCGCCACTCGGCGACGTCGCCGTCAACCTCGCCGGCGTCGGTGCCTGCGTGACCGACGAACTCGGCGGGGAACGCTGGCTGTTCCGCCAGCTCGACGTCGAGCTGCGCCCCGGCCAGTGCACCGGCATTGTCGGTCGCAACGGCGCCGGCAAGACGACCCTGCTGCGCCTCTGCCTCGGCGAACGCGAGCCCGACGAGGGCAAGGTCGCCATCGGCAAGCGCGCCGCCTTCAACTTCATCGACCAAGCCCGCCTGCAGCTCGACGGCACCGGCAGCGTCATCGCCGAAGTGGCCGACCAGGATGAAACCGTCTTTTTTGGCGACCAGAAGCTCAGCGCCCGCGCCTACCTGCGCCGCTTCCTGTTCAACGACGACCGCATCAACGAGCGGGTCGACCGCCTGTCCGGCGGCGAACGAGCGCGCCTGCTGCTCGCCAAGGTGCTCAAGCGCGGCGGCAACATCCTCGTGCTCGACGAACCGACCAACGACCTCGACCTGCAGAGCCTGCGCATCCTCGAGGAGGCGATCAGCAACTTCGACGGCACCGTGCTCGTGGTCAGCCACGACCGCTACTTCCTCGACCGTGTCTGCGACCAGATCGTCGCCTTCGAGCAGGGCGGCGTGCACGTGCAGGCCGGCAACTACAGCTACTACCTCGAAAAACGCCGCGAGCGCGAGCTGCGCGAACGCGCCTGGACCGAGCCGGTCAAGGCGGCAAAGCCGATGGCGTCCAAGGCCAAGCCTCGCAAGCTCAGCTACAAGGAGACGCGCGAACTGGAGACGATCGAGGCCGACATTCTCGCCGCCGAGGAGAAGATGCAGTCGCTCGACACCACGCTCAATGATCCGTCGTTCTACATCGAGCGCTCGCACGAGGCGCCCGGCCTGGCCGCCGATCTGGAAGCTGCCAAGGCCGAGGTGACCCGGCTGTATGCGCGTTGGGAGGAACTCGAGGCGATTCGCGCCGAGAGTTCCTAGGATCCGGCCAGCGCCGGGAGCTGCTGCTTTACACCGGGCACGTCACGACATCACCCTTCCCACCAACGCGGTCCGTAAAGGCTGCGATCCACTTCCGGTGCGGGGGGCACCTCCGGCGTTTGCCAGGTGATGCCGGGCGTTTCCGGCAGACCCGGATCCCTGCCGAAAAAGACGTTGCCCTCCCAGCTCACGCCGGCGGCATCGCAGCGCGCCTCGACGACGGTCGCCATCGGCGCCTGCACACGGTTGTTGCGAAAAACCGAGTCGAGCGGCGGCAGACTGCCGCGGCCGTCCCGCAGGCCGATCAGGATCGGGTGCCGGCAATCGACGAGGACATTGTCCTCGATGCGGGCACGCCGGACCTGGAAGTATTCATGGGGCGCCGAATCCGGCACGCCCTGCATGAGCGTCAGCCCACAGCGTGCATCGTCACCCGCCAATCCCTGCAAGCGGTTGCCGCGCACGAGGTGATCCTCGCCGATGATGCGGATGCCGCCCGTGCCGGAGGCGCCGTTGCCGAGGAAGACATTGCCCTCGACGAGGCAGCCGTTGCCATGACGCAGGGTGAGGGTGCCACTGACTTCAAGGAAGACATTGCGCCGGTAAACGTTGCCGCAGGACTTGTTGGAAATGCACTCGGCCTCGCCATTGCAGCGTTCGAACAGATTGTCCTCGATCACGCAGGCCGCCTCGGTCATGGAGGTCTTGCTGTCGCCCACACGGATTGTCTCGCCGCCGTTTTGACCCAGGCGCTCGCGCGGGCCGAAGTGATTGTGATCGATCCGATGTCGCGCCGCCTGGCCGTCGCCCAGCCAGACGACCGCGGTCGCACCCTTCGTCACCTTGCCGGCGAGGTAACAGTGGTCCACTCTGTTGTGACCGCCATAGAGACCGAGCCAGCGGCTCTCCTTGGCATCGCGTGCCTGCTGACCGGGCGACAGGGTGACGGCACATTGCGTGAGCCGGCAGTGTTCGGCGAGGTGTTTGGAATCGAGACGGAACTCCATCG
>JAUREI010000201.1 GCA_030827515.1 Prosthecobacter sp. | reverse complement strand
GTCGGCTTTCTTTGGGGCGGTTACCATCGCAGCCATGGCCAGTTCATGGACGGTCCGGCCGCCTACACCGTGCACCGGCCCGACCACTGGCTGTTTGAAGGTACCGGCCTGAAGCGCGGCGACACCTTTGGCGGCAAGGACACGATCGTCGGCTACGAGTGCGACGGCTGCGAACTCGAGTGGCGCGACGGGCTGCCCTACCCGACCGGGCGCGACGGCAGTCCGAAGACCTTTGCGGTGCTTGGCACCTGCGAGGCCCGCTGGCATCCGGACGACGCCGAATGGTATGAAAAATGGGAGAAGGGGCGCACCGGTGCCGCCTGCATGGGCGTGTACACACGGGGTGGGACCGTGTTCACGGCGGGCACGACCGACTGGGCCCATGGACTCGCCGGCGGCGATGCGGCGGTGACGCGAATCACCCGCAACTTGCTCGATCGTCTCGGCAAGTGAGATCAGCCGGTAAAAATCCGCCTCCGCCTGCGATTCCCGCTTGAGGCGACCCGGCCTTCCGGGCAAATGGCCTCATGCCATTCCCTGCCCTGCTTGCCGCCGCCGAGGGCCTGCCACCGCTGTTCACGCTGCTGGCACTGATGCTGATCGCGGTGGTGACGGTCTCTCTCCTGCTGCTGCGCCTGCAGCAGTCCCTGCTTGCCGGCTACTTTCTCTGCGGTGTGCTCCTTGCCAACAGCGGTGTGCTTGACGTGCTTGGTGGTGGCGAATCCGAGGCACGCATCGCCCAGATGTCGGAATTCGGGGTCATGCTGCTCATGTTCACCCTCGGGCTGGAGTTTTCCCTTGGTGAACTGCGCTACCTTCGACGCCTCGCTTTTGCCGGTGGCGGCTGGCAAATGGGCTCCTGCATGGCGCTTGCCGGGGGGGCGGTCTGGGCCATCGGCGGCCTGCCCTGGGCAGGCGCGGCGGTGCTTGCCGTGGCCCTGGCCATGAGTTCGACGGCGGTGAGCCTGAAGAGTTTCCAGGATCTCGGCCTCGAATCCAGTCCCGGCGCCCGCATGGCCCTGGCGGTGGCGATCTTCCAGGACCTGTTCATCATCTTCTTCTTCCTGTTTCTGCCCCTGCTGCTCAACGAGGGGGGCGGCAGCCAGTCACTGCTCGCCCGCACCGGCTCCCTGCTCGGCCGGGGCGGCCTCTTTGTCGTGCTTGCCGGCGTCTGCGCGCGCTGGATCATCCCGGCCCTGTTGCACGCGGTGACCCGAACCCGCAACCGCGAGCTGTTCACCCTCAGCGTCGTTGGCTCCTGTGTCGGTCTCGCCTTCGTCGGTGGACTGCTCCAACTCGGGCTCGCCCTTGGCGCCTTCGTGGCCGGACTGGCCGTGAGCGAATCCATCTACAAGCATCGAATCCTTGCCGACATCCTGCCGATCAAGGACCTGTTCCTGACACTCTTTTTTGTGTCGGTCGGCCTGATGGTGGACCTCGGCATGGCCGCCGCCCACTGGCCGGCCATCCTGGGACTGACCACCCTCCTCATGGTGGCCAAATCGGGTCTCATCACCCTCATCGCCCGCAGACTTGGCCTGGCCCCACGGCAGGCCCTCATGGCCGGCATCGGCCTGTGCAGCGCCGGTGAGTTCTCGTTGGTGCTGCTTCAGAAGGCCGGACCGACCGGGCTTTGGTCACCGGCCGCCCAGCAGACTCTCATCGCAGCCGCCGCCCTGAGCATGGGTCTCCTGCCCGCCTGCATCCGATTTGGTGAACCGCTGGGCGCCTGGCTGGAAAAACGCGGCTGGGGCCGACGCCGCCCTGCGCTTCCCGACGCGGCACCGATGCGGCAAAAGATGGAGTCGCTCACCGGTCACGCCATCATCTGCGGCCATGGCCCCGTGGGTCGCCAGCTCAATCAGGCCTTTCTCAACGAGGGCATCCCCACCCTGATCGTCGAGCTCAACGCCGAGACGGTGCGCGAACTGAAGAAGCATGGCCAGGCGGTCATCTTTGCCGACGCCACCCACGAGGAGACGTGGCTGCTCACCCGGATTCAGCATGCCCGTCTGGTCGCCTTCACCTTTCCCGACGCCACCCTGACCAAGGAGGCCCTGGCACTGATCCGCGGCATGCGCCCGGATGTTCCGGTCATCACGCGCGCCCGTTTCGCCTCCGATGTCGAGCGCCTGAAACGCCTGGGCGCCACCGTGGTCATCAATGACGAGGTCGAAGCGGCCCGTGCCGTGGTGGAGCAGGCGCTGGTTCTGTGAAAGCGGCGGCCCACCGGAGTGGACCGCAGCCAAATGCATCCCCGGGCTCAGAAGCGCAGTTTGACGCCGGCATAGGCACCGGTGTCGAAGGCCGGAAACCCGGCCGCCTCCTCGTAGTTGTCGCCAAACAGATTCTCGACGCGGGCAAAGACCTCGAGGTTCTGCCGCACCCGCCAGTTGGCCGACAGCCGTCCGAGCAGGTAATCCTCCAGATCCTTCTGGGCGAAGGTCACCGGATCAAAATCCTCGCGGTCCATGACGTAGAGCGCGCTCAGGCTGAGGGTGAGTCGCTCATGCGGCTTCAGCACCAGGCTGCCCGACAGTGTGTGGCGCGGCCGGCGCACGAGGCGGACCCCGCCACTGAGGTCATCGGCATCGAGGTAGTTCCACGAGCTGTGCAGGCCGACCGCCTCGCAGGGCTGCCAGCGCGCGCCGAGTTCCACACCCTGGGTGCGGGCGTGGCCAATCGGCTGCAGGGCAAAGGTGGCGAGATCGAACTGATAGATGTCGCTCAGCTCGTTGCGGAAGAAGGTGGCGCTGAGGGTGGCCTTGGCCGCGGGAATCGGCTGTTCAACGCCAACTTCCCAGCCGCGACTGCGCTCGGGCTTGGCAAGCTGTGGATTGCCGAACAGGGCAGGTTCACGATCCTGCCCGCTGGGTGGAGAAAAGGCCGTGCCATAGTTGGCGTGCACCAGCGTATCAATGACCGGCACGCGCCAGCTCAGGCCACTTCGCCAGGTGACTGCATGATCGAAATCGGAGTAGTGATCGTAGCGCAGGCCGTTGACAAGGTTCACCCCCGGCAGCAATTGGGCCTGCGATTGCAGGTAAGCCGCCAGATTGGTCTCGTTCTGATCGATGTCGAACGCCCGCAGGTTGTCATTGAAGCGGGTGAAGTTCAGGTCCTGCAACCACAGACCGGCCGTCAGAGTCCAATGCGCGGTGGGGCGAAACTCACTTTGGTATTCCCAGAATTGATGCCTCACGGTCGCCCGGTTGTTCGGGTTGAAAAAACCGGTAAAGCCGTCGGCCACCTGACGGAAGTGGTTGTAGGCCCAGGTGAGAGTGTGGCGCCATCGGGATGAACCGTCCCAGATCAACCTCGGTGAGACGCTCCAGAACTCCGTCAGGAGACGATCATCGGGATCATTGCGGAAGCGCGTTCCCGGCAAACCGGTCTCCGCCTCGTACCAGCGACCGTCAAGCTCAAGACGAAGGGTGTCCGTCAGCTGCCAGCCGGTACGACCATTGGCACTGCTCTGTTCAAAGCGGCTGTTCCATCGTTGTCCCTGCACATCCGCCCGGCTCGCCTCGAACGCCCAGTCGACATCGCCGGAGGCGCCGAGGGTGCTGACGCCCTCGCGGAAGCTGCCGTAGCTGCCCGCCTCAAAAAACGCCGAACTCTCGGGTTTGTCCAAACCACGGCCGCTTCGAGTGAGAATGTTGATCACGCCGCCGATCGTCTTGCCCCCGTAGAGGCTGGAAGCCGGACCGCGCAGGACTTCAACCCGCTCGATGTTGTCGAGCGGGGTGGTCTCCAGGTTGTAGGCACCTGCGAGGTTGGCCGGCACAGGCCGACCGTCGATCAGCAGGGTGGTGTGTTCGGTTTTCGTCCCGCGCAGGAAGACGCCGCTGACGGTGCCCGGAGCGCCGCGGTCGGCAAGGGTCAAGCCGGGCACGAAGCGCAGGGCGTCCGCCAGCAGTCGGAACTGCTGCTGTTCCATCTCGGCGCGGTCGATGACAGTCAGGCTGGAAGCCGTTCGATCGACCGGGGTTTCGGATTTCGTGGCGGTCACCACGACCCGGGGCAGTCGGTCTCCCGTTGAAGGTTCGGCGAGGGGGGTATCGGCACCGGCAACAAGGCCGGTGCAAGTGCATGCGAGTCCCGCGGCACGGATAACGTGCAGGCTCCACTGAGTCTGTTTCAAGTTTGTCTTGCGATGCTTTGGCAAGAACGGGAGCCCCGGCGTTGGCCGCCCCTGGCAGGGAGGCCGCACGAGAACACCCGGTCTCACCCTTCATTGTTGCGATGAAGTTTGACCCGCCTGGCTCCACTTGGAGGACGGGAGTGAGCGTTCACAGCGAGATATTCGGACTCCGGGTTTGTGAAAGCAATCCATGATCTCAGATTGAGAATATGGATTGACCTCCGCCTTTTTCACTCGCCTTCACCAGGCAGATCCTGATTGGCTTTATCCGTGCACCGTCACCGGTGCGCGCATCGTGGAATTGTGACCCGATACCGCAGCGCCACTGTGGCCGGTTCTCACGGCCTTCCCTGCATCTGCGAACGACTGCCAGCAGCGTCATGCCGCCGCCGGACGGAAAGAGAACGCAGCCGTGGCCGCGCCATGAACTGCCCATACCCCGGACGCCAGTCAGCGCAAGCGTCCCGTTGGGGGAAGGAATCTTTTTCATGGCCATGAAAGATGGAGAGAAGCCCCTCGTTCTGCGCACATCACCCCCATGAAAACAACCCTTCACATCCTTCTGAGCCTGCTGGCCCTGAGCAGCCTGGCTGGCGCCGGTCTGCCCTCCGACGAGTTGCGAGCCAAGGCGGCGGAAATCGATCGCCTTGTGATCGCCAAACTGGAGAAGGAAAAGCTCCAGCCCAACGCCCCGGTCAGCGATGAGGTCTTCGTGCGCCGCGTCCACCTCGACATCGTCGGCCGAATCCCCACCCTCAAGGAGACAAGCGAATTCCTGACCGATGCCAGCCCGGACAAACGGGCCGCACTGATCGACCGTCTGCTCGCCTCCGACGGCTACGTGCAGAACCACTTCAACTACTGGTCCGACCTGCTGCGCCTGAAAAGCCAGTCGGTCGGCGGCGGTCAGAGCCTGCCGGCCGGCTACGCCTATGCCGACTGGCTGCGTGAATCCCTGCGAACCAACAAGCCCTACGACCAGATGGTGCGTGAACTGGTCACCGCCGATGGCAAGACCTATGAGAACGGGGCGGTTGGCTTCTACATTCGCGACTACAACATGCCGCTCGACAACATGGCCGTGACCACCCAGGTCTTTCTCGGCACGAGCATGGTTTGCGCCCAGTGCCACAACCACCCCTTCGACAAGTGGAGCCAGATGGACTACTACCAAATGGCGGCCCACACCTATGGCATGACGGGCTCCAACGGACTGTCCAACCCCCTGCTTGCCGAGGCCTTTTATGGCCGCTCCAGCCGCAAAAAATCCAAGGAGACCGGCATGATGGTCGAGGGCTTCTCCGGCAAGGAAATGGGCAAGGCCATGACGGAGATCCTGCGGCCGTTGCGCTACAATTACGTCATCGACCAGACCGACAAACGCCCCCTGCGCCTGCCGCATGACTACCAGTACACCGATGCCAAGCCGAAGAGCGTCATTGAACCGGTCATTCCCGCCTCTTTTGCCAAGGATGGAAACATCGTCAGCGAGGGTGAACAACCCGTCGACGCCTATGCCGGCTGGATGGCCTCGAAGGACAATCCACGCTTCACCCTGGTGATCGCCAACCGACTCTGGAAGAAGGCCATGGGCATGGGCCTGATCGAGCCGGTGGACGAAATCACGGATTCGACGGTCCCCAGCAATCCCCAGCT
>JAUREI010000154.1 GCA_030827515.1 Prosthecobacter sp. | reverse complement strand
GGCGGCATCCAGATAGGCGGTGACGACCTGGCCGCCGGTGCCGATCTCGCGGAACAGCGCCCCGGCGGTGACGTTGGCGGCGTCGATCCAGGCGCGCAGGGTGCGAACGGGGCAAGTGGCTGGCGTCGAGCCGTAGGGGATGCCGACCTTGCGGCCCTCGCCCTGCTGGTCGGTCTTGGACCGGCGCAGCGTCACGATGAGGCCCTCGGCGGTGAAGGCGAGATCCTCGAGGTCGAGGCTCGCGATCTCCGACCGGCGGAACGCCCCGGCGAAGCCGAGCAGCAGGATGGCGCGGTTTCGGGTTCCGGCGATGCCCTCGGGCTGCGCCTCGACCATGCGCCGGATCTCGGCGATGACGGCCGGGGCTTTGCCCTGCTGGGCGGTGCCGTGCTGGCGCTTGATGCCGGCGAGGGTCTCGCGGATGGCGCGGTGGCGGGTGTCGAGCTGGTGCCCGGCGGCGCGATGCGCGGCGGCGATCGCCACCAGCCGGCGGCCGAGGGTGCCGGGGCGCAGGGTCTCGGCCTGGGCGGCGAGGTAGAGGCCGACAGTCTCGGGCGCGGCCGGCAGCGCCTCGAGCCCGGTAGCGGCGCACCATCCGGCGAAGGCCTGCCAGTCCGACGCATAGGCGCGGCGAGTGTTCGCGGCCTTGGCCTCGCGGATGTAGTCACGGGCGCGCTCCGCGACGGCCTCGAGGGCGACGGGCAGGGTGGCGGCGATCGGGGCTAGGGGCTGGGGCATGGGCGGCGTCCTGTTCCGAGAACCTTTCATTATCGGAACAGATCATGATAGCGTGAGCCCATGCCGTCAAGATGTCTTGGTGGCTTGATATCAAGGGACCCCGTCATGGGAGATCAACGATGCTCCACCTGTCGGTTCTGGTGGCCTGTCCCAGTTCCCGAAGGAACAACGTTCCATGCGCTGCATCGCGGACGGCCGCCGAGTCTTGGGAATTGCCGTAGATATCCCCCTTCAGCAGCCCAGCAGGATTCGGAGAGGCAAAGGCTGCTTGAGGCCCTGCGCGAAGCAGGCGTCCCGCGCGGCGACGACAGGGAATACCAAGCCGACGCCACACTCGCGCGTCACGCCTTCGTCCCGCGCGTGAGCATCGACTGGTGGTGCGGCGAGTGGGCCGCCAAGGCCGCGCCATGAAGACCCTCGCAGTCCTCGCGCGGAAGGGTGGCGTCGGCAAGACGACCGTTGCCGTGCATCTTGCCGTTGTCGCCCAGCAGGCCGGAAAGCGGGTGCTGCTGATCGACCTGGACCCGCAACGCTCGGCCGCCGGGTGGTGGCGCGAACGCAAGGCAGAGACGCCCGAGCTGGTCGAGGCCGAGCCGCGCCAGCTTCCCGAGATCCTGGCCGCCGCTGCCGAGGATGGCATCGACCTGGCGGTGATCGACACGCGCCCCTCGGCCGAGTCCGATGCCGTCCTGGCGGCGAAGCTGGCCGACCTGGCGCTGGTGGTGACGCGGCCTGCCATCCTCGATCTGCGCGCGATCGGTGCGACGACCGAGCTGGTGAAGGCAGCCGGCAGGCCTGGCCTGGTCGTTTTGAACGCTTGCCCGCCCGGCCGCGATGACGCCGAAGCCTCGATCGTGCGCGAGGCGCGCGAGGGCCTGGTCGCCTATGGCCTGCCGGTGGCGCGCAACAGCCTTGGGCAGCGGGCCGCCATGAGCCACGCCCTGATCGACGGTCGGGCCGTCACCGAGTTTGACGGCGACGGCAAGGCCGCAGCCGAGATCCGCGCCCTATGGAAGGAGATATCAAGATGGCAAAGCATCAACGTGGCAAGCTAGCTAGCTTCGCTGCCACCAAGGGCGCAGAGACGCCGGCTGCCGGGCCGCTGCCGGTGGCCCCTGCGACCGAGGCTGGCGCGCGGCGTGGCATGACGCTGCGCCTCGATCCGACGACCTGGCGACGCCTGAAACTGGCAGCGATCGATCAGGGCCGCCCGGCGCACGACATCGTGACCGAGGCGCTGGTGGCGGCGCTCAATCGGCATGATGGAAGATGAGCAAGAGAGACGTAGACGCGCTAGAGGCGATCGTCGGATTTGCCATCGTACTCGGCTGCATCCTCTTAGTAGCCGTCGTGCTGTTTGCAGGCGCTCGCCTTCTCGGGATTTCGGCGACCTGGACATGGTGGGAGGCAATTGTCCTCGGCCTGCTGATGGCCGCCTACTTCTCCGCTGCTGTCTATAACGCAGCAAAGCTTCAAGAATTACGCTCGGCAAGCGACCACCTCGCAGCAGTCGAAAAGCGGCTAGCGGCTATCGAAAATCGCCTAGAAGGCCTCGACCGAAAGACGGATCGAAGCACCGACGCGGCAGTTAGTATCGACCGGCGTCTAGAGAGGCGTGGCTGGTGACGGCGAGATGGGCGCGCGGTGCGCTACTTGCGGAGCTAGATCGCGGTTAGGAGGAGAGATGGGTTGGTGGACCTGGACTTGGTGGGAGACGATCGTGGTCGTCCTGCTGACGAGCATCGCCATCAGCACATTAGCGGCTAACCTCGAAGACTCTATTGCGCTCCATAAGATCCTGATCAAGGGGGCAGCGCTTTGCTTCCTCTTCGGGCTCGGCGTGTACAGGCTGGTTTATGGTGATCCTTGGTGACGCTGGCATGAGGGGCGCTAGCGTCAGGGATGGATGCCTCTTGGAGGGGCGTTGATGGGAAAGCGAGTTCAGCCGTTGGCGTCGCCCCCTGCGATCGCGGTGCCGGACTACAGGCGCTCGGCCGCTACTGAGGGGCCGCGGCGTCAAGTGGCGCGGAAGCCCGATCCTGGAAAGGCCATCACCGCCGAGCCGGTCGCGGCCGAAGGCGCAGAGGCGGTCGATGATCGCATCGCCCTGACGCTGAAGGTGAGTGCCGAGACCTACAAGCGCCTCCGAAGGCACGCCTACCTTGTGGACCGCAAGCACCAGGCTATCCTCGAACAAGCGTTGATCGAGTTTTTGGACCGTCAGGAGTAGGGACGTGGGGGCGGCGGTCGGCACGGCCCTCTATGTGATGATCAAGGGCGGCACCCCGGTTGTCTGGCGGCGCGATCCCGTGAAGATGACGGCAACGGTCATGGTCGCTCAGGCCGTTGCGGTTGGCCTGCTCTACGCCGCTGGGTACGTCGCGTCCCTTCTGTTCAGGTGATGCGCTGGCGGCCATACAGGCCTGAAAATCAACGCATTCCACAGGAGGGAGAGGCAATTGATTTTGCCACCTCCTGCGCTTCTGGTAGTCTTCGCGAGTCTGAAGCCACACAATCGGTTGTGTGGTTGCGGACGGCGGCAAGGTACGTGGCGGCCGTCGCTGGATAGAAAAAGCCCGCCGGGACGGCAATCCCGACGGGCTGAATTCGGCGGCGGAAGATTTTCTGGAGCCCTCCACGCCTCAGGCCGGAATGTAGGTGTACCAGTTCGAGGCCTCAAAAATCTACGTAGTTACGTAGGCCGAGAGCTGCAATCCTCTCCTCCGGCTGCCGCCTGGTTCAACCAGGCGAAAGGCTTGCACCATGATGGTCCTAGACCTCTCACCTCGCGAAGCTGCAACCCGGCTCGGCGTCAGCGCCGAGACCATGCGATTCTATTGCAGGAACGGCCGCATAGGCCGCCGCCTGCTGGGCCGCTACCGGATCAGCCTCGCCGAGGTCGAGCAGATCGAGGCCGGCGCGCGCGTTCCTTCGCCCCCTGCGAAGGCCGCCGCCCATGCCCTCGACCACGCATCAGCGCCCTGACCTCGACCCCGCGACCACCCGCCGCCTAGCTGCTGTTGCCGCACGCCTGACCTCGGGCCACGACGGCGAGCGCCTCGCCGCCTGCGCGGCTATCGAGCGCCTTCTAGCCCCTCGAGGCCTTCGCCTCGGCGAGCTGCTCGAGGGCTTGGCGGCGTCACGCGCAGAAGTGGGCGGCAGCCCTGGGACCGACGATGACGCCCGCGAGCTGCTGCGCCGGATCGACGCGAGCCCCTGGGTGCCTGGCCCCTGGGAAAGTCAGTTCCTCTCGAGCCTGCGCCTATGGCGCGGGCGCATGACGGGAAAGCAGCGCGCAAAGCTCACCGAGATCGCGGCACGGGCGGGTGTCAGGTGAAGCGCACCATGACGCGCGCGCGAGTCTGGATCGTGGCGGCCTTGGCGCGCGTAGCCCTTGCCGCGCGGCGCGCGGGTATCGCGCCATGAGCCACGACCTCGACCAGATCAAGGCGGCGCTTTCGGATCGTGCCGAGGAGATCGCGGAAGCCCTGTTCGGAAAGCCGAAAAGCCGCACGCGGCGCGAGCTGCGATGGGGCCGCAATGGATCGCTCGCGATCCGCCTCGATGGCCGCAACGGCGCGCGGTTCCGCTCGTTCGAGGCAGAGACCGGCGGCTCGATGCTGGATGCGATCATGTTCGCGCATGGATGCGACCTGGCGCGCGCGATCGAGATCGGCAGGCAGATGCTGGGCCTTGCACCGGGCGACGCGCCAACACCGCCGAAGCGCGAGCGGCACAATTTCGAGGCCGACACCGAGGAGGCCGACAGGATCACCGAGGCGCGCGCGCTATGGGCTGCATCGCGACCGATCGAGGGCAAGGCTGCCGCCATCTATCTCGAGAGTCGCGGCCTCGCGGATGCGCCCTGGACGACCGACCTGGTGCGCTATGCCGGCAAGGCCTCGATCGTCGGCACGTTCGGCTGGCGCTGGTGGCCGGGCGGTGCGGTGGTGTTCCCGATCCGCGACGACGCCGGCGAGATCAGGGCGGTACAGCTCGTCGCCATAGATGACGCCGGCGCAGCGATCAGGGGCGACGATGGCGGCAAGATCAAGCGCACGCGCGGCAAGATGGCTGGCGCGGCCCTGCGCCTTCCTGGCGACGACACCGCGCCCCTGATCCTGGCGGAAGGCCCCGAGACCTCGGCGAGTTGCTGGATGGCAACGGGCTGGCAGACCTGGGCGATGACCGGCGGCGTGCCGCGTGCGGATCTATCGGCGGTGCCGGTGGGGCGCGAGATCATCGTTGCCGCCGACGACGACAAGGCCAGATCGCCATCCGGCAAGGGCCTGCGCGATGCGATCCGGCGCTGGCGGCTCGAGGGCCGCACCGTACTGCTGGCGAAACCCTGGAAGCTGACGCGGCGCGACAAGTCCGACTTCAACGATCTGCTGAAAGCCGAGGGTGCTGCTGCGGTACGCGATCGCATCCATGCGGCACGACAGGCCGATGGTCGCGCGCACGGCCGCACGATCGCCGACGCCGCACCTGATCTCGCCACGATCCCGCTCGAGCTGCGGACACTCGCGAGCTGGGTGCCACCCATCAGCATTGCCAACGACGACACGCCGACCATCGCGCCGTTCAAGGTGGTGATCGTCACGACCGGCGGCGGCAAGACAGAGGTAGCCCTGCGCGAGCTTCTGGACCTGGCGCGGCGCGGCCTCAAGGTGGTGTTCCTTGGTCCTACGCATGAGCTGGTCGCCGAGGTGCGCGACAGATTCATGGCGATGGCTGAGGCAGCCGGCGTGGCGATCGAGACCGCGATCTGGCGCGGCAGAGACCGAGCCAATCCCGACCGGCCGGGCGAGGCCATGTGCATCGATCATGAGCTTGCAGCCGACATCCTCGACGCCGGTGGTGATCCCGAGAAGCTGTGCGCGATCTGCGCGCATCGCGACATCTGCGAGACGGCCGGATATCGCGCGCAACAGAAGCGCAAGGCGCTAGCCTGGTTCGCGGCCTCGGCCCTCCTGTACGCCACTCGGCCGGCAGCGATGAGGGGCGCAGCGGTGGCGGTAATCGATGAGGCCTTCGCTCTGGCCGGCATCCGCGACGAAGGGCGAAGCGCCAGGATCTCGATCCGCGATCTGGAAACGCCGCCCGCTTTTCGGGCGCGCGAGTTCCGCGTCTCCGAGACCGGGCCGGATGGCAAGAAGCGCCGCAAGCGGGTGCCGATCTCCGCAACGAAGCGCGCCGAGATCGAGGCCGACATCGAGGCCGACCTGATGCCTATCCGGCGTCGCCTGCTGGCAGCGATCACCGAGCATGGCGATGGCGGCCTGCACCTCGAGGCGCTGCGTGCCGCCGGCATCACGACCGACCTGGCCGAGCAAGCCGGCAAGCTGGCCGAGCGCCTGCTGGTCAAGATCGAGATCACCGAGTCCACGACACGCGACGGCATCCGCGACCAGATTGCCGGCACGGCCGGGAACGGCGCGATAGCGCGAGAGATCATGCTCTGGCGACTGCTCGCCGAGCAGATCCGAGACGACATCCCGGCATCCGGGCGGGTGCGCCTGTACGACCGCAAGACGAAAGACGATGGCACAAGGGTGCGGGTCCTGGAGATGGCCGAGCCCGCGCGCATCGCCTCTGGCTGGCGCGAGATCCCGACCCTGCACATGGACGCGACCGCCTCGATCGACATCATCCGGCAACGCGCGCCACACGCCGAGCTGGTCGCCGAAATCGGCATCGATGCGCCCCATGCGCGGGTGGTCCAGTACGTCGGCCCGGCGTTCGGCAAGGCCGCCCTGACCGACGACGGCCATCGCCTGCGCGATGCCTGGCGCTGGTGTCTCGCGCAGGCGCGACTGCGCGGTGGCCGGTGCCTGATCGTGACGCACAAGGCGGCGGTGGATCGCATCAGAGACACGTTCGAGGTTCCGGCCTGGGTCTCTCTCGCCTGGTTTGGCGGCGTCGCCGGCCTCGACGGATTCGGAGACGTTCGGACGCTGATTGTGCTGGGGCGCTGGGGCCTGCCGCCGGATCAAGCCGGCCGGATCGCCGGCATCCTGACTGGGCACGAAGTGCCACGCCTGGGCGGTGACTGGTATCCGGCCGAGGTGGTGACGCTGCGCGGCGAGGACGGCACGACCGCCACGATCGAGGCAGACCGACACCCTGACGCCCTGGCCGAGGCGGTGCGGCTGGCGACCGTTCAGGCCGAGCTGCTTCAAGCGATCGGCCGAGGCCGGGGCATCCGGCGCGACGCCGGCAGGCCTCTCGATGTCCTAGTCCTGGGCAACACGCCGACCGGCCTGCCCCTGGCGAGCGTGCGGCCCTGGCAGCGCCTGTCGGCAGACGAAGCGGCGTTCGGCGAGCTCGGGATCTGGGCCGAGGGCCACGGCACGATGGCGGCCCTGACTGGCATCCCGGCGGCGACCATCAAGAAGGCACGCGACCGGGCAGCGACGACAGGGACACGCCCTAGTAGAGATATATCTTCTAGGGCGTGTCCCTATCGTCAGGCGGGGGCGCTGGCCGAGGAGCTGGGTGGACTGTTCGCGGGCTGGGCAACCGATGGCGGCGGCTGGCCGGTGGACCTGGGCGTTGCGGCAATCAAGCGTGCTGGCCGGCAGCATCAGGACGAACTGCTGGTGTTCGATCGACGGGCGCATCCCGATCCTCGGGCCTGGATCGAGGACCGCCTGGGCGAGCCCTTGGCGGCGTTCGGAGAGATGACGGCAGCGCCCGAGGCCCCGAAAGTGTCTGGTTCCGACCTTGACGGTGCCGAGCCGGTCGAGGCCCCAGAAGTAGCCCGTGCCGACCTTGACCTGGTCGAGCCCGAGCCGGTGGTCGTGCTGCGCGGGCGTCTCGACGCCGAGCCGGTGACCGTTCACGGCCTGCACGGGCAAACGGTCTCGGTTTCGGCCGCCTTTGTGGCTGGTGCCTGGCCGGTCCTGGCATCCGGCGTGGCGCGCGTCGCGGCCAAGACAGGCGCTTTCGTCTCGCTCGAGATCGGGCGCGGGCCCATGCGCGCGCATCCGCCGGCGCGACCTCGGCGATCCTTCGCCTGCTCGGCCTGCTCGCTCCCCCAGCCTCTGCCTTGGGCGCTGGTCCCGCAGCCCCTCGAGCCACGGCCTTGGGCATGACGCTTCCGGCTGTCTCAGGGCGAGACGTAATCTGCGAGTGTCCACAACGCGATGGGGCGGAATAAAGCCCCCGGAGGACCAAGATGGCGAGACGATCCTTCCCGCGCCGGGGGCAGACCGCGGCCTGGGCGGCGGCGATCCGGAAGGCGGCGCTGGCGATCGAGACCCGCGGCCCCGGCAAGGGGCGGAAGCGGATCGACCTTCTCGCGGAACGGCTCGTCGAGCTGGGGCTGCACGGCGACGGACCGTCCGCCATGGCGGCGATCCGCGAGATCGCTGACAGGCTCGACGGCAAGCCCGCGCCCGCAGCGCCGCCCGGCGACGCCGAGGCTCCGACCCATATCGTCTACTCCTGGTCGGACACGCCGGACCCGCTCCCGGCCGCTACGCCGCGCGCGATCGAGGGCTGACCGTGCGCGGCCCGTCCGTCCTGTGGATGTTCTCCGCGCCGGAGGTCGAGACCCGAAAGTAGCCTGCGCCACGGGATCGTCTCAGGCTGTGCCTTTGGAACGATCATGCTCTCCTGAGACTCGCGAAAGCGCCATGTCTCACGGACGACCGATCGTTCCAAATGCCAGTCTCTGATCCGTCTCGCGAGACTTGACACCCTCAGGGCTGCATCTTACGTTTCAGACAACGGACGATGTCTGAGACGAAGGGGAAGCCGCCATGAAGGCGATCGTCTACTTGCGGGTCTCGACCGCGAAGCAAGGCCGCTCCGGCCTGGGGCTGGAGGCGCAGCGGGAGATCGTGCGCCGCTTC
>JAUREI010000175.1 GCA_030827515.1 Prosthecobacter sp. | reverse complement strand
GTCCGCACTGAAGAGCGGCCGCTGGAGCGACAACAACCTCGTCACGCAGCACAGCGCTCCCATCATCGTGAATGAGGGCAGCGCGTCCCGCGGACGCTTTGAGGCCGCCATGGACGAGTTTCGCGCCCTCTTCCCCATTGCACTGTGCTACACGCGCATCGTGCCGGTGGATGAGGTGGTCACGCTGACACTGTTCCATCGGGAGGACGAGGCTTTGCGACGTTTGATGCTCTCCGAGGCTGAAACTGCGGAGTTGAACCGCGCATGGGACGAACTGCGCTTCATCAGCGAATCGCCGCTGAAGCAGGTGGATGTCTTTGAGCAGCTTTTCCAGTTCGCCACCCAGGACGCCAAACCCAGCGCCTTCGAGCCGATGCGCGAGCCCATCCAGAAGGCGGCGGCGGACTTCAAGGCGCAACAGAAGGCCGCCATCGAGCCCCAAAAGGCGGCGGTGCTGGCCTTTGCCGAAAAAGCCTGGCGCCGACCGCTCAACGAACGGGAGATTGCCGACCTGCGCCGCTTCGAACCGCGCCTCATGCTCGTTCGCGTGCTCACCTCGCCCGCTTTCCTGTATCGCGGCGAGAACGCCCCCGCCCGCACCGGTCCCGTGAATTCCCACGAACTCGCCACGAGGCTCAGCTACTTTCTTGGATCCACCGCCCCGGATGACGAACTGCGCGCCGCCAACCTGCTCGACCCCGAGGTTCTCACCGCCCAGACCCGGCGGCTCCTGAGGAGCGACAAGGCACGCCGCCTGGCCCTCGAGTTCGGCTGCCAATACCTGCACGTCCGCGATGTCGCCACGCTCGAGGAAAAGAGCGAGCGCCACTTCCCGACCTTCCTCGACCTGCGCGACGACATGCAGGAGGAGGTCACGCGTTTCTTCACCGATCTGATCCAGAACAACCGCAGCGTGCTCAGCCTGCTGGAGGCGGACCACACGTTTGTGAATGCCGACCTCGCCCGCCACTACGGCCTGGAGCCGGCACCGGCGGACTGGCAGCGGGTCGAGGGCCTGCGCCGGCACGGCCGCGGTGGCGTGCTTGGCTTTGCCGCCACCCTGGCCAAGCAGGCCGGCGCCTCACGCAACAGCGCGATCCTGCGCGGCACCTGGCTCAGTGAGGTCATCCTGGGCGAAAAACTGCCGCCGCCGCCCAAGGACGTGCCCGACCTGCCGGAGGAGGCCCCGGCGGATTTGACCGAGCGCCAACTCATCGAGCGGCACAGCCAGGATGAAAGCTGCATCGGCTGCCACAAGCGCATCGACCCGTTTGGCTTCGCTCTCGAAGGCTTCGACGCCATCGGCCGCGCCCGCCCGGCCGACACCCGCACGGTCCTGCCGGACGGCACCGCCGTCGATGGACTCGCCGAGCTGCGTGCCTACCTGCTGCGCCAGCGTCGCGTGGATTTCACCCGCCAGTTCTGCCGCAAACTGCTCGGCTACGCCCTCGGCCGCAGCGTCCGCCTCTCCGACAAGCCGCTCATCGAGCAAATGCAGCAGAGCGACCTGCGCTTCGGCACGCTCGTCGAACAGATCGTCCACAGCCGCCAGTTCCGCTCCATCCGCGGGCAAGATTCCGCCACTCAACCCTGATCCAAGATCATGCACAGCCACCGATTCAATCGTCGAACCTTCCTGCGCGGTGCAGGCATCACCATGGCGCTGCCCTGGATGGAATCCGTCCGGGTCTGGGGAGATGACACGCCGAAGAACCGGCCCGCCAGCGAAGCCCCCGTGCGCCTGTGCGTCACCTTCTCCGGCAACGGCTTTCAATCGAAGGAGTGGTGGGCGAAGGGGGAGGGCAAGGCGATGGAACTCGGCCGCGTGCTGGAACCGCTGAAGGACTTCCGCGAGCGCCTGCTCTTTGTGCGCGGCCTGTATCACGAGGAGGCGCGCAAGGGCAACATCCACTCCTCACAGACGGGCAACATGCTTTCCGGCGCACCCATCGCCAGCGGGGGCGAGATTCGCTCGGGCACCAGCTTCGACCAGTGGCTGGCGCAAACCTACGGGCGCTCCACCAAGGTGCCGAGCCTCGTCCTGGCCTGCGAGAAGTCGAATCCGTCGGTGCACAAGAACTACTCGATGCTGTACAGCTCGCACATCTCGTGGTCGTCGCCGACGACACCGACGCCTCTCGAGCTGTATCCCGCCCTGGCCTTTGACCGCCTGTTCAAGGACGAGTCCACGCCGGCGGACCGGAGCGTTCTGGATGCCGTGCTCGCCGACGCGCAGGATTTGCGCCGCAGGATCAGCTCCAGCGACCAGGCCAAGCTCGACGAGTACCTCGACAGCGTGCGCGAGGTCGAGAAGCGCATCGAGCATGCCGCTCAGCGCGGCGAACTGCAGGGCTGGCGGCCGACGCTGGACAAGCCCAACCTGCCGCGCCCCGCCGACGGCCTTCCGCAGGACATCGCCGAGCACATGAAGCTCATGTGCGACATCCTCGTTCTCGGCTTCCAGACCGACACGACGCGCATTGCCACGCTGAAGCTCAACAACGACCACAGCGCCCTGCGCTTCCCCAACCTGCCCAGCGTGCAGCAGCCCGGCCATGGCATTGACTACATGATCCACCACCTGCTCAGCCACAGCGACGGGGAGGATTACCTGCGGGTGAACCAGCTCTTCATGGAGCAGGTGGCCTACCTCGCGCGCAAGCTCGACAGCATCCGCGAAGGCGAGCGCACCCTGCTCGACAACACCATGCTCATGCACTGCTCAAGCATGATGGTCGGCGCGAAGCACAACAATGATGAACTGCCCGTCGTCGTCCTGGGCGGAGCCAGGGGCCGCCTGCAGGGCGGCCGCGTGTTCGACTACCGGGACAAGCCCGACCGCCAGCTCTGCCGCCTGTTCCTGTCGATGATGGACAAGATGGACGTGCGGCCCGGGCGCTTTGGCGATGCCGCGGCACCGCTGGAGGAGGTTTGAAGGCTCATTCCCGCACCGTCTCCAGCAGACGGGTGATCACCTTCTCGACGGTGATGCCCTCGGCTTCGGCGCGGTAGTTGACGAGGATTCGGTGACGCAGGACCGGCAGGGCCAGGGCCCGGATGTCATCGAAGCCAACATGGGCACGGCCCTGAAGCAGGGCGCGGGTTTTGGCCCCGAGCACGAGGTTCTGGCTGGCCCGGGTGCCGGCACCCCAGCTGACCCATTCATTGACGAAGTCCGGCGTGTCCGTCCGGCGCGGACGCGAGGCGGCGGCAAGGCGGACGGCATAGCGGGCGACATCCTCGGCCACCGGCACCTGCTTGACCACCCGCTGGAAGGCCTGCAACTGGGCCCCGGTGAAAAGCGGCTGCACCGGCTCGCTCCTTGTTCCTGTGGTGCGGGTGACAACGGCGACCTCGTCATCCTCGCTTAGGTAATCGATGACGATGTTGAGCATGAAGCGGTCGAGCTGGGCTTCGGGCAGCGGGTAGGTGCCCTCCATCTCGATGGGATTCTGGGTGGCGAGAACGAAGAAGGGTTCGGGCAGCGGCAGGGTGCGTCCGGCAACGCTGACCTGATGCTCCTGCATCGCCTCGAGCAGCGCGGCCTGGGTCTTTGGAGGCGTGCGGTTGATCTCGTCGGCCAGAATCATGTTGGCGAACACCGGGCCCTTTTTGAAGACAAGCTGGCGACCGGCAGCGGTGTCCTCGAGGATCTCCGTACCGGTGATGTCGGAGGGCATCAGGTCGGGCGTGAACTGGATGCGGTGGAAGCCGAGGTGAAAGACGTCGGCAACGGTCTTCACGAGCAGGGTCTTGGCAAGGCCGGGAGCACCAGTGATCAGGCAGTGGCCGCCGGCGAGCAGGGTGATGAGCATCTGGTCGATCACTTCATGCTGGCCGACAATGACCTTGCCGACCTCCTGGAACAGGCGGGCTCGGGCACCGCCAAGCAGCTCGGCAACCTCGGTTTCGGTGGGGGCATTGGCGGCGGGCTCGGAAGACATGCCTATCAAACAGCGCGCGGCGGGCCAAGTTATCACCCGCGTTGGTTCTTGTCAGTTCCGGCAAACCCGGCCAAGATCGGGTCACGCATGAGACGATCGAAAATCCGGCAGAAGCTCGACGCGGGTGGCGTGGCACGGGTCTGCGCCCTGGGCTCCAACCTTCCTTATTATCCGGCTTTCGCCGCCGCCGCCGGCTACGACGCGGTCTGGGTGGATGGCGAGCACCGCCCATGGAACCCGCGCGAGATCGCCGACTTCGCCGCGCGCCATCACCTGGCGGACATCGACCTGCTGTTCCGACCGCCGACGACGGAAAAGACCGGTCTGACCCGGCTGCTCGAGGATGGCGTCACTGCGCTGATGATCCCGCAGGTCAACACGGCTGCAGAGGCCGCCCGGCTGGCCCAGGCGGTGAAATTTCCTCCGCTCGGCGAACGCGGCCTGGACGGTTCCGGGCTGGACGGCGGGTTCTGGCTGGGCCGGACACCGGACTATCCGGCCCAGCGAAATCGCGAAACCCTGCTCATCGTGCAGATCGAAACACCGGCCGCAGTCACCGAGCTCGACGCCATTGCCGCCGTGCCGGGCGTCGACGCCCTGCTGCTTGGACCGGGGGACTTTTCCCTGCGCGCCGGTGGCGAAGCCTCCATCCGCAACCCGGCGGTGCGCTCCGCGGTCGAGGCAATGGCCGCCGCCTGCCAGAAGGCCGGCAAACCCTGGGGCTTTCCGGTGGGCAACCTTGAGGATGCAAAGACCGTTGTCGACCTCGGCTGCAAAATCCTGGCGATGGGCAACGAGTTCCTGGCGGTTCTCGAGCACCTGAAACAGTGTGGACGCCAACTTGATGAACTCCTCGGCTGACAGCCCCCTGCCCCACACGGACGTCAAGGCCAGGGGCGCCGCGGATTTTTATGCCGCCATCAATGCCACCTTCCGCTTCATTCTTGAACGGACCGGCATGGATGGCCTGCGCCGCTACTGGAACGAACTGGGGCGCGGTTATTATGCCCCGGTGGCGGAACGCTGGCGGAACGGCGGCCTGCCGGCGGTGGCATCCTACTGGCGCGCTTTTTTTGACGCCGAACCCGGGGCCGGAGTTGCGGTTGAGGAAACCGCGGATCAGGTCGTCGTCCGCGTGCAGCGCTGCCCGGCCATCGCCTATCTTCGCGCCCATGGTCGCGACATCACTCCCTGTTTCTGCCAGCACTGTTACCATGTCAGCACGGTCATCGGCGAAGGCTCCGGCATCGAAGTGCGCGTCGAGGGCGGTGCCGGCACCTGCGTGCAGCGCTTCGCCCGCGCGGGCCAGTTTCCCAAGCCCCAGGATCCGGCCTCGATCCGCACTGTTGAGCCTGCATGAGCCGCATCACCCGTCATTTTTGGGACTGGGACACGCCGGTTCCCGACAAGGTCGTCGCCTTCCTCACCGCCGGTCGAACCGGCGCGGCGGGTGCCCCTGATTTTGCCGACACCCTGCTCATCGTGCCCACCGCCGAGGCCGGTCGCCGGCTGCGCGAGGGCCTGGCGCGCGGGCTCGAGGTGACTGGCATGCTCTCACCCACGGTGTGGACCGCCGAGCAGGCCCTGCTGCCGGCTGCCGCACGCGCCGGGGTGGCGACACCCCTGCAATCCCAGCTCGCCTGGCAGCAGGCTCTGAAAACGTTCCCGCCCGCCCGATTGCCGGCCCTCTTCCCGCAGCCGCCGGCGGATGCCGGCTGGTCCTGGCAGGTGGAAACCGCCCAGTTGCTCATGGAACTGCAGGCC
This sequence comes from Prosthecobacter sp., assembly GCA_030827515.1. Classification (GTDB taxonomy): domain Bacteria; phylum Verrucomicrobiota; class Verrucomicrobiia; order Verrucomicrobiales; family Verrucomicrobiaceae; genus Prosthecobacter. The sequence goes on along the minus strand of JAUREI010000175.1, from coordinate 1,603 downwards.
TTGACCGGTGCCGGGGGGCTTTCCCTGGCCGATGTCGTGGGACAGGCCGGCCATGATGCTCCACGCTGGCGCGACCTCGCCTCGCTGGCCAGCACCCACTCCAGCATCCTGGCAGCCCAGAACTTGGAGGAGGCTCAAGCCGCCAAACGCCGGGTGGCCGCAAATCCCGTGCTTCCCGCAGGCATCCGGCGGGTGGTCATCCTTGCCGCACCGGATCTGCCCCCTCTGTTCGACACTTGGGCCGCCGCCTGTGCCTCGCGCGGCCTGGCGGTGGAGGTGACGGTGCACGCCCCGGCTGATCAAGCGGATCGATTCGATGCCCTTGGTCGCCCACGAGTGGAAGCCTGGGGTGAGGATGCCCCCTTGGTCCTGCCGTTTCGTGACGATGCCCTGCGTCTCTGCCACGATGCCACCGCCCAGGCCGACCAGGTGATCCTGGAACTGCACGCCCTCGCCCCGGCCGGGCGGGTTGCGGTCGGGGTCGCCGACCCCGAAGTGGCGGCGGTGCTGGCGGAGAAACTGGCCCTTGAAGGCGTCGCAGTTTTTGAACCCGGAGGGCTGACCCCCACGCAGACCGGCCTCTGGCACCTGCTTTCCGAATTCCGCAGCCTGCTCGCCACGGGCTCCTGGCGCAGCTTCGCCCGCCTGCTGCGCGTTCCGGAAGCGCGCGCCGCCCTGGCTGGCACGGCAGCGCGCGGATGCGACCTGCTCACAGCCGCCGACACCTTTGCCGCCGATCATCTGCCGGTGACCCTCGAACATGCCCGCGAACTGTTCGGCGCACAGGATGAAAGCCCGCTCAGCGCAGCCCTCACGGCCGTGGAAGCCCTTTGCGGCGAGTGGCGTCAACTGCCTCTGGACGAGGCGGCACGCGCCTTCCTGATCCGTGTCCATGGCGCGCGCGAGTTTCGGCCCGAGTCACCCGAGGACCACCTCATCACTGCCCCCGCCGAGGCCTGGCTGGCCTGCTGCGAGGAGATCAGCGCCGAGACCCGGCGCTTCGGCCTCAATCTCGCCCCCGAGGAAGCCCTCGGCCTGTCGCTTGAAGCGCTTCGCCAGACGCCACTGGCGGAACCACGCGGCGATGTCGACCTCGTTCTGCAGGGCTGGCTCGAACTGCTCTGGGAGGTTGCGCCCGGGCTCGTCATCGCCGGCCTCAACGAAGAATGCGTGCCCGGCATCCTGCTCGCCCACCCCTTCCTGCCCGACAGCCTGCGCGAGCGTCTGGGCCTGCCCTGCCAGGCCGCCCGCTTCGCCCGCGACGCCTACCTGCTGCATGCCCTCGCCGCGGCCCGCACGTCGCGGGACGGCCTGCGCCTTTTCTGTGGCCAGTGGAGCGAACGCGGCGACGCCCTGCGCCCCTCTCGACTGCTCTTTCTCTGCAACGACGACGCGCTGCCGGCACGGGTTGCGCGACTCTTCCCCGAGGACGCGGAATCCGTCCGCACCCTGTCGGAACCTCCGCGCAGCCTGGCCTGGCAACTCCAGCCGCGCCTTTCCCGACAGGCGGTCGACAAGATTTCACCCTCGCGCCTGAACTCTTACCTCGAGTGCCCCTTCCGCGACTATCTGGCTCACGAACTGCGCCTCGACCGAGCGGTCG
>JAUREI010000081.1 GCA_030827515.1 Prosthecobacter sp. | reverse complement strand
CGACTTCCAAGTTGAGGTGTCCTTCGATGACGGCAGCGGAGTTGCGGGGAGGTTCGGCTACGTCACTGGCGGAGCCGGGGCATACAACAACCGCGCGAAAATCAAGATCCATCCAGACCGCATTGAGGGAGCGCAGGAAAACTGAATTCGAACAACGGCATGCTACGGACGGCTAGTCGCCGCCGCAGATGCCGGGCGTTAGGCAGAAATCATGAGTGATCGCTACACCCAATTCCGAAGTAAACTGCCTGAGAGCTATGTGGCCTTCATTGAGGAATTCGGCGCATGGGAAGGCGATTTGGCTGACTATTACGGCTATGTCGTCCTATGGCGAAAAGATGAAATCCAAGAGCAGTGGACAGCCTACGAGATGGCGAAATATTTGTCGGATTACTGGTTCCCAATCGGAACGAATGGAGGAGGCGACATCATCTGTTTCGATTTACGAAAACAGACAGATGCAACCTACTACATTCCATTTGTTGGCATGTGTGAGTCTGACGCCATGGAGCATTGCATATCCTTTTCTCTGATCGCTGATGAAATCAAAAAGAATGAAAACGGAGAATCGTTTCAACTTTGAAGTGCGACAACGGAGCGTGAGTCATTGACCCCGCAGGGGGGCGGCAGCCGAGACGTTTCAAGGGGGCGACTGAGGCAAGCCGGATGTGGCACGGTTGGAGGTTGGGTCGATCCCGGGTTCTGGCGCGGCGGCCCGCCCACGGGCGGAGCACCTCTTCCAGGCCGAAGGCTGGCAGGAAAGAGTCGCTGGTAGTCGCTCAGTCCCCGCCGCCTTTCCCGAAAGAACCCGCCCCGGTTGCGGCGATGAATGGCCATGCCTGATTCCTCCCCTGCGCTGTGCGGTGTGCTGCCGGTGTTCCAGACCCCTTGGCACGACGACGAGACGCTCGATGTCGAGACTCTCGAGCGCGAGATCGACTGGCTCTTTGGCCACGGGGCCGACGGCATTGTTTTGGCCATGGTCTCGGAGGTGCTGCGGCTGTCGAGCGAGGAGCGCGAGGAACTCGCCGCGACGGCCTGTCGCCTGGCCGCCGGGCGCGGGGCGGTGGTGATCAGTGTCGGGGCCGAGTCGGCCAAGGTCGCCGAGCGTCATGCCCGCCATGCCGAGGCCAGCGGGGCGCAGGCCCTGATGGCCATCCCGCCGGTGGCGGTCGCCCTGGGCGAGGCCGAGCTGCGTGGCTATTACGCGCGGATCCTTGAGGCGGTGCGAATCCCGGTCGTCGTCCAGGACGCCAGCGGCTATGTCGGCCGGCCGATGTCGATCGAACTGCAGGCCGGCCTGCTCGAGGCCTTTGGGCCGGAGCGGGTGCTGTTCAAGCCCGAGGCGGCGCCGATCGGGCCACGGTTGAGCGCCCTGCGCGACGCCACCGGCGGACGGGCGCGGATTTTCGAGGGCACGGGCGGCATTGCCCTGGTCGATTCGCACCGCCGCGGGGTGGCCGGCACCATGCCCGGCGCGGACCTGATTCGCGCCTTGGTGCCGCTCTGGCGGGCGCTCGAGGCGGGCGACACCGCCAAGGCCGACCGCATCCACGGGCCGCTGGCGGCGCTGGTGTCGCTGCAGACCAGCCTGGACGCCTTCTTGGCGGTGGAGAAGCACCTGCTCGTCCGTCAGGGCGTCTTCCGCAGCGAGCGCGTGCGCGGCCCGGTCGGGTATGTCCTCGATGCCGAGACCCGGCGCGAGGTCGACCGGCTGTTCGACCGTCTGCTGGAGGCGGCGGAGGGCTGAGTTCGCCTCACACCGGCACCCAGGTCTTCGCCTTGCTGCTGCGCAGGAGGGCCTCGCAGAGTTTCACCTCGTGGTGGCCGTCCTCGGCGGTGGCGAACAGGACCGGGGTGGTCTTGCCGCTGGCGATGTGTTCATAGACCGCGCGATACTGCATCTTGTGAGCGTCGCTGAAACCCTCGGCATGGCCGCCGGGGTAGTCGGTGAAGTTGGCGACATCATCATAAAAGCCCGGCGTGCCGCGCTGCAGCACCTCGTTGGGTCCGTCGCGGCGGCCGACCTGGATTTCGTTCGGCTGCTGCAGGTCCCAGCGCACGCTGCCCAGGGTGCCGTAGATGCCGAGCGACAGGCTGCACTTCCAGCCGGCGGCGACCTGCGAGATGCTGGCGTTGGCGTGCACGCCGTCGGCAAAGCCGTGGCGCGCCCTGCCAAACTGCAGCAGGACGCTGCCGAAGTCCTCGGTGTCGACCTTGTAGGGCACCATCGTCTTCGGATCGGCCTGGGCGAAGGTCTGGACCTGGCCGCGCGGGCGCAGGCGGGTCTTGTGGAAGGTCTCCAGGTGGGCGAAGACGCGCTTGGCGCGGCTGCCGAGGATGAAGCTGACGGCGTCGATCCAGTGCGTGCCGATGTCGCCCACCGCCCGCAGCTTGCCGCCTTCCGAGGCGAGCAGGCGCCAGTTGTAGTCGGTCTCGTGCAGCAGCCAGTCCTGGAAGAAGTGGCCCTGGACGTGGATGATGCGGCCGAGCTCGCCGCGTGCCACCATGGCGCGCATCTGCAGGATGGCGGGGAAGAAGCGGCACATGTAGTTGACCGCGAACACCGGCCCCTTTTTGCCGCCCTTCTTCACCGCGGCGACGACGCGGGCGGTTTCGGCCGAGGTCATGCCCAGGGGTTTTTCGCAAATGACGTGCTTGCCCTGGGCGAGGGCGTCCAGGCACTGGTCGACGTGGGCCTTGTTGGGCGAGGTGATGTGGACGACGTCGACGTTTGGGCTGCGGTGCAGGGCGCGGTGGTCGTAGTCGCCATGCACCTCGGGGATGCCCCAGAGGTTGGCCAGGCTGCGGGCGCTCTTCGTCGAGCCGCAGACGGCGCTGACCTGGATGCCGAGTCGGCGCAGGGCTTCGACGTGGACGGGGCCGATGAAACCGGTGCCGATGAGGCCGGCGCGAAGGTGGTGCAGGGGGGTCATGGCCGGCATGGTGCACCGGCCGCCCCCTGCCTGGCAAGCGCGCCGTGACCGTGGGGAGACCGCAAACAAAAAAACTCCGTGCTGGACGTTCGCGGCGGTTTGCCTGTATTTTATCTAATTCCCCCCGGACATGCGCCTGTTTTCGAAACTTCTCTGGCTGCTCGCCTTCCTGGCCGCCACCTTCTGCTGGATGGTGCTCTTTGAGCACGGATTCAGCGTGAAGTCCTTTGGCCAGGGGGTCAGGGAGGAGTGGCGCGCTCTGGTCGAGCGGGTCACCGGCAAGGCCGGTGCACCGGCTCAGGAGACCCCCACCCCCAACTCATCGCCCCGCAACTAACATCATGATCGTCAAGGAGAACGAACTGAACCCCAAGCAGCAGAACCTTTGGAAAAAGGGCCTCCTGGCCATTGAACAGAAGAACTGGGAATACGCCGTCAGCCTCATCCTGCCTGTGGTCAAGGAAGTGCCCTGCTTCCTCGACGGGCGCATGGCGCTCCGTCGCGCCGAGGGCGAACACGTCGGCAGCGGCCGCAAATTCAGCTTTGGCGGCGGTCTCTTCAAGGGTGGCTCCAAGAAGGATCCCTGGGAGGCGATCGCCGACCTGGAGGACACGGTCTTCCAGAAGGACCCCTTCAACGTTTCCGCCAACCAGCAGTTGTATGACCTGGCGATGAAGCTGCAGTTCCCGGATCTCGCCGCCTTCGCGCTGGAGACGATCCGCATGGGCCAGCCGGACAACACGAAGATGATGCACACCCTGGCCGACCATTACATGGCGCATGACCGGCCGGAAAAGGCCAGCGACGTGTATCGCGCCATCCTCAAGGTCGACCCGCGCGACATGCACGCCATCAAGGGCGAGAAGGATGCCGCCGCCCGCACCTCGATCAGCCGCCAGGGCTGGGACCAGGAAGGCGACTTCCGCAAGGCGATGAAGAACGCCGAGGAGGCCGGTGTCCTGGAACTGCTCAACAAGCAGGGCCGCACCCGCGAGCAGACGGAACAGCTGCTGGCCCGCTTCATCGACGAATACAACAAGGACCAGACGAACATCAACAACGTCAAGGGCATGGCCCAGCTCTACGATGAGCTGGAGCAGAGCGACAACGCCCTGATGTTCTATGAGTATGCCCTCACGCTCAATCCGGGCGACGTCGCCCTGCAGCGCCGCACCGAGCTGATCCGCGACAAGGTGCGCGACCTGCAGATCGCCCAGATGGAGGCCGAGATCGAGTCCAATCCGGACGCCCCGGACATCGAGGCCAAGCGCGCCCAGTTGCAGCAGATCCGCGCGGAACGCGCCATGGTCGCCATCAACGAGGCGCGCGCCCGCGTCGAGCGCAACCCGACCGACAAGCAGGTGCGTTTCGACCTCGGCCAGGCCTACTTCAACGCCGCCATGTACACCGAGGCGATCCCCGAGCTGCAGCAGGCGAAGAGCAACCCGAACATCCGCATCAAGGCGATGCTCCTGCTCGGCCGCTGCTTCGAGCGCAAGAACATGAACGACCTCGCCCAGAGCGCCCTCGCCGAGGCCTCCAAGGAGCTGGCGATCATGGACAACACGAAGAAGGAGATCCTCTACGAACTGGCCCTGGTGAACGAGAAGATGGGCCGCCAGGAGCAGTATCTCGAGGCCCTCAAGGAAATCTACAACGCCGACTACGGCTACCGCGACGTCGCCCGCCGCGTCGAGTCCTCCTACCAGTGAGGCGTGCGCGCCCGTCGCCGTGCGGCGGCGGGCGCGAGCTGCGGGTCAGCCGACGATCTCGAAGATCGCCTCGACTTCGACGGCGGCACCGGTCGGCAACTGGGCGAAGCCCAGGGCGCTGCGGGCGTGATAACCGTCGCCGTCCTTGCCGAAGATCGTGTGCAGGAGGTCCGAGCAGCCGTTGATGACGAGGTGCTGGTCGGTGAAGTCGAGCGTCGAGTTGACGCAGCCGAGCACCTTGATGACGCGCAGGCCGTCGAGGCTGCCGTGGACGTTCCAGACGGAGTTGAGGATCTTTTCGGCGCAGTTGCGCGCCGCCTGGTAGCCATCGTCGACCGTCAGGCCATCGCCCAGCTTGCCCTTCAGGTCGCTGACGTGACCGGAGGTGAGGAGCTGGTTGCCGGAACGGATGCAGAGGTTGAGGTAGCCGGGGGTCTGCTTGCTGAAGACGACGCCCTGGGCTTCGGCGTTTTTCTGGTGGGACATGAGGATGGGATTGGGTTGGGGGCAAAGAAGACGCTGCCAGGGCGGCCTTCCTTGCCGCCGGAGGCTGTCGGCGGGGGATTTTGCCGGTCCGATGGATCGCCGGTGGACAGGCGGCCCGGGCGAAGGCATGCGTAACGGCGTGTTCGCCCCCTTCGAGTACGACTACATGCTCAAGGCCATCCTGGTCAGCGGGATGATCGGCGGGATCTGCGCCTTCCTGTCCTGCTTCATCACCCTGAAGGGCTGGTCGCTGCTCGGCGACGCCCTGTCGCACTCGGTGGTTCCCGGGGTGTCGCTCGCCTGGCTGCTCGGCCTGCCGTTCTCGCTGGGCGCCTTCGCCGCCGGCGTGCTCGCCGCTCTCGGCATGGGCTGGGTCAAGCAGCGCTCGCGCCTGCGTGAGGACGCGGTCATCGGGGTCGTCTTCACCGCCTTCTTCGCCCTCGGCCTGCTGCTGCTCTCGCTCTACCCGAGCCATCTCAACCTGCGCACGATCATTTTCGGCAACATCCTGGCCATTTCCGATCCCGACCTGCTGCAGGTGGCGATCATCGCCGCCGCCTCGCTGCTGGTGCTCGGCCTGAAATGGCGCGACCTGCTGCTGTTCTGCTTCGATGAGGCGCATGCGCGCAGTCTCGGCCTGAACACCCGCTTCCTGCACTTCCTGCTGCTCGCCCTGCTCTCCGCCACCGCCGTCGCCGCCCTGCAGACGGTCGGCGCCTGCCTCGTGGTCGCCATGCTGGTCACCCCGGGTGCCACCGCCTACCTGCTGACCGACCGCTTTGGCCGCATGCTCGGCATCGCCACCGCCACCGGTGCCGGCTGCGGTCTGGTCGGCGCCTACGCCAGCTACTTCCTGAACGGCTCGACCGGCGGCTGCATCGTCGTCCTGCAGACGCTGGTGTTCCTGGCCGTGCTCGTCCTCGCCCCGAAACACGGCCTGCTGGCCGCGCGTGCCCGTCGCCGGGAAGCCGCCCTCCCTACCGCATGAGCCTGCTCGAACCCTTCCATCATGCCTTCATGATCGAGGCGCTGCTCGTCGGCGCCCTGGTGGGGACGGTCTGCGCCGTGCTCTCCTGCTTCCTCGTCCTCAAGGGCTGGTCACTGATGGGCGATGCCGTGTCCCATGCCGTCCTGCCCGGCGTGGTGCTCGCCCACCTGGCCGGCCTGCCGCTCGCCCTTGGCGCCTTCGTCGCCGGCCTGTTCTGCGCCGGGGCCACCGGCTGGATCAAGGCCAACAGCCGCCTGCGCGAGGACACGGTGCTTGGCATCGTCTTCACCGGCCTGTTTGCCTTCGGCCTGGTGCTGTTCACCAAGGTCGAGACCGAGGCCCATCTCAGCCACCTGCTGTTCGGCAACATCCTCGGCATCGAGCGCTCCGGCCTTCTGCAGACGGTCGCGGTTGCCCTGCCCACCCTGGCGGTGATCCTGACCCTGCGCCGCGACCTGCTGCTGTTCTGCTTCGATCCCGCCCATGCCCGCGCCATCGGCCTGAACACGACGCGCCTGCACTACCTGCTGCTCGCCCTGCTCGCCGCCACGGTCGTTGCCTCCCTGCAGGCGGTCGGCATCCTGCTCGTGGTCGCCATGCTGGTGACGCCCGGCTGCACGGCCCGCCTGCTGACCGACCGCTTCGACGGCATGCTGCTTCTGGCCGCCGGGTCGTCGGTGCTGGCCACCGCCGCCGGGGTCTATGCCAGTTTCTTCCTCAACGGCTCCACCGGCGCCTGCATCGTCCTCGCCCAGGCCGGGCTCTTTGCCCTTGCCCTGGTCTTCGCCCCGCAGCACGGCCTGCTCGCCCGCCACCGCGCCGTGGCGCCGGGCGGGCAAGCTGCCGGAATCTGAAATCCGGGATTTGAGATTGGCAATGCCCCGCCCCGTTCGGTGGAACGAGGCCGGGCCCCCGCCGCCTTCCTTTGACAGCGGGCGCAATCGCCGCCACACTCGGCGCCCTTTGCCCATGTACGAACTGCTTGCCACCGATCCCACCTCCGCCGCCCGGCGGGGGCGCCTGCGCACGCCGCACGGGGTGGTTGAGACGCCGATTTTCATGCCGGTGGGCACCCAGGCCACGGTCAAATCGGTGCATCCCGTCGAACTCAGCGCGATCGGCACCCAGATCCTGCTCGGCAACACCTACCACCTGTGGGTGCGGCCGGGGACCGACATCATCCGCGAGGCGGGCGGCCTGCACACTTTCATGAACTGGGACGGTCCGATCCTGACCGACAGCGGCGGCTACCAGGTCTTTTCCCTCGCCAAGCTGCGCAAGATCAAGGAGGAGGGCTGCCACTTCAACAACCATGTCGATGGCACACCGATGTTCCTCAGCCCGGAGATCGCCATGGAGATCCAGGCGACCCTGGGCAGCGACATCGCCATGCTCTTTGACGAGTGCACGCCCTGGCCGTGCAGCCATGACGACGCCCGCACCAGCCTGGAGCTGACCCTGCGCTGGGCCCGGCGCTGCCGCGACTGGATCGACCAGAACCGGCCGCAGACCGGCGGCGGCGACCAGTTGCACTTCGGCATTGTTCAGGGCAGCACCTACCAGGACCTGCGCGAGCGCTCGGCCCGTGAGCTGGTGGCGATGGATTTCAGCGGCTACGCGATTGGCGGGCTCAGCGTCGGCGAACCGGAGGCCGACATGATGCGCATCGCCGAGTGGACCTGCCCGCTGCTGCCGGAGAACAAGGCGCGCTATGCCATGGGTCTGGGCACCCCGCCGCAGATCGTCGAGCTGATTGCCCGGGGGGTCGACATGTTCGACTGCGTCCTGCCGACCCGGCTGGCGCGCAACGGCACCGCCTTCACCCACGAGGGGACCATCAACCTGCGCAACCAGAAGTTCGCGCGCGACTTCCGGCCCATCGCCGAGGACACCCATCCGCTCTGCCAGGGCTTCACCCGGGCCTACCTGCGGCATTTGATCAACACCCAGGAGGTGCTGGGTTTGCGGTTGATTTCCCTGCACAATCTGCATTTCTACCTGTCCCTCGCGTCCCGGGCGCGCCAGGCCATCGAACAGGGTGGCTTCGCCGAGTTCCGCGCCGAGGTCCACGCCCGTTACTCGCCCCGACCCGAAACCACCGAATCATGACTGACCTTCCCCTCACCTTCCTCCTCGCCCAGGCCGCCACCCCGCCCCAGGGCGGACTGCTGGGCAACCCGCTCGTCTTCATGGTGCTCATGTTCGTCATGATGTACTTCCTGCTGATCCGCCCCCAGCGCCAGCGCCAGAAGGAGCACGACCGCCTCATCGCCAACGTCAAGGTCGGCGACCACGTCGCCATGAACGGCGGCGAGCACGGCATCATCACCAGCGTCAAGGAGCGCACGGTCATGCTCAAGGTGGCCGACAACGTCAAAATCGAGTACGACCGCACCGCCATCGCCGCCATCACCAAGAAGAGCGACGTCGTCGAGGCCTGAGTCCTGCGCGCGCCTGGCGGCGGCCTGATTTTTGCAGGAAGCCGCCGCTTTTCGACGATTCAGCCTTCCCTTTTGCGGTTGAATCCGTTTTTATCCCTCCTCCCCACCCGTAAAACCCCAACCCTTCGAGCTTCGATTCTTCGAACTTCGAGATTCCTCCCCCATGTCCCCCATCCTGACCTTCTTCATCGGCGCCGCGATTCTGGTGCTGCTGCTGTTCTACAACGGCACCACGCTGCACAACCGCCGCCGGATGCTGGGCACGGTGCTCATTGTCCTCACCAGCCTGTTCGCGGTGCTGTCGGTGCGCAACATGGGCATCAAGCGCGGCATCGACCTTCTTGGCGGCAGCGAGTTCGTCGTCCAGCTCAAGCCCGGGGTCGATGACAAGGGCGCCGAGAAGCCGGTGACCTCCGATTCCGTCCAGCAGGCGATCGGCATCCTGGAAAAGCGTCTCAACCCCGAAGGCCAGAAGGACCTGCTGCTCGCGCCGCAGGGTGAGGATCGCATCCTGGTCCAGATGCCGGGCGTCAAGGCCGAGGAATTCGCCGAAGTGCGCCAGAAGATCCAGCAGGTCGCCAAGCTGGAATTCCGCATCGTCCACGAGGACAGCCGCAGCAAGCTCGCCGAGATTCAGGCCAATGGCGGTGTCAAGGAGCCGGGCTGGCAGGAGATGGCCTACAAGGTGCAGAAGGATGACCAGGGCAAGGACCTGCCCTCGCGCGGCAGCGAACTCGTGCGCAACCGCGCCGACCTCGACGGCAAGTATGTCAAGGAAGCCTTCCCGACCTTTGATGCCGAAGGCTGGAAGGTCATCCTCAACCTCGACAGCACCGGCGCCAAGCTCTTTGACGAGGTCGCCGCCGTCAACAAGGGCCGCCAGATGGCCATCATCGTCGACGGCGAAATCATCTCGGCCCCGGTCCTGCAGACCGACCGCTTTGGCGGCACGGCGGTGATCAGCGGCAGCTTCAAGGAGGATGAGGCGCGCACGCTCGCCAGCCTGCTGGAGAACCCGCTGGAGAACCCGATGAACATCCTCTCCGAGAGCGCGGTGTCGGCCTCCTACGGCGACGCCTCGATCCGCCAGGGCATCAAGGCCGGCCTCGCCGGTTTGGCCCTCGTGCTGGTGTTCATGGTCTTCTACTACCGCACGGCCGGCCTCATCGCCATCGCCGGTCTGGCGGTCAACCTGCTGCTGCTGTTCGGCGCCATGGCGCTGTTCCAGTTCACCCTGACCATGCCCGGCATCGCGGGCATTGCCCTGACGATCGGCATGGCGGTCGACGCCAACGTGCTCATCTACGAGCGCCTGCGCGAGGAAATGGCGGCCGGCAAGTCCCTGACCGCGGCGCTGGAATCGGCCTTCGAAAAGGCCTTCTCGGCGATCTTTGACTCCAACATCACCACCCTCATCACGGCGGCCATCCTGTTCGCCCTCGCCAGCGGTCTGGTGAAGGGCTTTGCGGTGACCCTGACGATCGGTCTGCTCACCTCCCTGTTCGGCGCGCTGATCGTCACCCGCGTGCTGTTCAACTGGGTCATCGACAAGGGCATCCTGACGAACCTCAAGACCTCCTCGCTCATCCCGCACAAGGTCTTCCCGATCCTCGATCACGCGCCCAAGTTCATCCTCGCCTCGGTCGTCATCACCGCGATCTCCTGGGGCACCTTCGCCGCCAAGGGCAAGCACAGCTTCGGCATCGACTTCCGCGGCGGCGCCCTCACCCACATCCAGCTGGCCGAGGGCAAGGACCTGCCGACCCCGGAACTGGAAGGCTTCCTCAAGACCCTCAAGCTCAAGGACGCCGCCGGCGCTGAAACCGGCATCGGCACTTTCTACATCCAGAAGAAGGATTCCCTCGACGGCGGGGGCATGATCACCGTGCGCAGCGAGTTCGACGCCGGCCCGGTCATCGAGGACGCGGTCAAGGGCAAGTTCCCGGCTGAAATCGTCGCAGGCACCCAGGTGGAACGCGTCGGCGCCCTCATCGGCAGCGAGCTGGCCGAGAAGTCCGCCATCGCCATCGGTCTGGCCCTGCTCTTCATCTTCGTCTTCCTGACGATGCGCTTTGAGCTGGCCTTCGCCATCGGTGCCACCTTCGCCGTCTTCCACGACGTGCTCATGGTGCCCGGCCTCTGCGTCCTGCTCGGCCAGGAGATGTCGGTCATCCACGTCGGCGCCCTGCTCGCCATCGCCGGTTACTCGATCAACGACACCATCGTCGTCTTCGACCGCATCCGCGAGGTCATCAAGCGCGGCGGCGGCGGCAGCATTCGCGACCTGATGAACGAGGCCATCTCGCTCACCCTCTCCCGCACCCTGCTGACCAGCGCCACGACGCTTTTCCCGATGCTCGTGCTTCTCATGTTCGGCAACCCGGCCATGCTCGAGTTCGCCCTGCCGATCACCCTCGGCGTGGTGCTCGGCACCTACTCGTCGATCTTCATCGCCGCGCCCTTCGTGCTCTGGTATGCCCGCAAGAGCGGCCGCAGCCTCAAGCGCCAGGTCATGGAGTCCGAGGAGGAGGCGCGCCGCGCCCAGGCGTCCATCGCCGCCGCCAAGCAGGCACAGATCTGACCTTCTGTCATTCCACCGGCGGGGCGGGGGCGTGAGCCTCCGCCCCGTTGGCGTTCCTGGCCCTCACTCGCGGTGGTAGGGTTCGCCGCGCAGGATCGAGTAGGCCCGGTACAACTGCTCGGCCAGCACCACGAGCGCCACCTCATGCTGGAGCGTGAAGGCCGACAGCGTCCAGCAGGCGTCCGCCTGCGCCCGCAGGGCCTCGCTGTGGCCGTCGGCACCGCCAATGAGCAGGCTGGCACGCTTGACGCCCTCCAGGTCGCGCCGGCGAATCCAGTCGGCCAGCTCCAGGCTGCGCAGGGCCTTGCCACGCTCGTCGAGGATGAGCCGCAGGCCGCCGGTGCTGGCCTGCAGCAACTGCGCCTCCACCTGCTCGCGCGGGCCCTCGCGCACGACGACGTGCTCGACCCGCGCCGCGCGGCGCAGGCGGCCCAGGTAGTCCTCAAAGCCGGCCCGCGCCCAGGGCAGGGCCGGTTTGCCGACCGTGATGATGCGCCAGTGCATGATCCTCTCCTACGCGGGCCATGGCCAGCCTGCAAGCCGGGTTGGCGGGCGTGTCGCATTCGGCCAATGTTGTGCACGGCCTCGTGTCGGCGCACGGAAAGGACCGTTGGCGGCGTTATTTTGGACAGCCGGACGTCGGAAACTTGACTTCCGGTGCGCCAGTTGCTTCAACAGTCAATTCTTTATGTCCGCCTACCTCAGAGCCCATGACCGGGGTTTGGAATTCTCTCTCGAGGATTTCAACCTGCTGGGCCGCAGCCAGGATGCCAGCATCCGGCTTACCGATGGAGGGGTTTCGCGCCAGCACGCGACGATCCGGCGCGACGGCAACCTCTACTGGCTGGCCGACCTCGGCAGCGCCAACGGCAGCTTCGTCAACGACGTCGCCGTCACCACCGCCCGCGCCCTGCGCCATGGCGACCGGATTCAGATCGGCGCTTGTGTTTTCGTCTTCGAGACCATCGAGGCGACCACTGAGGCCGAACCCAGCGGCACGCAGATGCTGAACACGATCGCCCTGCCGATGCGGATGGTGAAGGCCACCCTGCTGGTCGGTGACCTGCGCAATTTCACCGCCCTCTCCGCCCGCCTCAGCGCCGAAGAGGTCGCAGCCATGCTGCGCGAGTGGTATGCCGACTGCGAGCGCATCCTCAAGCCGCGGGGTGCCATCATCGACAAGTTCATTGGCGACGGTGTCTTTGCCTACTGGGCCGGCGACTCCGCTGAGGTGCGCGCCCAGGCCACCGAGGCCGCACGCCTGCTGAGCGACCCCGCCGCCGGCGATTCGCCGGTTCGCACGCGGTTGCGGGAGGACATGAACCTGGAGGTCCATTGCCACATCGGCATGAACATCGGCGACGTCGCCCTCGGCGCCATGGGGCGCGGCGTCAACACCGCCGTCGGCGAGGAGGTCAATGTCACCTTCCGCATCGAGAGCCTCACGCGCACCCTGCAGGTGCCGGTGCTGGTCAGCGCCTCCTTCATCCAGGGTTGGCCGGACGGCCTGCGCCAGTATCGCCCCGCCGGCATCCACCCGGTCAAGGGTCAGCCCGAGCCGGTCGAGGTTTACGCCCTCATCGAAACCTGAGGCTCAGGCCAGTGCCTGCTCGAGGTCGGCCCACAGATCCTCGACGTGTTCGATGCCGACCGAGAACCGCACCAGGCCGTCGGTGACGCCGACCGCTTCGCGGACTTCCTTCGGCACCGAGGCGTGGGTCATGCTGGCCGGATGGCAGACAAGGGATTCGATGCCGCCCAGACTTTCCGCCTGGGTGAACAGGCGCAGGCGGCGGATGAAGGCGAGCGCCTCGTCGAAGCCGTGGCCGAAGTCGGCCAGCAGCATGCCCGAGCCGGCACGCATCTGGCGCTTCGCCAGCTCATGCTGCGGGTGCGAGGGCAGGAAAGGGTAGATGACCCGGCGCACACCGGCGCGCGTTTCCAGGCGCTGGGCCAGCTCGAGGGCGTTGGCGCTGTGCCGTTCCATGCGCAGGGCCTCGGTCTTGACCCCGCGCGAGACCAGCCAGGAGTCGAAGGGACTGGGCTGCAGGCCGAGCGCCTTCTGGGCGAAAATCATCTTCTCCTGCCACTCGTCCGAGTTGCTGCAGACCGCGCCGCCCAGGCAGTCGGAGTGGCCGTTCGTGTATTTCGTCGTGCTCAGCAGCGACAGGTCGGCCCCGAGGTCGAGGGGCTGCTGGAGGGCGCTGGAGGCAAAGGTGTTGTCGACCACCACCGCCGCGCCAACCGCGTGCGCAGCGTCGCTCAGGGCGCGCAGGTCGAGCACCTTGAGCAGCGGGTTGGTGGGCGATTCCAGCCAGACCAGGGCCGGCTTCAACTCCGCGATGCGCGCGTGCTGCGCCGGGTCGGCGAGGTCGGCGTATTCGATGCGCACGCCGAACTTGCGCAGCACCCGCTCAAACAGCCGGTAGGTGCAGCCGTAGATGTTTTGTTCCGAGAGGATGACGTCGCCCGCCTGCAGGCCGGAGACCACGGCGGTGATCGCCGAGACTCCGCTGGCGAAGACCGTGCAGTGGCGGGCGTTCTCCAGGCTGGCGAGCGTGGTTTGCAGGTTGCGGAAGTTCGGGCTGCCCGAGCGGGTGTAGTCGAAGGACCCCGGATTGCCCGTCTCGAAGGTCGACGTCATGTAGATCGGCGGGATCACCGCGCCGGTCTCGGCACGGTAGTCCTGGCCGAGGTGAATCGCGCGCGTCTCAAAACGCGCGTCGGCAGGCACCGAGGGATCGTCTTTCATGGAGCGTGGGCAGGGGGCGGCTGGTGCGGCGGGCCGCGCTTACTTGAGTTCCTTGATGCGCAGGTTGCGGAACTTGTAGGTCGCGCCCTTTTCGCCGTGGTGCTGGATGGCAATGACGCCGCTGGCGTCCATGTCGTCCTCGACGTCGGTGGTGACGACGCCGTTGACCTCGATCTTCAGGCGCTTGCCCTGGCAGGTGATGCGGTAGGTGTTCCAGTCGTTGCGCTTGAAGGCGTCGCCGGCGCGGGCGCGGAAGGCGTCCTCACTGGCCTTGTCGCCCTTGATCGGGCTGATGAACCACATGCGCCGGCCCTCGTCGTAGAGACCGCCCGACCACTTGCGGTTGGCATCGCCGTCGACCTCGGCCTGGTAGCCAAAGACCTTGTTGGGCTGGACATGGGCGCGGAACATGAAGCCGCTGTTCGCCTTACCCTCGGGCAGCAGGATCTCGCCCTCAAACACGAAGTCGCCGTAGGTCTTCTCGGTGACGACGAAGAACTTCTTCTCGCCGGTCAGATGGATCTCGCCATTGACCACCTCGATCTGGCCCCACTCGTAGGGGTTCTTCCAGCCGGTCATCGTCTTGCCGTCGAACAGCGGCGTGAAGCCGTCGTCGGCAAGGACCGGCAGGGGCAGGGCGCAAAGCAGGGAGGCGAGGAAGAAGCGGGTTTTCATGGTGGAGCTGCACCATGACGCAAACCCGCCGGATGAAAAGCAGGTTTGTGGGGGGAGGGCGCCCTGTCCGAGCGCGGCGCTTCTGCGCCGTTCTGTCCCCTCGGCTGGCAATACCCACCGAAGTTCCAAACATCCGGTCACCCGCCCCCGGATTTGGCAGAGCTCCAGAGGACTGGAGCACTCCAGGGCCGCTGCGCGGCGGGGCGTCTGCGCTGCCTGCCGAGCAGCCGGGGCAATCTCCGGCACGCTCAAATAGAGGATCCTCATCGCCGCAAATTTATGTCTTTCCTCCGTAACCAATTGTTGGTATACCATTCGGCAACGTTGTCGCACTTTAGGATTGAATCCAAGAAGCCGAACTAGACGATGCTGGACAACCGGCTACCCGTCCCGGGTCCGAATGATCTATGTAGATACAACCCGCAATCCGCAGTCGAAGACTGCACCGACGGTAGCCGGAGCCATGCTTTTGACATTCGGCAAGAAATAGATGTTCTCAGGTGCGGCATTCATCCTATGGATAGCACTCCCGATTCTCGCATGGGTGTTCCGCAGGCGTTTTTCCTTCGTGGGTCGGAATACTTGGTTGGTCTACATCGTGACGGTGATTGCAAGTTCGCTGCTATTCGTGGGCGCAGTTTGGTTGGTCGATGCAGAGCTAGAACACGCACTCTACAAGTTCGATTTGGATGGAGATCGCAGTTTTTCGGACTTCGAGATGACACCTGAGGCCGAGGAGGCTATGAGGCGATTCACAACCGATACCGGCAGATCATTTGCGCTGATCGTCGCCGCACCGGTCACCTTTGTATGGGTGTCTCTGTGGTTTCTTGCTCTTTCCGCGGGCTCGTGGGTCATCGCCAGACTCCGAGGCAGTAGCAACGAAAACCAAGCCGAAGAAGGCGGCTGTCAATAACACTTGCCAGTCCGCGAGGCGGGTCTCTTCCCCTGCCGCTGGCCCTGATCTTGGGCGTCCGTTGCAAGAAACCCGGTTTTGCCGGGTTGAACTGCAAGCCGCTCATGTCCTGGCTATTCCCACTTTATCTGCTCGGTGCGGGCGCAATCCTCGCTCCGATCCTGATGCATCTGCGCCGCCGCCCGCCGCAGGAGCGGGTGGAATTCAGCTCGCTGATGTTCCTGCAGGCGCAGACGCCCCTGCCGGTGAGCAAGCGTCGGATCGAGCACTGGCTGCTGCTGCTGCTGCGCTGCCTGGCGCTGCTCCTGCTGGCCCTGATGTTCGCCCGCCCCTGGCTGCAGAGCGATGCCCGCGCCGCGGCGGGCGCGGGCAAGGCGGTACTGATCCTGGTCGACCGCAGCGCCTCGATGCAGCGATCCGACCTGATGGCGCAGGCGCTCGACCGCGCGCGTGCCGAGGTGCTGGCGGCCGACTCGCAGGACTGGGTCGCCCTGGCCGCTTTCGACGCAACCCTGCAGCCGCTGTGGACCTTCGAGCAGGATGCCGGTGCCACCGGCCGGGCCGCCCTGCTCCAGCAGCTCGCCGACATCCGCCCCGGCT
>JAUREI010000183.1 GCA_030827515.1 Prosthecobacter sp. | reverse complement strand
GCCCCTGCAGGCCATTTATAATCAAGGCTACTCTTCCGGAAAATCGGATGCGTCGCAAGGCAGGCCTTTGAACGCAGTCGCTTACACGTCCTCCTATGATTTCGCTGGAAAGGTGAAGTTCATCGAAGGTTACAACAGCGGCTATCGCAACTATTCCCGCCATGATGTGAATCCCGGTCACCCGCAAGGATACGGAGCGATGACGGTGGAAGTCGGTCAGGGTCAAGTCACCATCATGCAGGGCGGCAAAGTCGTCTCCACGCTGCGCACCGCCGCTCAGAATGTGGAAGAGCATCATTTCAGGTCCGGCCAGCGGCAGATGGTTGTGAAGTCCCGCGGCAATCATGGCCCGGCCACTGTCGAACTCTTCGACGTGCGCACCGGAACCCTCCGTGACAAGGTGCTCGCTTACGCCATCCAGAACGGCCAGCCCGAGTGGGCCCGCGGCATGCAGGATTGACCGAGTTCATCTGCAACGCTCTTATCTCCGAAATTCAAATCCAAGCATCCCGATGAACAACCCGAAAACTCCGCTCCTGTCGCTGATCACCCTTGCCGCCTGCTCCCTCGTCTCCATGGCTGAGGAAGCGGCTTCGGCCAAGGGCTTCGACAAGAAGCTCTCGCTGCAAGGTCTCACCTTCCGGGTGAAGTGCCCGAACGAAGGTTCCTTGAACAAGCTCACCATCACCCCCACTGGGTTGGAGGGAGAGAACAAGCCCATCGTGGTCGAGGTGGACGGCTCGGTGACCGGTGCGGAAGTCGACGATCTCGATGCAAACGGGTTCCCGGAAATCTATGTCTATGTCACCTCGGCCGGAAGCGGGAGTTATGGCTCGCTGGTCGCCTACGCGGCCAACCAGAAGAAGTCGCTGACAGAGATTTTCCTGCCCGATCTGGGGGAGGATAAGGTGAATTCAAAAGGCTACATGGGCCACGACCAATTCGCCGTGGGAGAGGGCTCCTTCCTGCGCCGATTCCCAATCTACAAGGCTGGCGACTCCAACGCCAAACCCTCCGACAAGACCCGCCAGTTGCAATACAAGCTCAAGGCCGGGGAAGCCGGGTGGCTGCTTAAGATCGACAGGGTCATTGAATTCTGATTGCATTCCAAGCCCAATTGAAAAGAACCATGATGAAAACAGCCCTTCCCATTCTGGCCCTTGGCCTTGCGCTTGCCAAGTCTTCCTGCGTGTTGGAAGTCCCCAAAAATTCCATGACGCCTCCCGCGGCGGGAGTCTCGACGCGGCCGGACTGAGCCCTCCGCCGGAACTGCGCTCCAAGCCCAACGGAGACATTGAGGTTGTCTTCCAAGGCGGATGCGTCTGCATCTTCGACAACTATGGCAACCTGAAAGAGGGTGGACGATCCTGCGACGATCTTGATCTCCATCGTGCACGCGAAGCGGTCAAGGCGCATCTCGCGGAGCAGCGCGCCGATTTCAACGATGTTTGATGGTGGGCTTCTACCCTCGGCAGGCCGGCCTGAGTCTGCTTGGGCTGACAATGGTGCCTAGGAGAGACCGCTGATCGTTGTCTCCTAAACGCCCCCAACTTCTTTCTGCCTGCCCGGACAACTGGCAGAACAAGACGTTGATCCTAACGCCTGACCCGCCGCGAGTTCAACCCTCATGACTATTGAACCGCCAACCCAGAAGTCAGAGCGCGCCCTTGGTCAGGCTCAGGATGACTTGGACGTTCGGGCAACCGCCAGTCACTCCACCACCAATGCGACGATACATTCTGCGAGTGAGCTTGTGTATCGCGATCTCTTTTTTGCTCGCGGCGGGATCGATCATATACACGCACCGGGCGGCGCAACTTGACCTCTCGAATGACGATGACTTCTATACCGCAGGGAAGTCGATTGGGTTTGTCCCAGCGTCCAAAGAGATCTATGTGGAGGGCGTTGGGTTTGTTGACCAGACCATTTTTATCAGCCAGTTGTCACGCCCGACGAGGAAGGGCTTGGTTTATGGAACGGTTGAGTTCGAATGAACGAAGCCTTTGAATCTGCGTTCACGAAACATGATCACCGACAACACCAGCAGTCGTTACAACTTTGAAGTGCGACAACGGGTGTGAGTCATCGTCCTCGTTGGGGGTTCGGGAGCCGAGACAATTGCGGGGGGATCGCGGCGAAGCGATTGCACTGCCACAGGCTGAGTCCTGCCAGTTCGGTGCCTTTGGACGGAAACGTTCAGAGAGGGTCATGGGTACTGACGTTGCTTCCGCGCTCCCGGGCGTGGTGTGGCGAGGCAAAGCAGAAGTCGATCTTTCCTCCGGCTTCCCATTTCGCCTGGTCGTGGAACTCGCACCCTCTGAAGTCGACTCGTTCCGGCCGTGATCGGACATTATCCTGCCGCCCGGGGAATCCGCCTGCCCTGATCTGTGACAAAACGCCCGTTTGCCATTGGGGGGAATGCTGCTAGTCTCTGCGCCCCCCTCCCCCTGTTCCCCTCATGACGCCCCCCTCCAAGATCCGCAACATCGCCATCATCGCGCACGTCGACCATGGCAAGACCACGCTTGTCGACTCGCTGCTGCGTGCCAGCGGCAATTTCCGCGAAAACCAGGCGATCGCCGAGCGCGCCATGGACAGCATGGACCTCGAACGCGAGAAGGGGATCACCATCAAGGCCAAGAACACCTCGGTCCACTGGAACGACCACATCATCAACATCGTCGACACCCCCGGCCACGCCGACTTCGGCGGCGAGGTGGAGCGCGTCATGAAGATGGTCGACGGGGTCATGCTCGTCGTTGACGCCTACGAGGGGCCGCAGGCGCAGACGCGTTTCGTGCTCAAGAAGGCGCTGCAGCAGGGGCTGAAGCCGATCGTGCTCATCAACAAGATGGACCGTCCGCACATCGAACCGCATGCGGTGCATGACAAGGTCCTGGAACTCTTCCTCGAACTGGAAGCCACCGAGGACCAGTTCAACGCCCCCTTCGTCTATGGCAGCGCCCGCGCGGGCTGGGTCACTGACAAGGCCGATGGCGCGCCGCATGAGATGACCTTCCTGCTCGAGCAGATCGTCAAGCACATCCCGGCCCCGGTCGCCGACCCCGAGGGCAGCTTTGAAATGCTGGTCTCCAACATCGACTGGGACAATTTCGTCGGCCGCGTTGCCATTGGCAAGGTCACCCGCGGCTCGGTCAAGATGGGCGACCGTGTCTGGCTGCTCGGCAAGACCCCCGACGAGAAGCCGAAGCCGGTCAAGGTCACCAAGGTGTTTCAATACACGACCCTCACCACCAGCGACAGCATCGAGGGCGGAGCGGGCGACATTGTCGGCATCAGCGGCTTTGAGGACGTCGACATCGGCCAGACCGTCACCGGCGCGCCGGACGCCCCGGCCCTGCCGTTCGTGGCGATCGATCCGCCGACCATCGTCATGCAGTTCGCGGTCAACGACGGCCCGCTGGCCGGTCGCGAAGGCGACCACGTCACCTCGCGCAAGATCAGGGACCGCCTTGACCGCGAGCAGAAGATGAACGTCACCATCAGCGTGTCCGACACCGACACCGCCGGCATTTTCAATGTCAGCGCCCGCGGCGCCATGCAGATTGCCGTCCTGGTCGAGCAGATGCGCCGCGAGGGCTTCGAAGTCCTGCTGTCGCGCCCGATGGTCATCACCCAGAAGATCGACGACGTGCTCTGCGAGCCGTATGAAACCCTCTACGTCGACGTGCCGGACGACTACCTTGGCGGCGTCATGAAGAGCATCTCCGAGCGCAAGGGCAAGATCGAGGACATGAACGCGCACAACGGCCGCACCAGCCTGCAGGCCTATGTGCCGACCCGCGGCCTGATCGGCTTTGAGTTCGAACTGATGAACCTGACCAGCGGCCACGGCATCCACAGCCACCTGTTCCGTGAGTATGCCCCGCACGCCGGCCACATGCAGACCCGCAGCACGGGCACCCTGGTCAGCAGCGAAGGCGGCGAGGCCACGGCCTACGCGCTCGACACGATCCAGGATCGCGGCAAGCTTTTTGTCACCGCAGGCGACCAGGTCTATGAAGGCATGATCGTCGGTGAAAACCCGCGCACCGACGACCTTCCGGTGAACCCGACGCGCAGCAAGCAGCTCACCAACTTCCGCGCTGCAGGAGGCGACAAGGGCATTCAGCTGACGCCGCCGATCCTGTTCAGCCTGGAGCGCGCCATCGAATACATCGCCAACGATGAACTCGTCGAGGCGACGCCGAAGAGCATTCGCCTGCGCAAGCGCACCCTCGATTCCAATGTCCGCCTGCGCGAGCGCAAGCGCATTGAGGCCGAGCTCGAAGCGGCGGCGGGCTGATCCCCGCGCGCATGACGAATCCCTACCGGCATTGCAGCCGCTGCGGCGGATCGGAACTGCGGGCGGCGGGCGAACGCGAGTTCGTCTGCGGCGCCTGCGGTTACCGGCACTTCGTCACTCCCTTTCCGGCAGCGGTCGCCCTCGTGCGTGACGCGACAGGTCGCCTGCTGGTCTGCCGGCGTGCCCATGAACCGGGTCTGGGGCGCTGGAGCCTGCCGGGCGGGGTGATTGAGCCGGGTGAGACCGGCGAACAGGCCGCGGCGCGTGAGGTGGCCGAGGAGACCGGACTGGAACTGGCGCCGCAGGAATTTCGGCATCAGGCCACGCTGCCGAACGAATACTGGTTTCAGGACTACCTCTGGCCGACCCTGGATCTTTTTTACACCGCCCGGGTGGAGGGCACGCCGACGACCCGGCCGGATCCGGCCGAGGTGGCGGAGATTGTCTGGCTGCCCCCGGATCAGGCGCTGGCGCTCGACTTCGCGTTTGAATCGAACCGACGCGCGGTCGAACGGCTGCTGGCGGATTGAAGGGGCAAAAAAACCCGGACCGGCGAACCGGCCCGGGCGCGGGTGAGGGGACTCAGCCGAGGTCGCTGATGCGCACCGGCTTGCCGCCGAGTTCGGCACTGCGGTCGGAGGCGAAGATGACCTCGAAGCTGCGCAGCGACTCGGGGAAGCTGGTCAGCGGCATGTCCTTGCCCTCGTCGAGCGCGTCGAAGAAGGCCTGGAACTGATGCTGGTAGGGATGGTCGCTGACGTCGCCGGAGTCGAGCATCGACATCGACAGGCTGCCCCAGTTCTTCTTGTCGGTCTTGAGCTTGTTCGAGTGCAGCTTGTTGTCGAGCAGGCTGCCCTGGCTGCCGACCAGATGGGTGTGGAAGTAGTAGGGCTGCAGGCAGTCGACCACGGCGGCCGTCTTGCCGACGGCGCCGTTCTTGAACTTCACCAGCGTCACGCTGGTGGTGTCATACTCGTAGGGGGCGAAGATTTCGCTCTTCGACTTCGTGCTGAAGCTGGTGACGCTTTCGACCTCGCCGCCCATGACCATGAGCAGGGCGTCGAGCGCGTGGCAACCGGCGGTGAGCAGGGCGCTGCCGCCGTCCTTCTTGCCGATGTTCCAGCGGAACTGGCCATACCACGGACCGATGCCGTGGTAGTAGTCGACCTCGCCGTAGTGCAGGTCGCCGAGCAGACCCTGGTCGATGATGGCCTTGGTCGACTGGAACTGGCCGGAGAAGCGGCACTCAAAGCAGACGCAGCCCTTGACGCCGTTGGCGGAGGCGGCGGCGACGATTTCGCGCACTTCCTGCAGCGAGTTGGCCATCGGCTTTTCGAGGATGATGTGCTTCTTGGCGTTGGCGGCGGCGACCGCCTGGTTGCGGTGCTGGCTCGGGTAACTGGTGATGTCGACGACATGGATGTCCGGGTCGGCGAGCATGGCATCGACGTCCTGGTAGGCCTTGATCGTGCCGCCGTGTTTGGCGCTGAGTTCCGCGCCGTCGAGCGGGCGCGAGGAGTAGATGGCGGTGACCTGGGCCTGCTTGGTGGCGTTGATCGCCTCAATGTGGGCGGTGGCCGCCCAGCCGTAACCGATGATGCCGACGTTGTATTTTTTGCTCATGATGGCAGAAGGGAAGAGGGGATAAGGTGGAAGGGAATCAGAGAAGGAACTTGGTGACGCCGGGCATGGGCATGGGGGTGGGCTTGAAGCTGTCGCCCCACTTCAGGTCGTCGGGAGCGAGGTCCTGCTTGCAGTCGAGCATCTGCTGCCAGGTGATCAACTGGCCGGTGTAGGCGGCTTCGCGGCCCATGATGGCGACAAGGGTGGAGAGCATCATGCGATCGCCGTCGTTGATGACCTCCCCCTTGCGGATGGCGTTGAACAGGGCCTCGTGCTCGAGGTCATACATGTTCTTTTCCTCGCCACGGTAGCGCCAGCGCTTCTCGCCGTCGATGAAGGGGGCTCCGCCCTTGCCGATGACCAGCACGCCCTTGTCGCCGCGGATGATGTCCTGGTTGTTGCCCTGGCAGCCCTTGATCTGGCGCGAGGCCATGTTGCAGATGATGCCGTTGTCCCATTCGTAGGCGGCATGGAAGTGGTCGAAGATGTTTCCGTCCTCGGCCGGGATCTGGCGGCCGCCGGTGCCGATGCAGGAGACTGGCGGTTTGTCGCCCATCGCCCAGCAAACCTTGTCGACACTGTGAACGGCCTGTTCAACGAGGCTGTCGCCGCTCAGCCAGGAGAAGTTGTACCAGTTGCGAACCTGCCATTCGACGTCGCTCATGCCGGCGGGGCGACCGCTGGCCGGCGGCATCGGCTTGACGGGGCCGGTGTGGTAGGTCGCGTAAACGCTGGTGATCCTGCCGATGTCTCCGCCGAGGGCGCGCTCGAAGGCCTCCTTGCGCGAGGTGCTGTAGCGCCAGCAGAAGCCGGCAACCAGGTTGAGTTTCTTCTCCTTGGCCTTGTTCACCGCCGCCATGGCGAGGTGATAGCCGATCGTGTCGACCGCCATCGGCTTTTCGGCGAAGATGTGCTTGCCG
>JAUREI010000107.1 GCA_030827515.1 Prosthecobacter sp. | reverse complement strand
GGGGCGACACCGCCCGAGAACGGACGCTGAGAGGCAACGGTATGACGGCAGCATCTCCCAAGGACATGACGACACCCGCTGGCTCGGCGCCCGCCGGCGACCAGCAGCCGGGGATGCTTCTGCATACCGAGGGCCTGAAGAAAGTCTACGATGGTCGAGCCGTGGTCAACGGTGTCGACATTGAGGTCAAGGAGGGCGAGATCGTCGGCCTGCTCGGACCGAACGGCGCCGGCAAGACCACCACCTTCTACATGATCGTCGGCCTGGTTCGCCCCAACGGTGGCAAGGTGGTCTTCGACGGCAGTGACGCCACCCACCAGCCGATGTTCAAGCGGGCCCGCCTCGGCATGGGTTACCTGCCGCAGGAGGAGTCGATCTTTCGCCGACTCACGGTGCGCGAGAACATCATTGCGGTCATGGAGACCCAGAACTTCACCCGCCAGGAGCGGGATGACCAGTGTCTTCAGCTGATGGAAAAGTTCGGTATTGACCATGTGGCCGACAACCTTGCGCTGACACTGTCCGGCGGTGAGAAGCGGCGCCTGACGATCGCCCGCAGCCTCGTCACCGAGCCAAAGCTGCTCATGCTGGATGAGCCGTTCAGCGGGGTCGACCCCATTGCCGTCAGCGAGATCCAGGACATCATCCGCATGCTGCGTTCGGCCGGACTGGCCATCCTGATCACCGACCACAACGTGCGCGAGACGCTCAACATCGTCGACCGCGCCTATCTGATTTACGAAGGCCAGGTCAGGCGCCATGGCACGAAGGATTTTCTTGTCAACGACCCCGAGTCACGCAGGCTTTATCTGGGTGAAGACTTCACCATGTGAACGACCCTTTTCCGCAACCCCCAAAACCACACCGAAAGAAACACCATGCAAAAACATAACGTCAATCTGCCGATCGTCGTCACCGGACGCCATGTCGAGATCACGGACGCCATCCGCGACTACTCGCACAAGAAGATCGAGGGCCTGCATCTCGACTACCCGCGCATCATCGAGGCCAAGGTCGTCCTGGACGTTGAGCATCACCGCCAGATCGCCGAGATCATCCTTTTCTGCGCCAACCACATCGTCATCGAAGTGAAGAGCACGACTGAGGACATCTACGCCTCGATCGACGAGTCGATCGCCAAGATCGCCCGGCGCATGCGCAAGTTCAAGACGCGCCTGCTCAAGAGCCACCGTCCGCGCAAGGAAGGCAGCATCCGCCACCTCGAGCAGCACGTTTTCCACGCCGACGACCTGCACTCCGAGGCGGAACACATCGAGGCCTCCTACATCCATCAGGAGCAGTACAAGGTGCGCCCGCTGTATCCCGACGAGGCCATCATGGATCTGGAAATCAGCGACCGCCCCTTTGTGGTCTTCCACAACCAGAAAACCCACCGCCTGGCCATCATGTTCCGTCGCAAGGACGGCGAGTACGGACTCATTGAGCCCCGTGACGAGGCGGCCTGATCCGCGCGACGAGACAGGCAAAACAAAACCGGCGCCCCCAAACGGGGGCGCCGGTCTTGTTGATGGCCTTTGTGAGAAGTCAGCGCACCTGGGTGATGTGGCGGTCGGGAGCCGAGTCAAAGGCGGCCTTGCTGGCGGCGTCGGCAAAGGCAACCTGACGGGTGTAGGTCACCTTTTTGGAGGCGTCCGCGCGCTTCTTGCTGAGCGGGCACTGGGTCCCGTTGGCGGAGATGATGTTGCGCAGGTAGGCCTTGGGGGTGGCGTTGAACTGGCTCACGCAGCGGTCACAGCAGACGGCCACCGTCTTGCTGTAGTTGCTGGTGATGGACGGGTTGGCCGGCTTTCCGGAGATCGGGCAGACCGTGTTCAGGGGTTCGGCGGCGGCGAGCGGCGAGAGGGCGGCGGCGGCGAGCAGGGCGAGGAGGTGTTTCATGACGGGGGAAGGGTTCACCTAGGTTTAAACGTTCGTGGCCGCCGCGTGCAACCCCAAACTTGCGCCTGCCTGGCCGACTTTTTTTGTGTTCGCGGTTGCCCGCAGGGTCATCTCCCCGCTAATTGCAGACGCATGTTTCCATCTTGTCCGCGGCGGTTGCTGTCGGCCTGGCGCGAATCCGTCCGGGTGGGATGGCATGCCCTCGGGGGCAGGGGAGTTCTGATGACGGCGCTTGCGCTGCTGAGTGTTTGCGGCCTGCAAGCCCAAACCCTGCAACTGTCGCCCTCCGAGATCTTCAAGCGTGCCCGCCCCGGCGTGCCCGCCGCCCCGCCCGCCAGTGCACCGCCCGCCGCTGCCGCGCCTGAAGGGGCGGACACCCAGCGCCCCCCGGCGCCTCCGCCGAAAAAGGTCGCTGCGGTGGCCCAGGCCTACCTGTATCTGGAGCCGAATCAGGCACGATTTGAGGTCCTGTTTGACGCGGCAAGCCTACAGCGTTTGATCGACGAGGGGAGCCCCCTGCCGGAGCGTCTGGATGACGCCCTGCGGCAGAGGCTGTGCAAGGAGATGGCGGCACGGGCGGAGACCTGGTGTGCCCTGAAGGCAGACGGGCGCGAGGCATCCCGGTCGATGGCCTATCCGGTGCTGCTGACCGGCAAACCCGGGGCGACTCAACCCCTTGAGGCCGCGCAGGAACTCTCCCCAGCCGAGGCCCTCGTCGGATTGGCCTGGACCTTTGAACTCCCGCCGATGCCCGATCAGGTGGCGGTTGTCTGGCAGGGATTTTTGCCGGAATCGGGTCGCATTCCCGCCAGCATCCTGTTCGGTCCCAAAAGCGAGCCGGCCGAGATTCGGCGGGGAAACCCGGGTTTGAGCTGGCGCAGCCTCGGCCGTTTGCCGCGGCCGCAGCCGCTGGTGCGTGTGCCGGAGGCGTCGTCCGTCGTCTGGCGCCTGCCCTTGGGTTTTGTCCTGTGGTGCCTGGCGGGGGTGGCAGCTGCCCTGTTTGCCAGGCACCGGCGCGCCCGGCTGTTCGGCGGCTGGCAACTCTATGTTATTCTCTGGGGGGCGGGCGCGGTGATGCTCTGGCCCCGACTGATGGTGCCGCTGACGACGCGTGGGGAGGCCGAGGTTCGCGATCCGGGTCAGGCGGAGGTCATCCTGTCGCCCCTGTTGCAGAACGTGTACCGGGCCTTCGATCACCGCTCCGAGTCGGCGATCTATGATGTGCTGGCCCGCAGCGTGGATGGCGAACTGCTGCGCCGACTCTACCTGGAAACGATCGAGGCGCTCAGCCTGGAGGGCAGGGAGGGGGCGCGGGTCACCGTTCAGGAATTCAGTGCCGAGGTTGACGAGGTGGATCCCACTGCGGCGGGGTTCGTGGCCGACTGCCAATGGACCGCCCTGGGAACGGTCGGTCACTGGGGGCATGCGCACACCCGTGTCAACCGCTACAAGGCAAGGGTCACCGTCGACGCCGTGAAGGGGGAGTGGAAGCTGATCGATCTGGAGGTGCAGGAAGCGAGGCGGCTCTGATGTCCGGGGATGCATTTGAGCGACTCCGCTTTTGACAAAGCCCCCCCCGCGGGGCATGCTGGAATTGCCTTGAAACGCGTTCTTTTCGTTTGTACCGGAAATACCTGCCGCAGTCCGCTGGCGGAGGTGCTTTTTCGCGAACTGACGCAGGGCCGTGACGATTACCAGGTGGGCAGCGCCGGCGTGGGCGCCTTTTCCGGCCAACCCGCCAGTCGCTTCAGCCAGGAACTGGCGCGCGAACGCGGTCTTGATCTCACGGGACATCGCAGTCGCGCCGTCACCGTCGATTTGGTCGATGACGCCACGCACATTTTTGCCATGAGCCGCGGTCATCTGGCCGACCTGCTCGAGGATTATCCCGAGGCGGAGGACAAGGTTTATCTGGTGAGCGAATTCGCCGCGGAAGATGCCCTTCGAGGGCGTGACCTCAGCGACCCCTTTGGTGGCGGCTTGGAGGACTACCACGACACCCTGTCCCGCCTCGAACGCCTGTTGCCCAGCGTTTTCAACTACATCGAACAGACCTCGAAGCCCGCCGACTCGTGACCGGGTCCGCACCTCTTTCCATGCCCGCCCTGCCTCATTCCATCGCCATTGGCGCCGACCACGGCGGCCTCGAACTCAAGAACGCCGTCGTCGAGCATCTGCGCTCGTCCGGTTGCGCGGTGGAGGATCTGGGCACCCATGACACGACCTCGGTGGACTATCCGGATTTTGCCGCTCTCGTCAGTGAGCGCGTTCTCGAGGGTCGTGCCGATGCCGGCATTCTGGTCTGCACGACCGGCATTGGCATGTGCATTGCCGCCAACCGGCATGCCGGCATCCAGGCCAGCCTGGTCCATGACCCGGAAACCGCCGCCATTACACGCGAGCACAACGCCAGCAATGTGCTCTGCTTGGCCGGCAAAACGACCTCCGTCGAACAGGCCGCCGCCATCGTGGATGCCTGGCTTAAAACCCCCTTTGCCGGAGGTCGCCATGGCCGCCGGGTTGACAAAATGAACACCCAAGCCCACCCCCTCAGCCTCCTCGCCCAGTCCGATCCTGCCGTCGCCGCCATCATCCGTGATGAACAGCAGCGCCAGCAGGATCACATTGAGCTCATCGCCAGCGAAAACTTCACCAGTCGCGCCGTCATGGCCGCGCAGGGCAGTTGCCTGACGAACAAGTATGCCGAAGGCTACCCCGGCAAGCGCTGGTATGGCGGTTGTGAGGAGGTGGATCGTGTCGAGCAACTGGCCATCGACCGCGCCTGCGAACTCTTTGGCGCCAGGTTCGCCAACGTCCAGCCCCACTCCGGCTCGCAGGCCAACGCCGCCGTCTACTTCAGCGTGCTGCAGCCCGGCGACAAGGTGCTGGGCATGAACCTCGCCCACGGGGGTCACCTCACCCATGGCAACCCGGCCAACTTCTCCGGCCGCTTCTACAACTTCTGCCAGTACGGTGTCAGCCCGGACGACGCGCGCATCGATTACGATGAACTCGCCGAAGTCGCCAAGCGTGAGCAGCCGAAGATGATCACCGCCGGCGCCTCCGCTTATCCGCGTGTCATCGACTTCGCGCGCATGGCCGAAATCGCCAAGAGCGTCGGCGCCTACCTGTTCGTCGACATGGCCCACATCGCCGGCCTGGTTGCCGGGGGCGCGCATCCGAGCCCGATGGAGCATGCGGATTTTGTCACCAGCACGACGCACAAGTCCCTGCGCGGTCCGCGCGGCGGCCTCATCCTCACCAACAACGAGGAGCTGTTCAAGAAGGTCAACAGCCAGGTCTTCCCCGGCGTGCAGGGCGGTCCGCTCATGCATGTCATCGCCGCCAAGGCAGTCTGCTTCGGCGAATGCCTGCGTCCCGACTTCAAGGATTACACCCGCCAGGTCGTCGCCAACGCCCAGGCCCTCGCCGCAGCCCTGGCCGGACGCGGTTACCGCATCGTCAGTGGCGGCACCGACAACCATCTCATGCTCGTCGACCTGCGCCCGAAGGGCCTGAACGGCAAGGTCGCCAGCGACACTCTCGATCGCGCGGCCATCACGGTGAACAAGAACGGCATCCCCTTCGACACCGAGAAGATCACCCTCGGCGGTGGCATCCGCATCGGCACGCCGGCGGTCACCACGCGCGGCATGAAGGAAGCGGAAATGGAACTCATTGCCGGCTGGATCGACCGTGCCCTGAGCCACAAGGACGACGAGGCCGTGCTCGCCCAGATTCGCGCGGAAGTCTCCGCCACCAACCAGCGGTTCCCGCTGCCCTGAGTCATCCGGGGCTCCCCGGTCAGGGGAGCTTCACGGCCGGGCTGCGCGGCGATTCGTTGCCGCCGGCATCGACAAAACTGAGCTCGTAACTGCCATCGGCAGGGGCGGGCACCTGAATCGGACGATCCGTCAGCAGTTCGGCGGGTGGTGCATCACGCGAACTCGCGAGCGGGGCGTCCGCGGTCAGGCCGATCTCGCGCCAGATCCTGCCATCCCGATACAGCCGCAGGGACCGCAAACCGCCTGACGGTTCGGGATCAACCTGCCAGACCAAATGGCCACCGCCCTGAGGCAGGGATTCGGCCTGCAGTTGCGGGGCGGTCAGGTTCGGGCGGAGCGGTCGCAGGGTGCCGTTCCTGGAGAACTCCCGCCAGAGCGCGGCGAAACCGGGGCCGGGCAGCCAGGCGAGGCCGGGATTGTGGAGCGCCTCCGCGTCAGTCGGATGCGCTTGCAGATTCTCGATGTCCGCAAAGACCGCAGGTTCGGTTTTGCCGGCCAGCACGGTGTCAAAGAAGGCCAGGCTCATGAGCCGGGAGTCATCGCAGCCGTGTTCCGAACGCGGGTCGATGACCCGGGTCACCTTGCCACCGGCCGAACGCAGATCGTGGAACATGTGATTCATGGGTTCCCACGAGACATGGTGTTTGGAGGTTGGGACGGTCTCGCGCCTGCCCCAGATGAAAAGCAGGGGCAGGTCGTGGGCGACCCCGAGGAAACGCTGGCGGAACTCCGGCACGCCGAACTGCTTGTGACAGCCGCCGCGGAAGGAGGCGGCCAGCACCCGGCCGGGGTGACGCACGATCATCTGGGCCGACCAACTGGAACCGCCGGAATGCCCCCAGAGCAGCCACGGCGTGCTGGTCAGTTCGACCCGCCCGGTGCGCCGTCCAAAGTCCTCCAGGGCGGTGAACAGCGCGCGCTCGGAACCGCTGTCAGGATCGTTCCATTCGTCGCAGTTGCCGGCCACCTGATACATGGGCGCCAGCAGGGCGCTGCCGTGTTTCCGCGCCAGGGCCCGCCAGTGGGCGTCGAGTGTCACTGGTGGATGCGTGTCGGGCGATGCATTGGTGCAGCCGTGCTGGTGGATGATGACCGCGCGCACAGGGGTGACACCTTCGGGCAGCCAGAAGGAAAATTCCGCCGACACAAAGCGGTCGCCCGGCCTGGGCGGCAGGGCGATTTCAAGCAGGCGGCCATCGGGCCTGGGTTCGGCAGCAGGGGCGGTCGCTGCGACCAGCAGGGCGACCCAAGCAGCACGCGAGAGGATGTGGAAAGAAAGCGATGGCATGATCTGGATCCGGTCAGGGTTGAACGAGACGCTGCCATAGGTCGAGCAGGAAGTCGCCACGTGTTGTGCCAGCCGACGGCGAGTCCTGCGTCGTCGTCTGGTGGACAGAACGCGCCAGGGCGGATGGGTCGAGCTTGCCCGCCTGCAGCCGGGCAAACCCCTGGTTCCAGACTGCTGCGAGGGCCTCGGTCAACGGTTCGTCGAGCCGTGCGTTGTAGTCGGCATAGAAACCGCGTGTGGCGAAGTATTGGGCCGCGGTGACCCGGGGATCGTCGCTGCCGACATCGAGATCGTTGAAGAAGGCCAGCAGGGTGTGGCGGCGGGCCAGTTCGCGCGTCAGTGTTTCGCGGGAAAGCTGCGCCGGGGCAACGCCTGACGCATGGGACAGGGCCACGGCGACTCCGGCCGATTCACCGATCTGCATCCACGTGGGCTCGAGCCGGATCGTGCCCCAGGCCACATGGGTGCTGCTCAGGCAGACCGGCACGAGCAGATTGTCGAGCTCCGCAGGCAGCAGGGTGTCGTAGGAAACCTGGCCGGGAAAGGTTTCGTGGTGGAGCATCATCTTGCCCTCATCGAGGCTGTTGCCCGAGCGGTCCTGGCTGCAGGCGTGCGTGTCGAGATACCATTCCGTGATGGCGATGCTGTCGGGATGCAAGGGCGCGCGCCGAATGCCGTCGGCGAGGCTGGCGTCGTGCTGGGTGAAGATGGAGCGACCCACCAACCGCCTTGCCTCGCGCACGTAAAACTCATGGGGTCGATGACCGTGGTCCGCATACTCGTCCCTGGCCAGGCCGAGCCGGCCGAAAAAGGCGCGCCGTTCGGGCGACACGGAGGGGTCGTTTTGCAAAAACCAGAGCAATCCAAGCGTGGCGTTCCAGTGGGCGTCCATGACGCGTTGACGGGTGGTCCAGTCGCCCTCGACATAGTCCTGATGGGGGCCGACCAGCTGCGGCCGGTTCCAGCCGATCTTTTGGTTGGGCAGGGGCTGGACGAGTGAGCCGAACTCGAGCTTTTTCAGCGCTTCCGGGTCATAATCCGCGGGTTTCTCCACCGGCAGTCGGTTGGCGGGATCGGAGGTGAGAGTGGTGCGGTAGTTGAAGGCCTGCACGAGGCGGTCGCCCTCGCCCGCCCGCGCATCCGGCAGGATGGTTTGATAGCCGCTGAAGGGGCGCAGCTTCAGCGTGGCCTGCAGCGCCACGGTGTTCGCGTCGAGATGAGGGGGGCGCTCCCTGACCGACTGCACAAGGATTCGGCCGGCATGCGGCTCGTTGAATTCCGCACGGCTTTCGCGGCCCACCCGGGAGGGCACCCCGGCCAGCGGCAAGAGGTCGCCTTCATAGCTGCAGTCGGCAAAGGCGCTGGCTTCGATCGTTTCCGCCGGTTCACCCTGCGTTGTTTGCAGGACCATCGACCGCAGCAGACGTCCGCCGCGCTGCATGGACTTTGGCAGACGCCGGCGCAGGACGCGCAGACGGGGTTCGCGGGCGACACATTCCGTCAGAATCTTCTCCGCCACCCTGGACTCGAACTTGCCGTTGCTGTGACCACTTTTGCCGGGCAGGGCGTCGCGATACTGCGGCGAGTCCTCGCCGTAGGTGGTCCGGTAATGGTCGAAAATCGCCTGGCGAACTTCGTCGTAGATCGGCGCGCGCCGCCCCTCCCACTGCGTGTCCCAGACGCCGAGGCCGCTCGCGAGAATGCCGCCCAGATGGTCGTGCCGGTTCACCAGGACCACGTCGAGGCCCTCGCGCGCGGCCCGCACGGCCATGGCAATGCCAGCGGGCGTGCCGCCGTAGATGCAGAGGTCGGTGCGCAGGGTTTCGGCGGTCAGGAACGCTGGCAGAAGCAAAAGCGCGTGGAGCAGGGTTTTCATGCGTTGGCGGATGGGCCGGTTGGCAAGGCTGGGGACAAGATTTCCCAACGCGGATGGAGTCGGGGTCTCACTGGTAAAGAAAAGAAACCTGCAGTCGGCCAAAGATACAATCGCGGCCACCGTCGCGTTGACTCGGGCATCATGAGGTCTGTTCCGCTGCTCTGGATCGTCGGTTATGGCCTGATCCTGGGGCTGGCCTCTGGGAGTGCCCCGGTCACGGCCTTTCCCGGCGCAACCTGGCAGCGTTTGAGTGAGCATGAAGCCGAGGCCCTGGGCTGGTCGCTGGAGGCGCTCGCCGGGGCGCGAGAGTTCTCGGCAACGCTGGAGACCGAGGCGGTGATGATCGTCAGCGGCGGTCGGGTGCTTGACGAATGGGGGGCTGTGGACCGCAAGTTCAACGTTCACTCGATCCGCAAGAGCCTGCTCAGCGCGCTCTGCGGCCTGCAGGTCGCCGAGAAGCGCCTGAACCTCGATGCCACCCTTGCCGAACTCGGGATCGAGGATCGTTCGCCGCTGACCGAGATGGAAAAGCGCGCCACCGTGCGCCAGCTCCTGCAGGCGCGTTCGGGGGTTTATCATCCGGCGCTCTATGAAACCGCAGGCATGAAGGCCCGGCGCCCCGCACGTCACAGCCATGAGCCCGGCACCTTCTGGTACTACAACAACTGGGATTTCAACGCGCTTGGCACGATTTTCGAGAAGGCCGCCGGCACGGGCATCTACGAGGACTTCGCCCGCCGCATCGCGGCGCCGGTCGGCATGCAGGACTATGAACCCTCGGATGGCACTTATGTGACCGGCGCGGACTCCATCCACCGCGCCTATCCCTTTCGCCTGACCGCTCGCGATCTCGCCCGCTTCGGCCTGCTCTACCTGCGCGGCGGCCAGTGGAACGGCGTGCAGGTGCTGCCGGCAGACTGGGTGCGCGAGTCCCTGCAGTCCGCCTCCGAGGCCGGTGCGAGCGGCGGCTACAGCTATCTGTGGTGGACCTGCCGCACTGGCCTGCATCTGCCGGGCGTGACCCTGCCGGCCGACAGCTATTCCGCGCGCGGTGCCGGCGGACATTACCTGTTGGTGCTGCCCTCGCTCGACACTCTCATCGTGCACCGGGTCAACACCGACATGCCGGACCGGCGTGTCGAATCGGCCGAGTTCGGCGAGCTGGTCCGACGCATCCTGGCCGCCCGTCGTCTGCCTACGCCCGCCGTTGCCGGCAAGCCGGACCTCGACAGCCTGCTGCCGCTGCTGATGACGCGCCATCGTGTGCCGGGCGTGTCCGTGGTGGCCATTGAAAACCGCCGCGTCGCCTGGGAACGCCACTTCGGGGCGCGGCAGGCGGGGCAGGGCGGGGCGGTCGATGGAGCCACGCGCTTTGAGGTCGCCTCCATGACCAAGCCTCTCGCCGCCCATGCCGCCCTCAAGCTGGTCGAACAGAAACGGCTCGATCTGGATCGACCGCTGGTGGCCTGCCTGCCCGGTCCCTACCTGAAGGACGAGCCCTTGCACGAAAAGATCACCGCCCGCAACGTGCTCAATCACACCAGCGGCTTCCCCAATTGGCGACCCAAGGGCGGCGCCCTGAAGGTGCTGCATGAGCCAGGCACCGCCTACCGCTACTCCGGCGAGGGCTTTCTCTATCTCCAGCGGGTCATCGAACACCTCACCGGCGAGGATTATGAAATCCACCTGCAGCGCACCCTGCTGAAACCCCTGGGCATGACCGCCAGCAGCCATGTCTGGAGCGAGACCTGGGCTGCGCAGGCCGCCGCCGGGCATGACCGGCTGGGCCGGGTCAAGCTGCCGCGTCGCTTGTATCACGAGCCCAATGCCGCCTACAGCCTGTATGCCACCGCCCGCGATTACGCGACGTTTCTCATGGAACTGATGCAGACGGATCGCAGCGCGCCGCACTCGCTCAGCGCCGCGTCGCTGCAAGGCATGCTGACCCCGGCCAGTCCGCCGACCGGGCGACCCCTCATCGAGCGCCGGGGCCGCATCGGGGCGGGCGAGGTGCGTTTTGGCCTGGGCTGGGCCCTGGAACCGACCGCCTCCGGCCTGCGTGTCTGTCACAGCGGCTCGAACGGCACCGGTTTCCGCAGTCATGCCGAGTGGGACCCCGTGCAGGGCGACGGACTTGTCATCCTGACCAATGCCGATGGCGGCGAAGCCTTTTGGCGCGAGTTGCTCAACCACCTCGGCCGGCCCTGAATCGCCGTCACTTCTTGCGACGGGGTATGACGGCGCGCTCCGGCGGGCTGGCATCGCGCCGGGCTTCCAAGTGCCAGGCTTTGACCTGTTGAACCAGACACGCGACCACCTCCGGTTGGGCCGCCGCCAGATCCGTGCTTTCGCCGGGATCCCGCGCCAGATCATAGAGTTCCCAGGGTGACCCGCTTTTGGGCTGCACCAGCTTGAGCGAGCCCTCGCGCAGGGCCAGCGAGCTGCCATAGCTGAAGAACAGCCGTTCGTGAGGTGAAGCCGCCTCGCCGCGCAGGGCGGGCAGGGGATCGCGGCCGTCGATGACTCGATCCTCCGGCACGGTCAGACCAGCCGCCCCCAGGCAAAGCGGGAGCAGATCAAGATGCGAGAGCATCGCCTTGCAGACCTGGCCGGCCGGCAGTCGCCCGGGCCAGCGGAAGATCGCCGGCACGCGGGTGCCGCCTTCGTAGACCGAGGGGGCGCCATCGCGGAAGGGAGCATTGGAGGCCACG
Source organism: Prosthecobacter sp. (assembly GCA_030827515.1). Taxonomy (GTDB): domain Bacteria; phylum Verrucomicrobiota; class Verrucomicrobiia; order Verrucomicrobiales; family Verrucomicrobiaceae; genus Prosthecobacter. The sequence continues at coordinate 1,139 of JAUREI010000107.1, read as the reverse complement.
CCGAGGCCGTGCGTCGGACGCAGAATGGCGCCCATGTCGGAGACCAGCATGACCAGCGTGTGATCACGCTGGCCCGCGGCATCCACACTGTCAAGCACGCGCCCAACGGCTTCGTCCAAAGCGCTGACCAGGGCCAGATACCGGTGTTTTTCGGTGGGGTCATCCGCCGGCCAGCCATACTTTTCCAGATGGCGACCCGGCACATGCCATTGCGGGGTTTCGCCCGGGGCGGTGTTCACCGTGCTCACATAATGAGGGGCGTTGAATGGCAGATAAACGAACCACGGACGTTCACCGTGACGGCGGATGCAGTCGGCGGCGGCATTGGCAAACAGGTCGGTGCTGTAACCCTCGACCCGATGCCGTTCCGTGCCCCGGAACAGGTCGTATTCGCCGTGGTAGGTGTGCTTGAAATAGTGGATGTTGCCCGAGCGGCAGCCGAAAAACTCGTCGAAACCCCGTTCCGTGGGCCGACTGCCGGGAGCGAAACCGATGTTCCACTTGCCAAAGCAGGCGGTGGCGTAACCGGCCGGCTTCAGCCATTGCGGCAGCAGTCGCTCGCGGTGGGGAAGGCCGATGCCAGTCCAGTTCTCCGAGGTGACAAGCTGATGCATCAGGCCGTTGCGCTGCGGATAGCGACCGGTCAGCAGCGCGCCACGCGAGGGTGTGCAGCCGGGGCTGACCACGTAGAAGTCGGTGCAGCGCACCCCCTCCGTGGCAAGTTGGTCCATGCGCGGCGTCCGTACCTCCCGGTTGCCATAACAGCCGAGGTCGCCGTAACCCAGATTGTCGAGGTAGATCAGCAGCAGGTTGGGCGGGCGCGCCTCATTTGCGAACAATCCCAGCGGTAGGACCATTGCTGCAAGGAGGTAGCGGAAAGCGCGATGCATGGTGAGAATGGGCAGAGATGAATGCAAGAGAAGACGCAACCGCCGGGCCATGGCTTGCGGACGCCAGCCGTCTTCCGCTTGGTGCTGGCACTGCAGGTGTCCGGGCACAAAAAAACCGCCGCCGGAAAACCGGCGACGGTTGGAGAAATCAGGTCAGCTCACTTGCCGGGGACGCCGAAGATCTGAACCTCGCAGTAGTGGTTCATTTCGTTCGAGGTGTTGCCGTTGCTGTAGAGACGGATGTAGCGG
>JAUREI010000180.1 GCA_030827515.1 Prosthecobacter sp. | reverse complement strand
TCAGGAGGGCACGAGCGGGCGCGACCACAATCCGGACGCCTTCACCACCTGGATGATGGGTGCCGGCATCAGGGGAGGCTTCAGCTACGGTGAGACCGATGAGTTCGGTCGCCGCGCCGCCGTCGATGTGGCGACGGTCTACGACTTCTATGCCACGGTCCTTCACCTGCTGGGCCTCGATCACGAAAAACTGACCTACTACCACAATGGGGCGCGCCGCCGGCTCACCGACGTGCACGGGCATGTGATTCAACCCATTCTCGCTTGAGACATGAAACCGATTTCATTGTTGCTGATTTTTCTTTCCCTGGTCTCCCGGTCCCTTGCCGCCGACGACGGCATTGCCTTTTTCGAGCAGAAGATCCGGCCGGTGCTGATCGAGCAATGTTACTCCTGCCACAGCGCGGAGGCGAGGAAGCTGAAGGGCAACCTCTATCTCGACAGCCGGGCCGGCTGGCAGAAGGGCGGCGACAGTGGTGAGCCTGCCATCCTGCCGGGAAATCCCGAGGCAAGCCTGCTGATTCGCACGATGCGCCATGAGGAGGAGGATCTGGAGATGCCGCCGAAGAAGCCGAAGTTGCCGGATGCGGTCATCGCGGATTTCGTCGCCTGGGTGAAGATGGGCGCGCCCGATCCGCGCGACGGTCAACCGCTGGCCGTCAATCGCGGCGACAAGACCTGGTGGTCGCTGCAGCCGCTGGGGGATTTCAAATCTCAAATCTCGGATTTCAAATCGCGCGGGCAAGACCCGATTGACGCCTTCATCGAGGCGAAGCTCAAGGAGAGGAACCTCGCCTTCAATCCTCCGGCCGATCCGCGCGCGCTCATCCGGCGCATGACCTACGACCTGCACGGGCTGCCGCCGACTCCGGAGGAGGTAGAGGCGTTTGTCGCCACCTCGAAGCGCGATGCGACGACCGCCCTGAGCGACCTGGTCGACCGCCTGCTCGCCAGCCCCCGCTACGGCGAACGCTGGGGTCGGCATTGGCTTGATGTGATCCGCTTCGGTGAATCGAACGGCTTCGAGCGCAACTTCATCATCGACGACCTCTGGCCCTTCCGCGACTACGTCATCCGCTCGATCAACGATGACAAACCCTTCGACCGTTTCATCACCGAACACCTGGCCGGCGATGTCATCGGCAGGGGTGATCCCGTGGTCGAGGTTGGCAGTGCCTTTCTGGTTGCCGGTCCCTATGACGATGTCGGCAACCAGGATCCGGTGGCTCAGGCGAACATTCGTGCCGCCACTCTGGACGACATGGTGACCGCCACCGGCGGTGCCTTCCTCGGCCTGACGGTGAACTGCGCGCGCTGTCATGACCACAAGTTCGACCCCATCCCCGCAGAAGACTACTACCGCATGAAGTCGGCGTTTGAAGGGGTCAAACACGGCCGCCGGGTGCTTGCCACCGAGGCGGCTCGCAAGGAGCATGACGCGGCGTTGCGTCCCCTGCAGGCCAGCCTGGCCAGGTTGCAGGAGGAACAGGCCGCCTTGGAAAAGGAGCTTGCCGGGCGTGCCAAGGCGGCATTGGGCGGCTTGAAGCATGACCGCCCCAAGGTGGACCCGCATGGCACTGAGGAGAGGTTCGCTCCGGTGCAGGCCCGCCATTTGCGCTTCGTGATCGACAGCTTCACCAGCGATTACCAGGGCGGCGCCGCCAATCGCGGCGGCGGCAAGCTGACCGAGTTCGAAGTCTTTGACGGCGATGGCCGCAACGTGGCCCTCGCCAGCAATGGCACCAAGGCCGAGGGGGCGCGGTCGGCGGTGGCCGAGGATTTTCCCGAGGCCTATGGTCCGCAGTACTGCATTGATGGCAGGCTTGGCGAGGCCTGGTTCATTGGCAGTCCGCCCGTGTTGACCCTGACTTTTGCCAAGGCCGAGACGATTGAGCGCATACGTTTCGTCAACGCCCGCGGCGAGCGCGGCACCGACGAGAGCAAGGTGCGCGGCGCGACGCCGAGCGAGTATGCCATTCAGGTTTCCATGGACGGAGAGAACTGGACCACCGTGGCCACCGATGAGGGGCGCGAGCCGGCCACCCCCGGCCATGCGCTGGCCAAGGCGCGGGCCACCGTGATCACGACGGAGGAGAAGACCCGGCTGGCATCCCTGGCCAGGCAAACCGCCGACGTGCAGGCACAGATCAACCGCCTGCCCAAGCTGCCGCAGGTTTGGGCAGGCTTGTTCAGCCAGCCGGCGGAACCCACCCGCCTGCACAAGGGCGGTGACCCGATGAAGCCGGGCGAGGTCGTTGTTCCGGCCAGCCTGAGCGTGCTGAGCGAAGCGACACCGGCGTATGCGCTGCCTGCGGAGGCCCCCGAGGGGGAGCGTCGGCTGGCCCTTGCGAAATGGATTACCCGGGACAATCCGCTGACCGCGCGCGTGCTCGTCAACCGCGTTTGGCAATGGCACTTTGGCACCGGCATCGTCGACACGCCGAGCGATCTCGGTTTCCTTGGCAGCCGCCCAACGCATCCCGAATTGCTTGATTACTTGGCGCAGCGGCTCATTGACCATGGCTGGCGGTTGAAGCCCCTGCATCGGGAGATCCTCCTCTCGCAGACCTACCTTCAGAGCTCGGCGCATCGCGCCGATGGCGCGGCGGCCGATGCCGCCAGCCGACTGCTCTGGCGTTACCCGCCCCGGCGTCTCAGTGCCGAGGAAATCCGCGACACGATGCTGGCGGTGGCCGGCAAGCTGCAGCTCGAACCGATGGGGGGCCCCGGGTTCCGTCTCTACAAATTCACGCAGAACAACGTCAGCACCTATTTCCCGCTGGACCGGCACGGCCCGGAAACCTACCGCCGCGCCGTCTACCACCAGAATGCCCGCGCCAGCGTCGTGGATTTGCTGACCGACTTTGACTTTCCCGATGTGGCCTTTGCCGCGCCGGTTCGTGCAAGGACCACCTCTCCATTGCAGGCGTTGACCCTGTTCAATCACTCGTTCACCCTTGACATGGCCGCCGCGCTTGCTGAACGCCTGGATGCCGCGGATCCGGTGGGTTCCGCCTACCGCCTGGCCTTCCAGCGGCAGGCGACCCCGGAGGAACACCAGGTGGCCGCCGGATTCCTGGCGAAACAGGGTGCGGTCGCCATCTGTCGGGCGCTGCTCAACGCCAACGAACTGATTTTCCTCGACTGACCGTGGTTCAGTCCACTTGAAGATAGCGGCCGGTGAGGCTGGCCGGATTGCGTTGGATTTCTGCAGGCGTGCCGGTGGCGATCAGGCGTCCCCCCTCGCTGCCGCCGCCAGGGCCAAGATCGAGAATCCAGTCCGCGCAGCGGATGACGTCGGGGTGATGCTCGATGACGATCAGCGTGTTGCCCGCATCGCGCAGGCGGAAGAGCACCAGCAGCAAGGTCTGGATGTCGGCAAAATGCAGGCCGGTGGTGGGCTCATCGAGCAGATACAGGGTTCGACCCGTGGTGCGGCGCGCCAATTCGGCGGCCAGCTTGATGCGCTGGGCCTCGCCGCCTGACAGGGTGTTTCCGGCCTGACCCAGGCGCAGGTAGCCAAGGCCACACTCCTCAAGAGTCTGCAGTTTCGCCGCGACGTTGCTCGCGCGGCCGAAAAAGCGCGCGGCCTCGCTGACGGTCATCTCCAAGGTCTCGGCGATGTTGCGGCCCTTGAAGGTGACATCCAGCGTCTCGGCGTTGTAGCGCTTGCCGCCACACTGGTCGCAGGTGACATGGACGTCGGCAAGGAAGTGCATGTCGATGCGAATCTGGCCGTCGCCCTGGCACTTCTCGCAGCGGCCGCCCGGGGTATTGAAACTGAAGCGTCCGGCCTCGTAACCGCGCACCCGCGCCATGGGCAACTGTGCGAAGAGTTCGCGGATGGCGGTGAAGGCGCCGGTGTAAGTGGCCGGGTTGCTGCGCGGACTCCGGCCGATGGGCGACTGGTCAACGACGACCACCTTGTCGAAGTGCTCCATGCCTGTGACCTTCCGGTGACGTCCAGGCTCATCCTTGGCCCGGTAAAAGTGGCGCATCAGAGACCGCATGAGCACCCGGTTGACGAGGGTGGACTTGCCGCTGCCGGAGGGGCCGGTGACGACCGTCAGCCGTCCGGTGGGGAAGGCGGCGGTGATGTTCTGCAGATTGTGCTCGGTCGCGCCGTGCACGGTGAGCGGATCGCTGCCGAGACCGAGTTTCTCCTGGCGAACGCCCGGCCCTGCGGGCGCTGCGATGCGCTGACGGCTGGCCAGGTAGGCGCCGGTGAGGCTGTCGGCACGGGTGGCAAGCTGCTCCGGGCTGCCCTGGGCGACGAGTCGACCGCCGAGTTCGCCGGCGGCCGGGCCGAGTTCAACGACATGGTCGGCGGCGCGGATCATCGCCTCGTCATGCTCGACGACGAGCACCGTGTTGCCCAGATCACGCAGGTGCCGGAGCGTGGCGATGAGGCGTTCCGTGTCGGCCGGATGCAGCCCGACGCTGGGTTCGTCGAGCACGTAGAGCACGCCGGCCAGTCCTGCGCCGATCTGGCTGGCGAGGCGAATGCGCTGGGTCTCGCCGCCGGAGAGCGTGCCGCTTTCGCGGTCGAGGGTCAGGTAACCGAGGCCCACATGGTCGAGGAATTCCAGCCGCTTCAGCACCTCCTTCTGCAGGTCGCTGACATAGCCGGCCTGATGTTCCGTCATCACGAGGCCGCGCATCCAGGCGAGCGCCTCACGAACGGCGAGCGCGCAGAAACCGTGGATCGACCGTTCCGAGGCATGGGAGTCGTGCCTGGATGCCAGACTTACGGCAAGAACCTCGCGGCGCAGGCGGCGGCCCTCACAGTCCGGACAGGGCAGGGGGTTCATGTAGCGGGCCACCTGAGCCCGAAGGGTGTCGCTTTCGGCGTTGTCGTGCAGGCGGCGCGCCTCCTGGAGCAGGCCCTCGTAGGGTTTGGCGACGCTGCGGCGATTGCCGGAGGCGGCCCAACCGGTGGCGACCGGCTCGCGGCCGGTGCCATGCATCAGCGCCTTCTTGAAGGCTTGTGGCAATTCACGGTAGGGCACGTCGAGACGGGCGACAAAGTGCTTGGCCAGCGCCTCCAGGCTGCGCTGGTGCACCGCTTTCAGCTTCGGGTTGCGCGACCACCAGGTCTTCACCGCGCCATCCTTGAGCGACTTGTCGGGGTCGGGCACAATCAGGCCGGGATCGGGTGCCAGCAGGCTGCCGACGCCCTCGCAACGCGGACAGGCGCCGAGCCGGGTGTTGAAGGAGAAGTGCTGGGGGGTCAGCTTGGCGATGCTGTAGCCGGTCTTGGGATTGGTGTGCGCCGTGGTGAAGCCCAGCACCTGCTCGGTGTCACCCTCCCGAACAAGAAATCGCACCTCGTCGGCGTTCCAGCGGAGGGCGGTCTCGATCGACTCCATCAGCCGCGGCTTCACCCCCTCGCGCAGGACCAGGCGGTCGACGACCACTTCAACGGTCTGCGCCGCGGGTGGTTTGAAGTCCTCCTCAAGTTCCACGATTTCATCGTCGAGACGCACGCGGACAAAGCCCTGGCGACGCAGTTTTTCCAGCAGGGCACGCAGGGTCACCGGGTCGGCGGCGGGCTGGGGCGCGAGCACGACCACCCGAGTTCCCTCACCCAGCGCCAGGAGACGTTCGCCCATCTCCGCCGGCGTGGTTTTGTGCAGGGCCTCGCCGGTGTCCGGATCATGGGGATGCCCCGCCACGGCGTAGAGTACGCGCAGGTAGTCGTAGATCTCCGTGACGGTGGCGATGGTGCTGCGCGGGTTGGGCGCGCTGTGCGCCTGCTCGATGGCGACCGCCGGCGACAGACCCTCAATGAAGTCGACGTCAGGTTTTTCGAGCTGGTCGAGGAACTGGCGGGCATAGGCCGACAGGCTTTGCACGTAGCGGCGCTGGCCCTCGGCATAGAGGGTATCAAAGGCGAGCGAGGATTTGCCGCTGCCACTGACGCCGGTGAGCACGACCAGCTTCTGGCGCGGGAGGTCCAGGTCAAGGTTTTTCAGGTTGTGCTGCCGGGCGCCGCGCACCCGGATGAAGTCCTGCGCCATTGCCGTGCACCCAAGCCCGGGGAAGCCGCCGCGTCAAACCACGTTGGCGGCCGGGCCCCTTTCCGGGATGAGGGAACGTGCAGCGAACCTCACTCCCGCCCGGCTTTCACCTGCCAGAAGTCGTCGAAGAAGTCGGCGGCGACGACCTTGCCGGGGCTTTCGGCATTGGGGGGCTGACTCAGGTCGAGGATGGCCCAGTCGGGCAGCTTGGGGTTCTGCAGGGAGTTGGTGCGGTCATGCGCCTCGCGGAAGGTGAGTCCACTGTTGATGACGACTTCAAAGCCGGGGGAATCCAGGGCGGGATACGTGAGCAGCGGCACGTGGCTGGCGGCTGCGTGGCGCTGGCCGGCGATTTCGAGGCTCTGTGCATCCCACTTCAGCGGCAGGCGGGCGACCAGTTGTTTCAGGGCCGAGTTTGAGGCCGGTGTGCCCCAGAGGATGAGGCCCTGAGTCTGGCCGGCGGCAATGGGGTCGCCGAGTTCCGAGGCCTTCACCACGCGCGCATCCCCGCGCATCAGACTGCGCCAGCGCTGGAGGAAGTGCGCCGACTCGGCCTGCACCCAGGCATCGACCTGCGGGTGACCTGAGTTGCCGTCAGGCAGGACCACGAGGAAGCGCTTGAGGAAGGCCGCGTCCATCGGGCCGGGGTGCGAGGACGGTTTGCCGCCCTCGGGCCCCGTGTGCGCAAACGGGGTGGGACCGTGCTCGATCCAACGACCGTCCTTCTTCACCAAACGGATGAAGGCACCGCCGGAGTTGGGGGTGCGCGGACCGGTCTGGAGGAAGTTGGCGAACTCCGGCAGCACCGGACCGAGGGCAACGGTGAGCTTGGCGCCGTCGATGACAAGATCGAGCTGGCGACCGCC
>JAUREI010000271.1 GCA_030827515.1 Prosthecobacter sp. | reverse complement strand
TCCATCGCGGTGCTGCGCAAGATCGGCGTGGAGACCGGTGGCTCGAACGTGCAGTTCGCGCTCAACCCGGAGGACGGACGGCTGCTCATCATCGAGATGAACCCGCGCGTGTCGCGTTCCTCGGCGCTGGCGTCGAAGGCCACGGGTTTCCCGATTGCCAAGGTGGCGGCCAAGCTTGCGGTCGGCTACACGCTCGACGAACTGAAGAACGACATCACCCGCGAGACTCCGGCCAGCTTCGAGCCGACCATCGACTACGTGGTCACCAAGTGCCCGCGGTTCACCTTTGAGAAGTTCCCCGGGGCCGACGAGACTCTCACCACCCAGATGAAGTCGGTGGGTGAGGCCATGGCCATCGGCCGCACGTTCAAGGAATCGCTGCAGAAGGCCCTGCGCAGCCTCGAAATCAAGCGCTTCGGCCTTATCGGCGACGGTGCCGACAAGACGACGGACGACGAGACCCTGACCACCAAGCTCAGCGTGCCGAACGCCGAACGCATCTTCTGGCTCGGCGCCGCCTTCGCCAAGGGCTGGGATGTCGAGAAGGTCTTCGCGCTGACCAAGATCGACCGCTGGTTTCTGCGTCAGATTGAGGAAATCGTCATCGAACAGAAAAAGCTGGCCACCACGGACGCGCGCCGGGCGAAGCGCCTCGGTTTCTCCGATCGCCAGATCGCCCTGGCCAAGCTTGAGAGCGAATCGGCCGCCCGCGCCGCCCGCAAGCAGGCCGGTGTCACCCCCACCTACCGCCTGGTCGACACCTGCGCGGCGGAGTTCGAGGCCTACACGCCCTACTACTACAGCACCTACGGCATCGAGGACGAGGTGCGCGATGGCGACAAGAAGAAGGTCATCATCCTTGGCGGCGGCCCGAACCGCATCGGCCAGGGCATCGAGTTCGACTACTGCTGCGTCCATGCCAGCTTCGCCCTGCGCGAACTCGGCTTTGAGACCATCATGGTCAACTCCAACCCCGAGACCGTCTCGACCGACTACGACACCAGCGACAAGCTCTACTTTGAGCCGCTGACGCTCGAGGACGTGCTCAACATCTACGAGCGCGAAAACCGCAACGACCAGGTGCTCGGCGTCATCGTCCAGTTCGGCGGCCAGACCCCGCTCAACCTGGCCAAGGGCCTTGAGGACAACGGCGTGCGCATCATCGGCACCTCGCCGAAGAGCATCGAGCTCGCCGAGGACCGCAAGCTCTTCGCCAAGCTGCTCGATGACCTCGGCCTTGCCCAGGCTCCGAGCGGCATCGCCACCTCGCTCGAGGAGGCTCTCGCCGTCACCGCCCGGATTGGTTACCCGAGCCTGGTGCGCCCGAGCTTTGTGCTCGGTGGTCGCGCCATGCAGATTGTCTACAGCGACGCCGAACTCGCCCACTACATGCGCACCAGCCTCGATCTTGAGGGCGCGACCGCGCCGCTGCCGGGCGAAGCCAAGGTGCCGGACATTGCCAACAAGCCGACGATTTCCGCCGACAAACCCCTGCTTATTGACCGCTTCCTCGAGGATGCCACCGAGGTTGATGTGGATTGCATCACCGACGGAGAAACCACCGTCATCGGCGCCATCATGGAGCACATTGAGGAGGCTGGCATTCACTCTGGCGACAGCGCCTGCGTCATCCCGCCCTTCAGCCTGACGCCGGCCATGCAGGACCGCATCCGCGAGGCCGCCAAGAAGCTGGCCAAGGCCCTCAACGTCCGCGGCCTGATGAACATGCAGCTCGCCGTCAAGGGCGACGACCTCTACGTCATCGAGGTCAACCCGCGCGCCAGCCGCACCGCCCCCTTCGTCAGCAAGGCCATCGGCGTGCCGCTGCCCAAGCTCGCCGCCAAGATCATGGCCGGCAAAACGCTCAAGGAACTCGGCTTCACCGAAGAGGTCATTCCCGCCCACTACAGCGTGAAGGAGGCCGTCTTCCCCTTCAGCAAGTTCCCCGGTGTCGACATCATCCTCGGCCCGGAAATGAAGAGCACCGGCGAGGTCATGGGCATCGATCCCGACCTCGGCCTTGCCTTCGCCAAGAGCCAGATGGCCGCCGGCGGCACCCTGCCGACCAAGGGCAACGTCTTCGTCAGCGTCAAGGAGGCCGACAAGCCCAACGTCGTCCGGCTTGCCAAGGGTTATGCCGAACTCGGGTTCGTGCTGTATGCGACTCCCGGCACCGGCCAGGTGCTCAGTGAGGCCGGCATCCCGGTCAACATCCTGCCCAAGCTTGCCAGCGGCCAGCGCCCCAACGTCATCGACCTGATGAAGAACAAGGACATGGCCCTGGTCATCAACACCCCGAGCGGCAAGAACCCGCGCGAGGACGAGGTCAAGATCCGCACCGCGGCCATGCAGAATCGCATCCCAATCATGACCACCCTGCGCGGCGCCGACGCCGCCCTGCGCGCCATCAAGTCGCTCCAGGCCAACGATATCCAGGTCCGCGCGCTGCAGGAGTATCACGGGTAAGCGAAACGCATCGAGAAGAGCGCGGACACGCCTGTCCGCCTCATTTCTTTGCGGCTGCGTAGTTTCTCCGCTTCATTCAAATGGCAGCGAAGCCGCGAAGATATAGAGGCGGTTTATCTGCGCTCCCTTCTAGCAGCCCGATTGGCTTGGGGTACTAAAGATCGCCGGGTGCAGGGTCGTATTCAAAAGCCGCTTTCGCCGCCACCGATGAATTTCTCTTGCATGCCTCTGTCCCGGATCCTCGCCCTGCCTGTCCTGTTTTGTGTCTCCACGGTCGCCGCCCAACAGGGAGGCGCGGAGGTGCCGCCTTCGCTGGTGCCGGCGGAGTTGGTGCCGGACACGCGGCCTTTGTCGCCGGAGGAAGAATTGAAAAGCTTCCAGGTGGCGCCGGGCTACCGGGTGGAACTGGCGGCGAGCGAGCCGCTGGTGGGCGATCCGATCTTTG
>JAUREI010000163.1 GCA_030827515.1 Prosthecobacter sp. | reverse complement strand
CGCAGATTTTCGCCTATCATGTCCAGAACCCGGGCGATTACGGGGTGGTTGAACTCAATGCCGAAGGCTGCGCTGTTGGCATCGAGGAAAAGCCGGATGTGCCGCGCAGCAACTATGTCGTGCCAGGCGTCTACCTCTACGACGGCGAGGTGGCGATGATTGCCCGCAACCTACAGCCTTCGTCGCGCGGCGAATTGGAGATCACGGATGTCAATCTGGAGTACCTGCGCCGCGGTCAGTTGAAGGTGCAGCGACTCAGTCGCGGCACTGCATGGTTCGACGCAGGCACGAGCAGCAGCCTGCATGAGGCCTCTGCCTATGTGCAGTCCATCGAGAAGCGCCAGGGCATGAAACTGGGCTGCCCCGAGGAGGCCGCGCTGCGCCGCGGGTTCATCACGATTGAAGCCTTTGAGGCCCTGGCCGCGATCATGCCCGCCTGTGAATATCGCGTTTCGCTTCAGGCAGTTGCCGGCGAATACCGCCGATTGGGCGCGCGCGGGGCGTGATGCGCCGGTGAAGAATTCCTGAATCCCATGAATCTGCTCATCACCGGCGGTGCCGGGTTCATCGGCGCGGAAGCGGTCCGCGCCTGGGTGGACCGACCGGAGGTGACGAAACTCGTCAACCTTGATGCGCTCACCTATGCGGCGGATCTCAGACGCCTGCACGGCATTCACGGCGTCCACCCGCGCTACGTGTTTGAGCAGGTCGACCTGCGCGATCGCGCGGCGGTGCGCGAGGTGGTGCGCCGGCATGGCATCACGCATGTCGTCCACTTCGCCGCCGAGACCCATGTCGACCGCTCGATTGCCGGCCCGGAGGTGTTCGTGGAAACGAACGTGCTCGGCACCCTGCACCTGCTCGAGGCCTGCCGGGAGGAGTGGAATCTCAGATATCAGATTTCAGAATTCAGATTTGTGCACGTCAGTACGGATGAGGTCTATGGCTCGCTAGGACCGGCGGATCCGGCCTTCACGGAAGCGAACCCGCTGCAGCCGAACTCGCCCTACTCGGCCAGCAAGGCCGGCGCCGATCACCTGGTGCGCTGCTACGTGCGCACGTACGGCCTGCCGGCCTTCATCACCCGCTGCGTCAACAATTTCGGACCGACCCAGCACACGGAGAAATTCATTCCGACCGTGCTGCGCTGCCTTGCCGACGATCAGCCCGTGCCAATTTATGGCGACGGCCGCAACGTCCGCGAATGGCTCGCCGTCAGCGACCATGTCGAGGGACTGCGACTCGTGCTCGAACGCGGAGAGGTCGGGGGCACCTACAACCTTGGCAGCGGTGTCGAACTCGACAACCTCGACTTGGCCGGCCGGCTCTGCGACCTCTTTGATGCGGAAACCGGGCGTCCGGCCGGCACGGCGCGCCGGCGACTCAGTTTCGTCGCTGATCGGCCCGGCCACGACCTGCGTTACGCGGTGGATGCCACCCGCCTGCGCGCCCTCGGCTGGCAGCCGGCGGCCGATTTCAACACCGCCCTGCGCGCCACCGTGCGTGGTTTTCTGGAAAGGCGGGGTACATGAGCGAAGCCACCGACTGGCGCACCTGGGCCTGCATGGCGCCCTTTGTCGACGGCCGGCCGATGCCGGTCGCCGGCGGCGGCGAGATGCGCGCTCACTCGACCTCGACGCCGAACAACCTCACCGCCCTGGCCCACTGGTTCGGCGTGATCCGGCCGCAGCGCACGCTCGAGACCGGCCTCGGCTGCGGTGCCTCGGCCACCCTTTTTGCCGAGTTGCACCGACGCGCGGGTCACGACGGAGTCCGTCATCATGCGGTCGATCCGCTGCAGCGTGAACTGTGGCAGGACTGCGCCCTTCGCCACCTGCAGGCCGAGGGCCTTTCGGCCGGCTTCGTTCACCACGCCAAGCCTTCCGATCAGGCCCTGCCGGAACTCGTCGCGCGCGGCGAACGCTTTGGCCTGATCTACCTCGATGGCAGCCACCTGTTCGAGGACGTCTTCGTCGATTTCCATTTCGCCCATCAACTGCTCGACCCCGGCGGCCTGCTTGCCTTTGATGACAGCGCGCACCCGCATGTCCGCAAGGTTCTGGGCTTCCTGCGGGGCAATTTCGCCGACGCTTACGAGGAGCACTCGCCCTATCTCGTCACCCGCCCCGACTGGCCCGCCTGGCACCGCAGCCTGTCCCGCCGCCTCGGCTACCAGCAACTCACCCTCTTCCGCAAGGTCCGCGAGATCAAACGGAGTTGGATGCAGACGCTCAGGGGATTCTAGAGGAGTTTCAGGTTTCAAGTTGGGGAAACGCAAAACTGTAGGCGGGGGCAGTGACCCCGCAGTTGGGCTGGCAGCAGGTCTCGCACGGAGGACACGAAGCTTACGGAGAGGTTGCAGGTTTCAAGTTGGGGCGGCGCGAAGCATCTCAATCCCGGGAGCCCCTTCATAAGTCATCAATCATCATTCATAAATCATCCCTCCCCCATGCTCTCCCACTTCCAGGTCCTGCACGACATCTGGAAGGCGCCGGGGAATCGGCAAAACCGACTCGCGGCGGTGCTGCGGGCGGCGGGGTGGTTCGGGCGCTGTCACCTGCGGCCCCGCAGCGGGCCGTTGCTGCAGCCGGTATTCGGTTCGCGGGTTTATCCCTGCCACACCGACAGCATCATCGCCAAGCATGTCATGTATCGCTCGGAATGGTATGACTGGGATCTGCTGCAGTTCATGAAGGCGGTGCTGCGCCCAGGCGACCACTTTCTGGACGTGGGTGCCAACACGGGTTTGCACACCCTGATGGCCTCCACCGTCACCGACCTCATCACTTGTGTGGAACCTGAACCGCGCAATCTGGAAAGACTGCGTCACACGCTGGCATTGAACGGACTTGATTCCACCCAAGTGCTCGCAGTTGCCGCCGATGAGCGCGCGGGCACCGTGGCTCTTGATGGCAACGATGTTTTCACCCGCCTCCGTGAGGATGCGGCGGCAGCGAACGTGCCGGCCGTGCGGCTTGACGAGGCGCTGGGCGCCGGGGCGCGGGTGGACTTCGCCAAGATCGATGTTGAGGGAGCCGAGGGGCGAGTGTTGCGCGGCCTGACCGGATTGATGGAACGTGGCGCGCTGCCGCTGATCGCCTTTGAGTGTTTCGGCCACATGCGCGCCTTTGGCGAGGAACCGGCCGACCTGCTCGACTGGCTGCGCGCGCGCGGCTACACGGTGGCGGTGTACGACCACGAGGCCCGCACGCTCGATGCCCGCGACCCGCTGGCGGCCGGCGCCACCGACCTGATTGCCTTCGATTGCGAGGGGCGACGCCGAATCGGGCAGCGGTTGACGCAGGTGGAGATCTTGGAACGCTGAATTGGAAACCTTGTCCATGTTCGAACGTCTGTCACGGTCCTCAGGAAGGCTGGCTACGCTGAAGCGTTGGTCGCTGCTGTCCGGGCAGGTGGCGGTCATGCAGGTGCTGGTGCAGGGCGTCGGTGCCGTCACGGGGTTGCTGCTGATCCGCGCCTTGCCCAAGGAGGAGTATGCCTGGTTCACACTCGCCGCCTCCATGCTCGCCACGCTGAACCTGCTCGCCGATGGCGGCATCTCCACCGCCCTGACCTCGATCGGCGGAAGCGTCTATCAGGATCCGCCGGTGTTTTCCCGTCTGCTCGCCGATGGCCGCCGGCTGGCCCTGCGTCTCGGCCTGCTTGGGGCTCTGCTGGCCACGCCGTTTTTCTGGCACCTCTATGCGCGTCTGGAAACGCCCGCAGCCACAGCGGCCTGGCTGGTCGGGCTGGCCCTGCTGGCGACGGTGCCTGCCATTACCAGCACGCTGCTTGCCGTCGCCAGCCGCTTGCACTCCCGTGCTAGCGAGGTGCAACTGGCGGAATTGCTCAGCACCGGGGTTCGGCTGCTTTGCACCCTCGCCCTGCTCGGTCTCGGCTGGGTCGAGGCGCGCGCTGTGTTTGCCGTCACGCTGCTGGCCGCTGTCGTTCAAGCGGGATTGTTGAAGCGCTATACGCGGGTGTTCACCTCGCCCGCGCCCGCCGTCGCGGGGCAGGGTCGTGAAATCGGCAGTTTCATCCGTGCGCTGTACGGCAACCATCTGTTCTTCTGCCTTCAGGGGCAAATCACGACCTGGATCATTGGCCTGCTCGCGGGGGTGCAGCAACTGGCCGACCTCGGGGCGCTGTCGCGGCTGGCCGTTTTGTTTGCCGCAATGGGGGCACCGTTTGCGCATTTGGTGACCCCGGCCCTGGCGCGCATTCAAGATAAAACCGTGCTGCGTCGGCGCTTCATGCTGACGCTTGGGGTGGCGGCCAGCTTGGTTGCGGCCGTGCTTTTGGTGGCCGTATGGCTGCCAACGCCCTTTCTGTGGTTGATCGGGGAGAAATACGCGCACCTGGGTCGTGAATTGCCGCTGGCGTTGGCCTCACAGGGCTTGGCTCTCTTCAGTGGCATTTGCTGGGGCTTGATCATTGTTCGCGGCTGGGTGCGTCATGCCTGGGTGACAATTTTGACCACCGTGATCGGGATGATCCTCGGCGCCTGTCTTGCCGACCTGAGATCGGTCTCGGGCGTGCTACTGTTCAATCTCATCACGCAGTTGCCGACGATCGTGGTTTGTTTGGTGATCGCGTTGAAAAAGGTCTAGAAGCTCCACCCTATCGGGGCGATTTCCATCATGGCACGTTTTCGCATCAGTCCAGCCAGAGTCCTTCGTTGTCTGAAGCTTTTCAGGCATGTGTCGTGTTGGGATGCCTGTCGTCTGGTGCTGTTTCGCTACACACCAGACGAGGTGATCCGTGTCCTGGTGAGAAAATGGAATCGCGGGGTGTGGCTGCGCCCCGGGACCACGGACCTGCAGGTTTTTCAAAAGGTCGTGATCGATGAGGAGTATGCGCCTCCAGAAGCCTTGCATGCCTCAGGCATTCTGGATGCCGGCGCCTACATTGGCTTGTCGACCCTTTACCTGCATCATTTGTATCCCGAGGCGGAAATCCTCGCCATCGAGCCCGATCCGCGCACCTTCCAACTTCTGGAAAGGAACACCAGGGGACTTGAGCGCATCCACGTGTTGAATGGCGCACTCTGGTACGGTTCCTCAAGCTGCACCTTTCAGGCTGACACAAGCCAACCCTGGGCCTCGCGAATCGTCAATGGTCCGGCACAAGCAGAAAACCAAGTCCGTGCCGTCTCCCTCAATGACATCGAGGGCATCCTGGGTAGGCCGGTCGACTTCATCAAAATGGACATCGAAGGCGCGGAGGAAGTGGCGTTTCGTGACGTCGAAGAACGGGTGAGCCAAGCCCTCAAGGCCATGGTGATTGAATTCCACGAGCGGTTTTATCCTGCCAGTTCGGAGTCGACCGTTTCCTTCGCGAAACGGCGCGAGCATCATCGTTGGGAACAGGGGGAGAATACCTGGTTCATTTTTCAAGTGGAGGGGGTGAAATGATTCGGTTGAGCGTCATCATCTGCACTCTGAACCGTGAGCAGGTTCTCTGCGATACCCTGCGTGCCGTGGCAGCCTTGATGCAGGGGCGTGTGGACGCCGAACTGTTGGTCATTGACCAAACCCGGCAGCATGAACCGGAAACCGAGGCCTGCTTGGCGGACCTGGCCGCCAGCCTGCAGTTGCACCGTGTGGATTTCGCCAGCCTGACGCGCGCCCGCAACCATGGGGTGCGTCTAGCTCGCGGTGACGTTGTTCTCTTCCTCGACGATGACATCGTCCCAGTTTCCGAGTTGCTGGACGCTCACTTGCGATGCTATGAAGATCCTGCTCTTGCCGGGGTTGGGGGCTGCATGCTGTTGCCGGGAGGATCTCAGATTTCCAGGGAAGAGCTTCCTGTAGCCGAGTTGCGACGTTTGGAACAAGGCTTGGAGGACCGCTTCGATCTTGATTGGCCTCGTGATTTGAATTGGGCTCCTGGCTGCAATATGTCTTTCAGGCGCGTATGGCTGTTCCGCGTGGGTGGGTTCGATGAGACCTTTTATGGCGCGGCCATCGGAGAAGAAGCAGAACTCTGTCACCGAGTGCGCAAGGCAGGTGGTCGGATCATCTATGCGCCTGCAGCCCGAATCCTGCACTTGGTCAATCCTTCGGGGGGATGCAGGGCCGCCGTGGCTGACGTGGAACGAATGGTGCAAGCGCTCGGAAATTCTTGGTATTACTGGAGGCGAACGGGTTTAGCCTTGCCAATCCGACTCTGGCGTTTGGTGAGGATTTTGCGACCCCAGGTGGTTGGATTTGCCGCCTCGCGACATTCGAACTTGAGTTCGCGCATCCGAACTATCCTCCGGGTTTTGACTCGATTGATGACCGAAGAGTCGCGTTCGCCTGTACTGGGCTTGCGGCAGTCCGGATCTGCCGGAACAGGTGCATTGCTTGCCGGCGACTGCAGTGAGCCGAGTGATCGGCCCAGGCGCGGCGTCATGTGAACTGATTAGGCCGAGTTTTTGATGCTTCTTGAAACCACCCGCGACTCTGATGCGAATCCCGAAACTCGAGTCACTGCTCTACGTCTGCAATCGGATCATTGCCAGGATCCCTTCGCACACGATTCGTCTGGCTTTCTACCGCCAGGTCATGAAGTTTGACATCGCCCCGAGCAGCCATGTTTTCATGGATGCCTGGTTTGATTCGCCTCGCAACTTCAGCCTCGGCTCGCATTCGGTGATCAATCAGAAGTGCCGGCTCGACACCCGTGGCGGCATCCGTATCGGCTCCAGTGTTTCGATCTCGGCGGAATGTGTCATCCTCACCGCCGATCATGATCCGCAAAGTCCCGCCTGCGAAGCTCGTGAGAAACCGGTGGTCATCGAAGACTACGCGTTCCTCGGCACGCGTGCGATGATCCTGCCCGGCGTCACAGTGGGACGCGGCGCAGTGGTGGCAGCCGGCGCCGTGGTGACTCGTGACGTACCACCCATGACGATCTGCGCCGGTGTGCCGGCGCGGAAAATTGGCGTGCGTCAGGCGGAGCTGAACTATCGTGTCGACTACGGACGGCTCTTCTTCTGAACGCATCCGGAACTTTTCACCTTCACCATGACGGCCCTGTTTCAGCAACTCGCTTCCGCCCTCACGGGGCTGGCCTACTCTCTCTGGCATCTGCTGACGTTTCCGTTCAGCCGGTCCTCCCGCTGGCGTTCCCTGCGTCTGCTTTCGATCTGTCGCGATCCCTTTGTGCTGGAGCGCATCCCTCTGTCGCGCCTGCTGCCGGAGCCCTTCATGGTCGCGGTCGGTCCGTTGAAATCCCTCGACCACAATACCAGCGAATATGAGCTCGTTTGCCTGGCTGCCCTCGTCAAAAATGCCGGCGCCGAGCAGGTCTTCGAGATCGGCACCTATGACGGCCGTTCCTCCCGAGCCATGGCAATGAACCTGCCGGATCGTGGGCGCTTGTTCACTCTCAACTTGCCGCCAGGCCAGGATTTCAACGAGGTGGGCGAGCGCAACGTGGACAGCTGTCTCAATGTCAAGGTCGTCAGCGGCCAGCGCTTTCTTGGCACGGCGGAGGCGGCGCGCATCGAGCAGGTTTACGGCGACTCCGCCACCTTTGATTTCCGCCCCTTCGAAGGCAGGATGGACCTGGTCTTCATCGATGGCTCGCACACGCGCACCTATGCGGAGAATGACACTGAAATCGCCCGTCGTCTGGTCAAGGCGACCGGAGGCTGGGTCGTTTGGCACGATGCCACACTCTATGGTGTGGCCCCGTATCTCCGGCAGCAGATCACCGGCCAGGGCTGGCCCCTGCGCCTGATCGATGGCACCACCCTTATGGTGGGTTATTGCCGCGAGGGGCGATTCGTGACGTTGCCGACTCAATAAAACCATGATCTCCCCCCACGTCTTTTGCACCCTCGGCGAGGGCGACTACCATCACGGGGTCGCCGCGCTGCTGAACTCGCTGGTGCGCAACGGCTTCACCGGCGTCTTCGCCATCGGCTGGCGCGGCGCGCCGCCTCCCTGGCTGGAGTCGCTGGAACGCCACCCCGAGGGAGGCTGGTGGGTCGGCGCGGTGCGGGTGCGGCTCGAGCCGCTCGAGCTGCTCGAGCCGCCTTGGATGCTCGCCCATGTGAAGCCGCAGTTTCTGCTCGATCTGCTCGACCGCTTCGAGCCTCAGGCCGGCACGGTCTGGTATGCCGACCCGGACCTTGTTGTCGATGCCCCCTGGACTTTCTTCGAGCACTGGGTGGGGCAGGGGGTTGCGAT
>JAUREI010000173.1 GCA_030827515.1 Prosthecobacter sp. | reverse complement strand
TGCCGCAGACGACCTACATGCAGAGGCACCCGCGCCACGATCACGGATTCACCATACCCGATCCTTTGCTCACCAAGGAGCACGGCGTGCCCAACGCCTGCAACAAGTGCCATCAGGACAGGGATGTGGACTGGGCGCTGCAGGCCGTGGAGCAATGGTATGGTCCGAAGATGGAGAGGCACACCCGCAAACGCGCCTTTGCCATGGCCCGCGCCCGACAGGGGCTGGCCGAGGGGCGTGAGGGCCTGCTCGAGTTGCTGGCCGGTGACGAGATCCCGGCCTGGAAGGCAAGTGCCACCCTCAGTCTCGACCGCTGGATCGGCGAGCCTCGCGTCCAAGAGACCGTGGCGGCGCAACTCGCACACCCCCACCCGCTTGTCCGCCAATCCGCCGCCCGCGTGCTGGAACCGGTTCTGCAGGACAGCCGCCTGCGGGGAAGGGTTGAAAAACTGCTCGACGATGTCGCCCGCAGCGTGCGCGTCACCGCCGCCTGGTCGCTGCGCGACACCGTGAATCCGGATACCGCCGCGGGGCGCGACCTCCAGTACATGCTGCGCCTCAACTCCGACCAGCCAAGCGGCCAGATGCAGCTCGGGCAGTATTACTTTGCCCGGCGCGACCTCCCCGCCGCCATCCACCACATGCGCACCGCCGTGGAGTGGGACCCGAATTCACCGCCCTTCCATCATGATCTAGCCATGTTGTACAATGCCGCGGGTGACACGCCGAAGACCCTTGCCAAGCTGCGCGACGCCATCCGCCTCGCCCCCCGGCACGCCGAGTATCACTACGAGTTGGGATTGGCACTCAGCGAGACCGGCGACCTGGAGGGCACCATCGCCGCCCTGCGCGAGACGGTGAAACTCGATCCGGGTTTTGCCCGTGCCTGGTACAACCTCGGCCTGGCGCTCAACGGCAGGGACCAGCCCGAGGAGGCGCTGAACGCCCTGCGCCAGGGGGAGGCCGCCGATCCCCGTGATCCGGGCATCCCCTACGCCCGCGCGACCATCCTTGCCCGCCTCGGGCGTCGTATCGAGGCCACCCAGGCTGCGCAACGGGCACTCGAACTGCGCGGTGACTACGCGGAAGCCGCCCAGCTTTTGCGGATGCTGGGTCAGTGAGGTGGCATTTGAAACTGCGAACTTTTCTTGGGAAAGCTCCGCTTTTTTCTCGTATCCCCGCACTTGGTGGCTACCCTCTGCGGACGTGAGAAGCCAACGGATTCTGATCGCGGCCTGCCTGCTGGCAGCCCTGTCGGGCCATGCGGGTGAATCGGTCCGGCTGCGTCTTAGCAACGGTGCCGAGATTCGGGGTGAACTGCTGCGCGAGAGGTCGGACAGCGTGCTCGTCGATCTCGGATTCAGCGTGCTGGCCGTGCCGCTGGCGGAGATCGCCTCGCGCGAATCGGTCACCCCGGCGGGGGAACCGCCGCTCGCCGAGGCGCGGGCGGAGGACCTGTACTTTGTTGAGCCGGAACGCGAGTCGCTGCCGGTCGCCCGGAACGTCGAGCGCGTCGGTGGTGCCGTGGTGCAGATTCAGACGTCCTCCGGTCTGGGTTCCGGTTTCATTATTAACCGACTCGGCCATGTCATCACCAATCAGCATGTCATCGCCGGTGAGCGCGAGATTTCGGTTTTGGTTTACCGCAAGGCGGGGGGTGGCCTGGAAAAACTGGTGTTTCCCAAAGTGAAAATCGTGGCCATGAACGGGTTTCTGGATCTGGCCGTCCTGCAGATCGATGATGCAGGGGTGGCGGAGTTGCCCTTCGTGCCGATTGGGGACTCGGACGCGCTCAGTCAGGGTCAGTCCGTCTTCGCCATCGGCAGCCCACTCGGCCTTGAGCGGACCGTGTCGGAGGGCATTGTCAGCGTGCGCGCCCGCGACACCCGAGGTGCCTGGTCCATCCAGAGCACGACTCAGATCAATCCTGGCAACTCGGGCGGGCCGCTGTTCAATGAACGCGGCGAGGTCGTCGGGGTCAACAACATGAAGCTAGCGGGCGTCGGCGTCGAGGGCCTTGGGTTCTCCATTCCGGCAAACCTGCTCAAGCTCTTCCTCAAGAACCGAGACGCCTTCGCCTTTGATCCGCGCAATCCCAACAGCGGCTTCCGCTATCTGAGCCCGACCGTTTCCTCTCCCCCGTCCCCCAACATCAAGCCATGAATCGCTCTATCCTGTCCTGTGTCCTTGTTGCCCTCATGACGCCGTCCCTGATGGCCGGCGCCATGGAGGACTGGCACAAACTGCTACCGGCCAACACCCTGGGCTTGATCGCCGTCAAAAACACCCCGGAATTCGTCGAGGATTGGAACAAGGGCAGCTTTGGCCGACTCCTAGAGGACGAGGAATTCAAGCGCTGGACGGCGCCGATGATGCAGGAGGGCGAAACGCCTTGGGATGCCTTCTTCAAGGAAACGACCGGCGAAACCCTGGCCGAGTCGCTGAAAAACTATCCCGGCGCCAGCCTGGCGGTGTTCGCGGCCGACTCCCCCGAGGAGGTCGCCAAGGGCCTGCCATTCGTGGCGTTCAGCGAAGTTGGTGACAACCTCAAGAAACTGCAGGTGATGAAGGCACGCGAAGGCGAACTGGCAGCCGCCAAGAACGAGGCGGTCAAGCCACGCAAGCTTGAGCTGGCCGGAGTCGAGGTCAGCGTGCTGAGCACTTCGGAGGACGATGATGCGTTGTGGGAAACGGGCCACGCCTTCGTGGGCGACGTGCTAGTCGAGAGCAACTCGCGCAAGCTGATGGAACAGATGATTGCCGTCCTGAAGGGCGGCACGGCCGAGGCATCACCCGCCGTGCTCGGTCACCTCGCGCGGCTGGATGCCCTGAACGGAGGCACGCCGGACCTTCGAATCTACTTCAATGGCGAGGTGCTCATGCGCTGGGCCGCCGAGGCCGCCCGCAAGGCCGGCGAACAGGCCGGAGCGAACAGTCCGCTGCCGGTCTCGCCCGACCAGGTGATGGACGCCCTTGGACTCCAACAGCTGCAGGCGATCGCCTTCATGCTGGACCTGGGGGCGGAGCAGTCCCATTTCGATTTCGCGATCCTGCACAGCGACCAGCCGGACGGGCTTCTCGGCCTGCTGCGAACCGCGGCCGCGGGCCCGGTGGAATTGCCGGGGTTTGTTCCGGCCGACGTCCTCAGCGGCAGCGCGGCGTGCTTCAGCACCGTCGAACTCTGGGATGAACTGCTCGCCATCCTTCAGAAGTTCGGGCCGATGGCCGCCATGGCGACGGGCCAGCTTGGCATGGTCGAAGGCCAGGTCGGGGTCAAGCTGCGGGATGACCTGTTTGCCAGTCTCGGCGATGCCTATGTCGAAATGACCGACGGCGATGCCACGGCGCAAAGCCAGGTGGTGGCCCTGAAGGTCCGCGATCGCAACCGTCTCGGCGGTGCCCTCGAGGGAGTGCGCAGGTTTGTCGGCGGCGGTTTTGCCGCGTTTGAGGAGCAGGAGTTCCTCGGGCAGACGATTTACAGCGTCAAGATGCCTGCCGCGGCGGCCGATGCCCCCGGCTTCGCTTTTTGCCTGACTGACGGTTGGCTGCTGCTGAGCAATGGGCCGCAGACCCTGCTCAAGAACGCGCTCACCCGCATGAAGGACGCCTCGGGCCCCAGCCTCTGGGACGGGGATAATGCCCGCGAACTGCTGGCTCTGCTGCCGCCCGGCCAAATGGGACTCAGCGTCACCGACAGCAGCCGCATGATGAAACTCATGGTGGATGCCGCCACCCTCGCCCATAGCCAGATGGCCGGCATGACCGCAAAGAAAAAGGGTCCGAAAGCCGCTGCAGGCGGCAACGACGGCGGCGGCTTCTTCGATGCTTCAGCGACACCTTCCGACGCGATGTGGACCCGCTACTTCGGTCAGGGCGTCGGCGCCGCCTACCAGCCCGCCGATGCCATGCATTACCGGCTGCTCACCCGTCCGGTGCAGGCTCCCTGATGTCTCTTCCCGACCGCCCATGCGCGCCCTCCTCTTCGCCGTTCTTGCCACCCCCGTCCTGTCCGATGGCGTGTCCTTCGACGGTCCCGAGGTGGTCAAGCTCGACTGGAACACCACCGGCCTGCGCTCGGCGGACTTTAACGGTGACGGCCTTGCCGACCTCGTCCTGATCAACCAGGACCGCGCTCGCATCGAGTTCCTGTTTCAGCGAAAAGAGGGTGTGCGAGCCGGCGAGCCGGAGCGTTCCTCGCGCGCGGATCGCTGGAACCCCGTGCTTGAGGTTTCCCGGCTCGACAAGCAGCCCCTCGTCATTGGACGCAGAGCCCACGCCCTTGCCGTCGGCGACTGGAACGGTGACGGTCGCCCCGACATTGCCTACACGACCGATGACAAAAAACTCATTCTGCGCCGACAGGACGAACGGGGCGGATGGAGCGACAAGACCGAGTTTGTCCTCGATTCCGTGGCGGAGGATCCGGAATCACTGCTCGCGCGCGATCTCAATGGCGATGGCCGTGTCGATCTGGCGCTGCTGACGGAAAAGCGGCTGCGGGTCTGGCAGCAGCCGGCTGCCGGCGCCTGGGGTGCCGCGCGCGTCTATGCGGTCGGCGAGGCGGACTGCGGCGGACTTCGCAGTGCCGATCTGGATGGCGATGGCCGGACCGACCTGTTCTGCACGGCTGCGGCGGGGGATGCCGTGCTGGTGCGCCTGCAACAGGCGGGTGCCACCTTTGGCGAAGAGTGGCGCCTGCAAATTCCCCAGAGCCGCTGCTGGCTGCAGCCCGTGCGTTTGCGCGGGGGCGGGACTGGCCTCGCTTGGATTCGCGATGACACCGGCATGGTCGAGGTCGCCCGCCTGACCCGGGCGGCGGTTGCAAACGACTCCGACCGTTCCTCGAGCATTCGTCACGCCGTGCCTGCCGCCGACTCCAAGAGCGGTGCCAGCGCCTACGGTGACCTGAATGGGGACGGTCATGCCGACGTCGTGCTGGCCGAGCCGAAAAGCGCCCGGCTGTGGTTCTTTGCCGGCAGCGCCGTCGGCAGCTTTGATGAAGGGCGCGAGTTTCCCGCCTTCAGCGGTGTCGAAAGCCTCGCCATCGCCGATGTCGATGACGACGGCAGCGCGGAGTTGCTGCTGTTCAGCCCCACCGAGAAGAGCATCGGATGGACGCGCTGGCGCAAGGACCGACTGGCCTACCCGGAAGTGATCCATCAAACCGGCGACACCCTGCTGGCCCTGACCGCGGGTTCCTTTGGCGCTGGGGCCGAAGCTGCCGTCCTTGCTCTCACCGAGGTCAAGGGCAAGGTGTCCCTGTTGACCCTGCGCTGGAATGCGGCGCAAAAGCAGTTCGTCACGGCGCCGCTCGACCTGCCGGGCGCGCCACTCAAGACCTCCGCCCTGCGCCTGGTGGACGCCGATCAGGACGGTCGCAATGACCTCGCCCTCTTTTCCAGCCTCGCTCCGATGCAACTGCTGTTGGCACGCGACGGCACGCCCTCCTTCCGCCGCGCCGAGGGATTGCCCGACAACCTGTTGAACAAGATTGCTCCGGCCGCGCTGACCAGCGCTGATCTGGACGGTGATGGCAGGCGGGAGTTGATTGTCGCCCGCGAGCAACTGGCACGGGCTTTTCGGTTCGACGCCGATGGCAAGGCGGTCACAGTCGAGCAGTTCAATGCGCCTGAGGCAGGTGCCCAGCTCAGCGCTGTCGTCGTTGCCCGCGAGAATGACAGGACCCGCGTGCTTCTCGCCGACACCGCCGCCCGCAAGCTCTATGAGATGACGGCCGCCGAGGACGGTGTCTTCCGTGCGGCTCACACGCATGCGCTCTCGGCGCTGGCGGCGGAGGAATGCCGGCTCGTGCGCCGTGGCGCTGACAGTGCCCTGCTCATGATTGGCAAGACGACCTTTGATCTCAATCCCTTCACCGGCAGTGCTCTGACGCTGGAAACCATGTCCGCCTTCGACACTGAACTCGAGGACTCCGCGGTCACCGACCTGTTGCCCGCCGCCTTCACCGGCAGCGGCGCCGACGATCTTTTTTGCATCGACAATGGCAAAAGCCGCGTGCTTGAGCTGTTTGCCGCGGATTCGGTCCCGACGGCCCCCTGGCAGAGCCGGCTGTTCTTCCGTGTCTTCGAGATCGATCCGCAGTATCGTGGCAAGGTTGGGCTGACCAACGAACCGCACGATTACCTGGCGCCCGACCTGGATGGCGACGGCCGGCCCGACCTGGCGCTGCTCGTGCACGACCGCCTGCTGCTCTATCTGCGTCGCTGAGGCCGGTCAGCGCAGGCTTCCGACACCGTCGTCGAGCTCAAACAACGCCTTCACTTCTGGGGCGTCCAGCGCACGATCGAAGACGGCGAGATCATCGAGGTGGCCGACATAGGAGGCGCCAAGCACTAGGGCCACGCTTGTCGGGTCCCAGCCGAGGGTCAGGTCCCAGTCGCGGATGGTTCCCTGCGCCTCGCCATCGAGAAAGAGCGAGGCCGTTGGCTTGGCGGCCTTGTCATTGAGTCGGTCGAGCGTGAACACCACATGCGTCCAGCGCTGCCGTGAAAACGGCGCCTTCGCGAGTTGCACCATCGGCCGCTTGGCGGCGGGTATCTGGTCCCAGGGGGTGTTGTCCGGATTCCAAAGGTGCAGCAGCGGGCGCACGGCGAATCGGAAAAAGCGCGGTGTTTCGTCCTTTGACCACTCGAGAAAGATGAAACCCTTTTTGCCGTCGTTGCCGACGATCTGCACGGGGTCGCAGTAGCCGGGTTCCAGATCCTCGTCCGGGGTCAGGCGCAGCCAGACCGACACCGTGGCGCTCCAGCTCTGGTCGTTGTAGCCGAGCACCCCCGGGCCGGCGAACTGCGGTCGCACCGCCGCCTTCTTCGGAAAGTGCAGCGCCCCGCCAAAGCGGCCGGCATCCGGCACCAGGCGCAGTTCCGGGCCGGGCGATGCCGGCACCAGTTCCTTGCCCTGGCGCACCCGGCAGGCTTTGTCGCCCCGGGAGAAATCGGCATCCAAGCCCTGGTCGAAGGAGGCGTGCAGGCTCAGCGCCGAGCGCAGGGTGGCGACCGGATCTGCCGGCAGCGACAACGGACAGAGCAGCAGGGCAAGGCAGGGGAGCAGGCGCGTTTTCATGGCGGTTCGTGGGGTCATTGAATCTTATGGCGAACACCAGGAAAAGCCCTTTCTTGGTTGGCATGCCTCTCGAGGACGTCCGCTGCTTCTGCCTGTCCCTGCCGCACACCGTGGAGGACACCCCCTTCGGTCCCCAGGCACTGGTGTACAAAGTCGCCGGCAAGATGTTCGCCCTGCTGATGCCCGACGACGTCCCGGCGCGGCTCAACCTCAAGTGCGAACCGGACTACGCCCTCGAGCTGCGCGACCGCCACGCCGCCATCCGTCCCGGCTACCACATGAACAAGCGCCACTGGAACACCCTGACGCTTGACGGCAGCCTGCCCAGCCGCCTCGTCCACGACCTCATCCGCCACTCCTACGACCGCGTCATCGCCGGCCTGCCGGCCAGACAGAGGGCGGCGATAGGGGATGAGGGATAAGGGATGAGGGGATACGGTCATCTGTGACCTTGGCCAAATCCGCGCGGCTTAATCCTTGCCGAAGTCGTGGTGGCCTCCCTAGATTGCCGGCATGCACCATT
>JAUREI010000192.1 GCA_030827515.1 Prosthecobacter sp. | reverse complement strand
TGGCGAAGCACGCCCATGATCTGGGCTTCGGTGAAACGGCTCTTCTTCATCTGAATCCCCTCGTCCATCTTGCCGAGAAAATTCTACCCTTGCATCCCCTTAACCTTGGGGAGGATTACCCGTTTCCCCACCTGCTAGCGCCGCGCGCTAAAGGCCCTCGATGAAATTCACGGAAACAGATAGGTGTTCCATCCTGCATGCCACAGCTTGGCGCAGGTGTGTTGCCGATACACGACCTTCTGAACCCGGCTGCTTATGCAGGGCAGGCCAGCAAGGGCTGGTGAGCGCGGGGCATGTCAGACCTCGGCCATGCGTTCGATAATCTGCTCCACGTTCTTGCGCATGTCGCGATGAAGCACTTCGAGGTTGTGGACCTGGCCGAAGAGCCGTGCGCCGATCTCCTCGGCGATGGCGACCGAGCGGTGCTGGCCACCAGTGCAGCCGATCGCGATGACCAGCCGCGCCTTGCCGGCGGTGGCATGCAGGGGAATCCAGCGCGCGAGGATCGGGGTCAGGTCGTCGACGAACTGCTTCGCCTCGGGAAGACTGAGAACGAACTCAAAGACCGTGCTGTCAAGGCCGGTCTGAACGCGCATCTCGGGTACGTAGTATGGATTGCTGAGAAAGCGGACATCGAAGACGAGATCAGCGTCGAGCGGGACGCCATGCTTGAACCCGAAGCTCATCACGTCGACCGCGATGTCGTGGCTGACGTCGCGGCCCAGCACGCTGCGCCCCAGCTGCAGCTTCAGTTCGCCGGTCTTCATGCGGGTGGTGTCGAGGACGAAATGAGCGCGCATGCGGACGGGCGCAAGCACATTGCGTTCCCGGGCAATCCCTTCATACAGGCTGCGCTCTTCGCTGAGTGGGTGCTTGCGGCGGGTTTCGGAATACCGCCGCACCAGAACGTCATCGGCGCAGTCAAGAAACAGGATCTGGTGCGCCGTTCCGTCCTGTTCCAGGCCTTTGACGGCGGACTCGAGGTGGGCGAACATCTTCTGCCCACGCACGTCCATCGCCACCGCGATACGGGGCGCTCCTTCAGAGGTCAGTTCGGGAAGCCGTGACAGCTCGCGGAGCATGGGTGGTGGCAGGTTGTCGATGCAGAAGAAGCCGAGATCTTCGAGCGCCTTCATGGCATGGGTCTTACCCGCGCCGGACATGCCGGTGACGATGAGCATGGATTCGCTCACGCCGAGTCTCCCACCGAGGCCGACATGGCCAGCGCCTTGCCGGAGGCTCCGAAGACCTTGAGCGAATCGAGGCACGCCTCGAGGAAGACCTCGTCACCTTCGCTCAGGTGCGGGGTGGCGTTTTGGCGGATGGTCAGCGTTTGGTGGTTCATGCGCACCTGATAGTACCAGTCCGACCCGGTCGGCAGCACCGAGGTGACGCGCACTCGTACCATGCCTGGTCCCGCCTGGCGGTGCAGCCGCATCTCCTCGGCACGGAGGCCGAGCTTGACTGCTCCCGGCGCCCCCGGGTCCATGCCAGCAGGCAGCGTAAGGTTGAAACCGCCGCATAGGATGTGCCCGCCCTCGATCCTGCCCTCGATCAGATTGATGCGCGGGTTGCCGAGGAAGTCGGCGGCGAACTCGTTCGCAGGGTGGGCGTAGACCTCCAGCGGAGGGGCGAATTGCTGAAGGGCACCATTCTGCAGAAGCGCCAAGTGGGTCGACATGGTCAGCGCCTCGAGTTGATCGTGGGTGACGTAGATGATCGTCGCTCCGGTTTCACTGTGGAGCCGCTTCAGTTCGGCTCGCATGTCCATGCGAAGCGTTGCGTCCAGGTTCGACAGAGGCTCATCCAGCAACAGCACTGAGGGTTCCATCACCAGAACACGTGCGATGGCGACCCGCTGCTGCTGGCCGCCTGACAATTCGCTGGTGTAGCGATCGAGCAGTGTGTTGATCTGCAGCGCCGTGGCGACCTGTTCGAGGCGTTTGGCGATCTCGGCCTTGCCGACCTTCTGGACCTCGAGCCCGAAGGCGATGTTCTTCGCCACTGTCAGGTGCGGCCAGAGCGCGTAGCTTTGGAACACGAGGCCCAATCCGCGTTTGGACGGCGGCAGGCTTTTCGCCTCTTCCAGCGAGAAGGCAACTTTGTCGCCGATGCGGATTGTACCAAATGTCGGCGAATCCAGCCCCGCGATCATCCGAAGCGTCGTGGTCTTGCCGCAGCCAGAGGGGCCGAGCAGCGTGGTGAATGAGCCGTCGGGAATTTCCAGCGACAGGTCGTCGACGGCGCGCACTTTGCTGCCATAGAGGCGGGAAACTCCCTCGAGAACGATGGCAGGCATGTTACCCTCCCAGGCCTTTTGCGATGTTCGTGCCCATCAGGCGTCGGCTGACGACGGTGCTGGTGATCACGATGATGATGAGAAGAAGGACCATGCCGTTAGTGTAGGGATACCAGCCGCGGTCAGTGTAACGCAGGGTGATGGTCGTCGCGAGCTGGGTCGCTGGAGTCACCAAGAGGATCACAAGAGATAGTTCGCGCGTGACCGAAATGAACGGTAGGAGCATGCCCGAGAAGTAAGTAGATTTCTGCACTGGGATGAGCACCCGGCGCATCCTTGTCCACCACGAGGCGCCGGCCATCAACGCGGCTTCCTCCAGCTCAGGGCCGATCTGCCGGATCGCGCTGACACCGGCCTTCACCGCGTATGGCAGATAGCTGACCGTACAGACGATCACCAGGAGCCAGAAACTTCCGTGCAGGGAGGGGATCGGCCCGCGCGGAACGGCGAACATCGCCAGGAAAATCGCGCCGAGGGCGATCGAGGGCATCAGGTAGGGCAGGAAGGACATCTGGTCGAGCGCCTGCGAGATCCAACTCCCGCGCATGCGCACGATGGCATAGCCCACAAGCACCCCGAGGATGCCGGTGATCACCGCAACTACCACGGCTAGCTTCATCGTATTGCCGAGGGCCGCCATGAGTTGCGAGTTCATCAGGATGCCGGGTTCGCCCGTGCCGAGGCCGACGGTCAGGCTCGCGTCACCCACCCAATAGTGCCAGGTGAAGTTGTCCCAGGAATAGACGCCGGGGCGCAGCATTACTGTGTCGATGGCCAAGGCAAAAATGGGGACAGCGATGCAGCCGAGGATGAAGGCCACGACGCCTATGGCCACAGGCCAGCGCCAGCGCCCGAGGCCCACGAGGCCCGCGCGCGCCCCCTTGCCCGAGATGGTGACGAAGCTGCGACGGGTGCCGATTATCTTGTGATCCATGTAAAGGACGAGAATGCCCAGGAGGATCATCGCCACCGCCGCGATATAGCCGATACCGGGCCGCTGTCCGATCAGGTTGGCGTAAAGTGAGGTCGACAGAACAAATTCTCGCACGGGACCTCCGAGGAAGGCGGGAGTGCCAAAGGTGCCGAGGCCGCGCGAAAAGGTCAGAAGGAAGGTCGAGAAGATCGCGGGCAAGGCTAGCGGCATGACAATGCGCCTCAGGATCGTGGTGCGCGAGGCGCCGAGAAGCTCAGCCGACTCCTCGAGCTGCGCGTCGATGTTCCTCAGCGCGCCACCGATCAGCATAAAGCCGAAGGGGAAATAGTGCAGCGACAGGGTAATGATGATCGGAAACATGCCGTAGGCGAACCAGTCAGCGGTCTCGATCCCGGTCAACGCGCTGAAGATCCCCTTGTCGCCGCCGATCCTCTGGTTCTTGAAGATGCTGATCCAGGCCAGTGACAGCGTCCAGGAGGGCATGATGTAGGGGATGATCGCCGAGTTGGCGATCAAGTTCTTCATCGGCATGTCGGTGCGGACAACCAGCCATGCCAGAAGCGCCCCGATGGCCAGCGCCAGGAAAGACATGCCGAAGGCGATTTTCAGCGTGTTCAGCAGAGGGCGGTAGAAAAAGGCATAGGCGTTCTCGCTGAAAAGCGTGCGCGTCCAATGCGCCGTGGTCAGGTCTCCCACTTTTGAGCCGGGGATCTGGAAGCGTTCCAGCGGGTGCACGATGAAGGTCTCGCGCAGCATCATGAACAGCGGCACGATCACGAGGTAGCCAAGGACGACAATGAATACAACGGACAGGATCCGCTGGGGCGTAAGCCCGAGGCGGAAGCGGTTATAGGCAGTCAGCATTCACGGTGTCCTCAACGGCAGGCCAGACATCGTCTGGGGAATGAAAGCCGGGGGGAGGATCCGCCCGTGGGCGGACCTCTTCGTTCTCTGTTAGAGAATGTTTTGCTCCGAGCGGATCAGCGCTGGGCGTATTTGAGCCACGTGTCGAGCACGAGGCCACGGTTCTCGGCCGCAAAGTCACGGTCGTAGCCCCACATGTTTTCCTTCCACCAGGCCAGGGGCATGTCGCCTTCGAACGGAACCTGGTTTGGGTTCGGGGTGTAAACGCCGGGCGAGTCGCCCCAAGGCGCGAAGCCTTCAAGCGTGCCGAGATACTCCATGAACATCTTGGCTGCGTTCGGGTGCTTGGCGTTCGCCGACAGTTGTAGCACGATCGGGTAATAGTAGCCGATGGTCGGCTTGATCGCGCGGCTGTCTACGACCTTCAGACCCTGAACCGGTGCATCACGGTGCTTTGAATAGACGTAGAACATGCCGTAGGGCGGGTTGGACTGGTCGGGCGCGCCCACGGCCTCGGTGATCTTGGTGTCCGACGTCATGATGATCGCGTCGTTCTGCAGGAAACGCTTGATGAATTCGAGCCCGGCATTCGCCTCGGTCATCTCAAGCGGCTTGCCGAAGCGGCGCTCGTAATCTGCGGCCAACTCGCCGCTACGGCGGACCCATTCGGTCAGGGCGTTCTGGTGTTCGCCCGTAATGGCCAAATCGCGGATCATGACCCGGCCACGGAACTCGTCGGTGGTTAGATCCCAGACGCTGTCCAAGGGATCGGCATCGGGGTGCTTTTCTGTATTATAGCCGAAAATACGCCCGATATAGCCAAGCACCAGCGGGTCCTTGTCTTCCTCGGAAAAGAGTGCTTGCGCCGTCGGGGGCACGTAGTTGACCATGTAGCCGGTATTGACCAGCAGTTCGCGCGCAGCGACCCAGTCTTCGGCCACGATCATGTCGACGTCGTTCACGCCGGCAACAGATTCCTGATAAGTCCGTTGAATCAGATCCTGCTCGCCCAAGCGCACCACTTCGACTGCGATGCCGGTCATGGCCGAAAACTTCTCGGCGGCCTTCGCGGTGCGGCTGGTCGTCGAATAGACCAACAGCGCGCCTTCTTTCTTGGCGGCGGCCTCGATCTTGCTCCAATCTTCGTCCTGAGCCTGAACTGCGGAGCCAGAGACCGCGATAGCCAATAGCGAGATGACTGCGGCGATGGTGCTCGAAAAGTCTCGTCTTATCATAGTGTAGCCTCCCCGTGAGCAGTTCCCGCCTACATCTACTGGTCCGGCAAGCGCTGCTTTGCTGTGCCGATCGGTCGCTGGGATCGCGGGATCAACCGACATTCCCCAAGTGGACTGTCATCTGACAGCAAGATCGCTTGATCTTGCCAGTTGATCAAGCGTATTTCGCTCCGAGCGGTGTCTGCGGTCGCGCAAACGCCCGGAGTCGGGCGGATCAAGCCGCGAACCCGCGTCATCCCGGCTCGGCAGCGCAGTTTTTCAGCGCGGCGGACGGACCTGTCCTGCCGCGTTCGTTCGTTTTGGACCTACATCGGAGTCAAGCTCATGCCGGTGGCGCTCGAAGGCGGCGGATCGCGGCGAGGATGGCGCCGACCATTGGACCGGTGGCGGCCACCTCGGCCAGTTGGAGGGTGATCGCGCGGGCGTGACGGACGACACGCGCCCCGATCTTGATTTGCTTGAGTTGCAGGCTTGTCAACGAGTAATGCGCCACGACCGCCTCTTCGCCGAGTGCGCTCATCTTAGGGAAAGTCTGATCAACGCGTTCGGCTGCGCCAAGATGGCGGCGTGATTGCCTTGGCAGGCGGCAGACGAGGTTTTGTGGCCTGGGAACGCAGTTTCAGGCCCGCCGGAGTGGCGGTTTCTCGTTTTTTGGTCGTACTCGTCCTCATGCCAACAGCCTCCATCGCACCAGGAACAGGTTGCAGAGGGCGAACAGCGTGAAGAGCTGGGCGCGTTTCTTGGCCAGGCCGCGGGAACGGGTCTTTGCGTGGCCGAACT
>JAUREI010000257.1 GCA_030827515.1 Prosthecobacter sp. | reverse complement strand
CTTCTGCTGCTGCTCGTCAAAGACCCAGGACTGGGCTTCGTAGGTGTTGTTGAGGAAGGCGAAGAGGCCGAAGTACTCGTCGTGCGTGATGGGGTCGAACTTGTGCGTGTGGCACTGCGCGCATTGCAGGGTCAGGCCGAGCACCGCCTTGCCCAGGCAGTCCATGCGGTCGAACAGGCCCTCGATGCGAAATTGCTCCGGGACGATGGCCCCCTCCTCGTTGACCATGCCGTTGCGCAGGAAGCCCGTGGCGATGATGGTATCCTGGCCCGCGTCCGGCAGAAGGTCGCCCGCGACCTGTTCCAAGATGAAGCGGTCGTAGGGAAGGTCGCGATTGAGGGCGTCAATGACCCAGTCACGCCAGGCCCATTGCTCGCGGGGCAGATCCTTCTCGTAGCCGTTGCTGTCGGCATAGCGCGCCGCATCCAGCCAGACACGCGCCCACTTTTCACCGTAGCGGGGACTTTTCAGCAGGGCGTCAACCGCCTCTTCGACGGCCGAGGTCAGGCCGGAGGTCTTCACGCCGGCCTCAAAGTTTGTCACCTCCTGCGGTGTCGGTGGCAGGCCGCCGAGATCGAGCCAGATGCGGCGGGCCAGGAGGGCGGGTTTGGCCGGAGGTGAGAGTTTCAGGCCCGTCTGCGCGAGGCGTGCCTCGACAAGGGTGTCCACCGGGTGGGAGCCGGCTTTGGCGGGAACGGCTTCGGGTTCTGGGGATTCAAAGGCCCAGTGACCGGCATACTCCGCACCCTCGGCAATCCAGCGCCTGAGCAAATCGACCTGCTCCGCCGAGACCGGTTTCTTCTCCTTGGGCGGCGGCATGATCTCGTCGGCTTCATGGGTGGTCAGACGGGCGATGAGCGGACTGGCGTCGGGCTTTCCCGGCAGGATGGCGGGGCCGTCGCCCTTGCCGCCCTGCAGGGCCGTCTCGCGCAGGTCGAGGCGCAGGCCACCCTTGCGGGTTTTGGCATCCACGCCGTGGCAGTGGAAGCAGTGCTCGGAAAGAACAGGTTGCACCTCGCGGCGGAAGTCCACCGCCTGCGCCGCGACGGAGGGCAGGCAGGAGAGCATGAGATGAAAGGAAAGATGACGCATCGAAAAATGAAACGAAAGTGGGTGGGGGATTTTCCGGCAAAAGCCATGTCGGATGCGGCCGGCGGGTGACATCATGCAAGATGGCTTGCTGGGGGTCGTATTGGTCAGACCACCTGATGACAACGCCATGACAATTGACACCATCGCCCGTCCGCCTTCCCTGGTGGAAACCGTCTGTGAACGGCTTGCCGATCTCGCCCGCCAGGAATCCGACGGTGACCGTCTGCCGACCGAGCGCGAGCTCTCCGCCCGACTGGGCGTCAGTCGCAGCGTTGTCCGCGAGGCCGCTCAACGGCTTGAACTTCAGGGACTCATCGAGATCCGCCAGGGCAGTGGCATGAAGGTGGTCGACAAGCTGCACAAGCCACTCAACAGCGCCTTCCACCTGCTGGTCCCGGATGAAAAACAGCGTCTGGTGCACCTCACGGAAGTGCGCCAGGCCCTGGAGCCCGAGAACACCCGGCTTGCCGCCCTGCGCGCCACCGGCACTCAGGTGAAGGAACTGCGCCTGGCGCAGAGCCGCCTAGAGCAGGCGCGGAGTTTTGAGGAGCAGGTGCATGCCGACATGGATTTTCACCGCCTGCTTGCCGAGGCCTCGGGCAATCCGATCTCGGCCCTGCTCATGCAGTCGCTCTCTGAACTGATGCAGGCGAGTCTTGCTCATGGCTACCGGCGGGTCACACCGGCACTCGCCATCCGCCAGCACGGCGCCATTTTGCAGGCCATTGAAAAGCGCGATGCCGCCGCGGCGGCGCGTGCGATGCATCGCCATTTGCTGTCCGCCCGCGCCGATCTTGGTCTCGATTCCCCCCGCTGAAACGCATGAATCCCTCCGTCGATTTTTCCCGCCGACAGTTCCTCGGCCACATGGGCACCGGTCTCACCGGCGTGGCCCTGTCGCGCCTTTTCGCCACCGAGGCCGCCGCTCCCAGGCCGGGCTCGCATTTTGCCCCGAGGGCGAAGCAGGTGCTGCAGATTTTTTGTCCGGGTGCCGCCTCGCATGTCGATCTCTGGGATCACAAGCCCATGCTGGAGAAATATGACGGCAAGCCGCTCCCCGGTGAGGAGACCTTCGTCAGTTTCCAGGGAAAAAACGGCAACCTGATGAAATCGCCCTGGCCGTTCAAGGCCGCCGGCCAGAGCGGCAAGAAGATCTCCTCGATGCTGCCCCACATGGCGCATCACGTCGATGACATGGCCTTCATCCATTCGATGAGTTCGAAGACGAATACGCACGGGCCTGGCTGCATCAACATGAACTCTTGTTTCACGCGCGAGGGATTCCCCTCCGCGGGTTCCTGGGTCAGTTATGCCCTGGGCAGCCTCAACGAGGACCTGCCAACTTATGTTGCCATCCAGGACCTGCGCGGCGAACCGCCGAACGGCAAGGCGAACTGGTCGAACGGCTTTCTTCCCGCCCAGCACCAGGCGGTGGCCATGGCCGCGCAACAACCGCTGCGTAACCTTGCCCGGCCCGCGTCGATTGACGAGGGAGAAGAGGCTGCCACACGCGATTTTCTGCGCCGACTCAACAGCGCACACGCCGCCGCGCACCCCGGCGACGGAGAACTGCGGGCACGCATGGCCGCCTATGAAATGGCCGCGCGCATGCAGCTCACGGCACCTGAGGTCAGCGACCTGTCGGCGGAGCCAAAGCATGTCCACGAACTCTACGGCACGGGCGATCCCAACACCCTGAAGGCCGCCTACGCGCGCAACTGCCTGCTGGCGCGGCGCTTCCTGGAGCAGGGAGTGCGCTATGTCTCGCTCTACTGCGCCTCGCGCGCGAGCGCGGTCGACGGCCTGCTCAACTGGGACGCACACAAGACGCTCAAGGCCGATTACGAGCGTCACTGCCCGATCTTTGACCAGCCGACCGCGGCCCTGCTGACCGACCTCAAGCAGCGCGGCATGCTCGATGACGTGCTGGTAATCTGGTGCACCGAGTTTGGCCGCATGCCGACCCATCAGGAGGGCACGAGCGGGCGCGACCACAATCCGGACGCCTTCACCACCTGGATGATGGGTGCCGGCATCAGGGGAGGCGTCAGCCACGGTGAGACCGATGAGTTTGGTCGCCGTGCCGCCGTGGATGTCGCCACCGTCTATGACTTCTACGCCACCGTGTTGCACCT
>JAUREI010000076.1 GCA_030827515.1 Prosthecobacter sp. | reverse complement strand
TCAATCAGGTCGCAGGGCTCGCCTCAAACAGCGCGCTCTGTGTGTCATCGGGATCCAGCGAGGCCGAAGTCGCCTTGCGGCTCGCCAGCAAGGCAAACACGGCCGGCAGGACAAACAAGGTCGCCGCGGTGGCAAGCACGAGGCCACCGACCACGGCCCGGCCCAGCGGCGCGGTCTGTCCGGATCCCAGGGCGAGCGGGAGCATCCCGGCGACCATGGCAAAGCTGGTCATCAGAATCGGGCGCAGACGGCTGACCGCCCCCTCGAGGGCGGCGGCTCTGCGGTCGCCCCGGTTCGCCAGACGCGCGCGGTCGGCGAAGGTGACCATCAGGATGGCGTTGGCCACGGCCACCCCCACCGCCATGATGGCACCCATCGCCGACTGGATGTTGAGGGTGGTGCCGGTGAAGAACAGAGCCAGCACGACGCCGGCAAGCACGGCGGGCATCGTCGAGATGACGACCATCGCGAGCCGCAGGGACTGGAAGTTGGCGCACAGGATAAGGAAGATGACGATGATGGCGATGACAAGGCCCCTGCTGAAGCCTTCGCTGAGCTGGTTGAAAGGCACCACCTGGCCGCGCAGATCCACCTTGGTCTTGCCGTCCGGTGCCGGCCCCACCTCGTCAATGGCCCGGCGCACTTCCCGAATGGCGCTGCCAAAGTCGATGTCGTACAGGTTCGCCGTGATGCTGGCAATGCGCACCATGTTGTAGCGCTCGTAGGTGCCAACCGCGGTGCCCGGCTCGATACTGGCGATCGTGCGCAGCAACACCGTGCCGCCGTCGGCGGACTTCACCGGGATGTTGCCAAGGTCCTCCAGGCTCTTTGTGCGCTCCTCGGGAATCTGCACCTGCACGTTGAAGCTGATGCCCGTGCCCGGATCGGCCCAGTACACCGGCTGGGTGAAACGGCTGGACGTGGTGGCGGCCACCAGACTGCGCGTCACGTCCTCGACATCGACGCCCAGCAGACCGGCGCGCTCGCGGTCGATCTGCACGATCACCGTCGGCGCATCGAGTGTCTGGGCAATCTGGGCGTCGCGCAGGAAGGAAAGTTCGTTGAGCTTGGCGAGCAGCTTCTCGGCGTGTTCCTTGCTGGATGGCAGGCTCGGCCCACTGACGGCAATCTCGATGGGAGTGGAGGCGCCGAAACTCATCACCCGGCTGACAATGTCCTGGGGTTCGAACGACACCCGCACGTCGGGTAGGTCGCGGCGGAAGATGACACGCAGCTTTTCTTGGAGGACCGGCACCTCGACGCCGGCATCCGTCTTGAGCTGAAGGGCGAGCCAGCCCTCCTCGGGGCCACCGTTCCACAAGTGCACCAGATTGACCGGGAAACTGGCGTTGTGCACGCCCACCATGCCGATGCTGAACTCGACGGGCGCTTCCTCGCCGATGGTCTGGAGAATCTTCTGGGCGATGCCCTCGGTGATGCCCACCTGCGTGCCGCTCGGCGCACGGAAGCGGATGGCGAACTGACCACTGTCACTCTGCGGAAAGAGTTCCGAACCGAGGAAGGGACCCAAGCCGACCAGAACCAGACCGGCGCCGCCCAGATAGGCCGGCACCAAAATCCAGCGCATGGCGACGCTCGTCCTGACCAGTCCACCGTAAGCTCGCGCGAGCAGGCCTGGCCTGTCACCGTGGGCCAGACCCTTCTTTGGCAGCAGCCAGACCGACAGCACCGGCACCAGGGTGCTCGACAGGATGAAGGAGGCGAACATGGCAAAACCCACCGCCAGCGCCAGGGGCACAAAAAGCGCCTTGGCGGCGCCGACCATAAAGAAGGCGGGAATGAACACCGCGAGGATGCACAACATCGCCAGCAGGCGCGGCAGCGTGGTCTCCAGCGTGCCGTCGAGCGCGGCGCGCGCCAGGGGCTTGCCGCGCGTCAGATGGGCATGGATGTTTTCCACCGTCACCGTCGCCTCATCGACCAGGATGCCGACCGCCAGCGCCAGCCCCCCCAGCGTCATCAGATGGATGTTCTGGCCGCTGACCCATAGACCGAACACCGCGGCCAGGAGCGAGAGCGGAATGTTGACGACCACAATGAAGGCCGTGCGCAGGTCGCGCAGGAAGACCAGCACCATTAGACCAGTCAGAACGGCGCCCAGCGCCCCTTCCTTGACCAGATCACGGATGCTGCGATTCACCACCGGCGTCTGATCGAACTCGAAGCTCACCTTGATGCCGTCCGGCAGCAGCTTCTGGAACTCGGGAACGGCCGCGCGCACGGTCTTGACGACCTCCAGCGTCGAGGCCTCGGCACGCTTGGTCACCGGCAGGTAGACGGTGCGTTTGCCGTTGGCCAGGGCATACGAGGTGGTCACGTCGGCGGCATCCGCCACGGTGGCGACGTCGCGGATGAAGACCGCTCCCTTTTCCGTGCGCTTGAGCGGCACCGCCTCCAGGTCCTTGACGTTCGAGACGATCGCGTTGGTCGGCACGATCGGGTATTTGCCGTCGAGGTTCATGTTGCCCGACGGACTGATCGGGTTGCCCCTGGCGAGCGCCTGCACGATGTCATCGGGCGACAGCCCATAGGCCTTCATGCGGTCCGGATCGACGTTGACGATGATGCCTCGCGAACTGCCGCCGAAGGGAGGCGGGGCCGACACGCCCGGCAGGGTGGCGAAAGCCGGTCGAACCTTGTTGAGCGCCTGGTCCTGCATCTGATTGAGCGTGATGCTTGGATCGTCGGCCGAGAAAACCAGATGACCCACCGCGACGCTGCCGGCGTCGAAGCGCATGATGAAGGGCGCCACCGTGCCCGGCGGCATGAAGGCGCGGCTGCGGTTCACCTGCGCCACCGTCTCCGACATCGCCTGGCTCATGTCGGTGCCCGGGTGAAACTGCAGCTTCATGATCGAGGCGCCCTGGATCGACTTGCTCTCCACGTGCTCGATGTTGGCGATGTAAAGGAAGTGGTACTCGTAGCGGTAGGTCAGGTAACCCTCCATCTGCAGCGGGTCCATGCCGCCGTAGGGCTGGGCCACATAGATTGTCGGAATGCCCAGCGGCGGGAAGATGTCGCGCGTCATGCGCTGCAGCCCCAGCCAGGCGCCCAGGGCGACCGCCACCACGGCAACAAGGACGGTCCAGGGATGGCGGAGAGCAAAGCGGGCAAGATTCATGCGGGAGAACGGATCGGTCGGCGTTGAGCCATCGGCTCGGGTGTCGATTACGGGCACCGTAAAACGATGCCCGGGGCAATTCTATCCCGAAAAACTGGAAAAACGGCTCATCCCTGCGCCACCTCGACGCCCAGTTCGCGCAACTGTTGGCGGACGATCTTGAGCACCTTGCGGCCCTCGGCGGTGATCCGGTAGGCGCGCGCGGCCTTGGGGCCGCGCGCGGGGTCGGCCTTCGACTTCAGCCAGCCATTTGCCTCCATGCGCTTGAGCAGCGGGTACAGGGTGCCGGGACTCACCTCGTAACCGTGGTGGGCCAACTCCTTGAGCATCCACTGGCCGACCA
Organism: Prosthecobacter sp.; assembly: GCA_030827515.1. Taxonomy (GTDB): domain Bacteria; phylum Verrucomicrobiota; class Verrucomicrobiia; order Verrucomicrobiales; family Verrucomicrobiaceae; genus Prosthecobacter. Next base: position 14,346 of record JAUREI010000076.1, on the reverse strand, counting down.
CCTCGCCCTCCGCCGCATGGTGGAGGATGTGGATCTTCCAGAAGGAAAGCAGGATTTCCCGGTTGATCAGCTTGCGGTCCATGACCGAACCATGACCGTTCCACGCGAATTCGTCCAGCAGGTTCCAACGAAACCGCTGTGCGACACTTTCGTCACTCAACTTTTTCTGGAACCACAGACCGTTCTGAGGTCCTATTACGGGGAACGTAAAGAGACTGATGATTCGTGATGGATGATTCATCCTTCGCACGCGGGGTCATTGCCCCCGCCTACAGCTCCACGCCCTCGGCTTCTTCACTCTCCACCAAACACTCCCCACTCCCCACTCCCCACTCTCCACGCTCGCCCCATGCCCGCCCTGCTGCTCTCCCTCGCCGCCCTGCTCGCCTCGGTGCTGTCCTTTTTCACCGGGTTCGGCCTGACGACGGTGCTGCAACCGCTGATGCTGGCCTTCTTTCCCGCGGGACCGGCGGTGGCGATGACGGCGCTGGTGCACCTGCTCAACGGCCTGCTCAAGGTGGCCCTGACGGGTCGCCACGCCGACTGGGGTGTTGCCTGGCGCTTCGGCCTGCCGGCCGTGCTGGCGGCGCTCGCAGGGGCCTGGCTGCTCTTTGAACTTCTCGATCTGCCGACGCTGGCCCAATACTCCCTCGCTGGCCACAGCTTCACTGTCACCCCGGTCAAATCCGCGATCGGTGTGATCCTGCTGCTGGCAACGCTGGCCGAATTCCTGCCGGAACGCTGGCAGTGGCGGATCCGTCGCCGCTACCTCGTTCTCGGCGGCCTGCTCAGCGGTTTCTTCGGCGGTCTGTCCGGTCACCAGGGCGCCCTGCGCAGCGCCTTCCTGCTGCGCGCCGGTCTGGGCAAGGAGGCCTTCATCGGCACCAACGCGGTCGTCTCCTCGGCCATCGACATCGCACGCCTCGCCCTCTACGGCAGCCTGCTCACGCTGGCCGACCTGAAAGCCAACGCCGGCACGCTTTCGGCCGCGCTCGTCGCCAGCTTCGTTGGCGTCTTCCTCGGCCAATACCTGCTGCGCAAAACCACCCTGGCCGCCGTCCAGCGCCTGGTGGCGATCGTGCTCATCCTCATGGCCCTTGGCCTCATCACCGGTCTGCTCTGAGCCGGCCGGTCCGCCCGCTCGCTCAGACCTTCTCCAGCTTGATCGGGTAGGTCTGGAAGGCGTTCCACTGGCAGACGATCAGGTCGCCGTTCTCGAGCACGCAAACGTCGTGGCCGTGATCAAAGACGCGCTCGGCCTGCTGCAGCGGCTGCAGTTTGCCGTCCTCATAGACCGGGGCCGTGCCACCGGGTGCGCTGACCACACGGTTGTCGGCACCGAGCACCACCGTGAAACCCGAGGGATTCTGCGGCATCTTGTTGATCTCGGGGGTCTTCGACCAGCAGACGCCGGCATAAAGTTCCATGCCAGCAATCACGGGGCGGCAGACCATGGCACCTGGCACCGGGATCGTTTCCAGATACTTGCCGTCGAGACTGAAGCGCCGGAAGCAGTTGTCCGCGCGCGAGGTGACCAGCACCGTGGGATCACCGGCGCGGGTGTCGATGGCGATGCCGTGGGCGTTGTTGAGTCGCTGCTCGACCGGCACGCCGTCCTTGCCGCCAAAGCGCTGAAGAAACTTCCCGCGCGCATCATAGCGAAGGACAAACTGCGAGCCGTAGCCGTCGACCACGTAAATGTCGCCGTTGGGAGCGACCGCGGTCTCGGTCGGGTTGAACACCATCTCGGGTTCGTAAGCGCCGGCGCTCATCGGGTGGCTGATCGAAAAAATCTCGCGGCCGGCCAGGTCGGTCTTGGTGACGCGGCCGGTCTGACGATAACCGCCGCCGCCCGACTTCCACAGGCCGCTGTCGGTGACGAGCAAAAACTCCTCGCCATTTTCCTCAGCCAGGGTCAGGCCGTGTCCGCCGGGCCAGACGCTGCCCCAGGACTCGACGATCGTGCCGTCGGGCTGGAACACGAGCATCTGGTTGTCCCAATGGTCGCCGATCATGAACAGTCGGCCATCTTTCACCTGCACCATCTCATGGCAGTTGAGGATGGGGTGATGCCGGCCCTGCCCCGGCGCCACCCAGTCCTTGACCACCTTGTAGCGGAAGTCGCCATGGCCGATGACCGTGTCCTTCTTCGGATCCGGAGCCGCGCGCAACGATTGCGTCCAGGTGGCGGCAGCGGCGCTGCCGAGTCCGGCGAGAAAGTGGCGTCGGGTCTTCATGGCGGGAAAAAGCGGTTCGCGGGGAGTTTTGGATCAGTGTGACACTTCCTCCGGCGGCGCGAGCTGCTTCGGTGGGTAGAAGGCGAAGAGCAGCAGCACGGCGGCGGCAAGGGAGAGGCCGGTCGGCCAGAGGAAGAGTTCCTTGTAGTTTACCACGCCCTCCGCGCTCGTGAGGCTGCCCTGCAACGGAATGAAAACCCACTTGGCGGCGAGGTCGCCCAAGCCCAGCACAAGCAGGTTGAACAGGCCCTGCGCGCTGGAGCGCACGTCCTTCGGGAAGGCGGCATCAATGAAGATGTAGAGGGTGGCGAAGAAGAAGGCGTAGCAGATGCCGTGCAGGACCTGGACGAGGATGATCATCGTCTGGTTCTCGGGCATGAAGGCGAAGACCGCGAAGCGGGCGGCGTGGCCGAGGATGCCGAGGATCATGGTCGTCTTCCAACCCATCTTGGAGAGGAACCAGCCGAGCACGGCCATGGTGAGGATCTCGGCGATCTGGCCGATGCTCATCACCGGCATGATCCATTCCGGCTTGATACCAACCACCTCGCTGCCAAGGAACCCGCCGGCCATGAGGAAGTAACCGTTGTGAATGGTGGAATCGATGAAGGTGACGATGAAGAGCACCAGCAGGAAGGGCTTCTTCAGGAACTTCGCCGCCTTGAGCCAGGCAAAGCCGCCCTCGCCTTTGGCGGCCGGTCGGGCCGGGGTGTGCGGCAGGCCAAGACTGAAGACGGCAAGCACGAGTGAGGCGACGCCGGAAATGACGAAGATGAAGCGGCTGGCATCAACCGCCTCGGCGCCGGTCTTGCCCTGGAGGACGAAATACAGCGGCCAGGCGGCGAGGATCCAGCCGATGGTGCCGCCCATGCGCACGAGGCCGAATTCCTTCTGGGCGTCCTTGAGGTGGGTGAAGGCGATGGAGTTCGACACCGAGATCGTCGGCACGTAGAGCAGCGAGTGGATCAGCATCAGGCTGAAGAAGGCAGCAAAATCCTTGGCCCAGAACATGCCAAGGATGGCGAGGCCTCCGACGAGGTGGCTGAAGGCCATGAACTTCTCCGCGGCGAAATGGCGGTCGGCGAACTGGTTGCTGAAGAAGATGCCGAGGACCGAGGCGATGGCGAAGGCGCTGCCCACCCAGGTGATCTGCAGGTCGCTGAAGTTCAGGCCGTCCTTGCCCATGTAACCCCAGATCAGCGGCAGCCAGGCCCCCCAGATGAAGAACTCCAGGACCATCATGACAAACAGCTTTTTGGCGGCGGGCGATTTCATAAGGTGCGCGAGCTTAGAAAGCCGGCCGCGGGATGGCAAGGCGGGAAATCAGCATCCCCTTGACCCGGTTTTTCCGGGAAAGAAAACCGCCGCGCGAACGGGGTCAGCAGCTCGTCGGCACCCGCTGCGCCAGTTTCACCGCGTGCGGGATGGCACCGAGGACGTGGCCGAGGCACTCGACCGCACCGGCCGGCTTGCCAGGCAGGGCGACGACCAGACTGCGACCGACCACGGCGGCGAGGGCGCGGCTGAGGATGGCGTTGGGCGTGGCCGCCAGCGAGCTCATGCGCATAGCCTCGCCAAAGCCGGGCAGTTCCACCCGCATCAGGCCGCGCACGGCCTCCGGGGTGACATCGCGCTCGGCGATGCCGGTGCCGCCGGTGGTGAGGATGAGGCCGCAGCCCTGGCTTTCAAAGGAACGGATGGCCTGCTGGATGCGCTCCAGGTCGTCGGGCACGACCGCCTCGGACTGCACCTGCCAGCCATGACCCAGCGCGGCCTCGCGCAGGGCCGGACCGCCAAGATCCTCGTATTCGCCGCGGCTGGCGCGGTCGGAGACAGTGATGATGCCGACGTTCAGGCTCACGGTCAGGGGCAATTTCAGGCAGCACCGGCAGTGCTCACGAGGGTGCCGAGGGTTTCGCCGGTGAGGGCGCGGCGGATGTTGCCGGGCTCGTTCATGCTGAAGACGATGATCGGCATGTTGTTTTCCATGCAAAGCGAGAAGGCGGTCGCGTCCATCACCTTGAGCTGGCGTGTCAGGCACTCATGGAAGCTGATGCGGTCAAAGCGCTGGGCCGACGGATTCTTCGCCGGGTCGCTGTCGTAGATGCCGTCGACCTTGGTCGCCTTGAACACGCAGTCGGCACCGATTTCCGAGGCGCGCAGGGCGGCGGTGGTGTCGGTCGAGAAAAACGGGTTGCCGGTGCCGGCGGCGAAGATGACGACGCGGCCAAGCTCAAGGTGGCGGGTGGCGACGCGGCGAATGAAGGGCTCGGCGACGTTCTTCATCTCGATGGCGCTCTGCACCCGGGTGGGCACGTCCATGGCCTCGAGCATCGACTGCACGGCGAGCGAGTTCATCACGGTCGCCAGCATGCCCATGTAGTCGGCGGTGGCGCGCTCCATGCCCTTGTTGCTGGCGCTGACGCCGCGCCAGAAATTGCCGCCCCCGACGACCAGGGCGATTTCCAGCCCGGTCTGGTGGGCCGCCTTGATCTGGGCGGCGATGTCCTCGACGATGGGCGGCGAAATGTTGTCGGTGCTGCCGGGCTCCCGCAGGGCCTCGCCACTGAGCTTGAGGAGAACGCGACGAAATTTGCGGGTGCCTGAGGATTCGAACATCGGAGTCTGGATTTGGCACATGAAACAGGAATGGCAAGGCGCTGCCAAGATTTTTCCGTCGGGCGGCCGCCGCCGTTCCGTCTTGAACCCGGCGCATTTCTGCGGAGGATGGCGGCTCGATGATCCATCCAACGGCCCTGATCCACCCCTCCGCACAGCTAGGCAACGACGTCGAGGTCGGGCCCTACGCCATCATTGAGGGGCCGTCGGAAATTGGCGACGGCTGCCGGATCGAGGCGCACGCCCAGCTCGTCGGCCGGGTCCGGCTCGGCACCGGTTGCGTCGTGGGACGCGCCGCGATCCTCGGCACGCCCCCCCAGGACCTCGGCTTTGACCGGGGCACGGAGAGTTCCGTCTGGATCGGCGACCGCAACATCCTGCGCGAGCACGTCACCATCCATCGCGGCAGCAAGCCGGGCTCGGCCACCCGGCTGGGCGACGGCAACTTCCTCATGGTCGGCGCCCACCTCGCCCATGATGTCGTGCTGGGTGACTCCAACATTCTCGCCAATGCCTGCCTGCTGGCCGGGCATGTGAGGGTCGGCAACCGCAGCTTCATCGGCGGGGGTGCCGTTTTTCACCAATTCCTGCACATCGGCGATTCCTGCGTCATTCAGGGCAACGGCAGCTTCGGCAAGGACATCCCGCACTTCTGCGCCGCCATGCGCACGAACCGCATCACCGGCCTCAATGTCATCGGCCTGCGGCGCCAGGGCTTCAGCCCGACGGAGCGATCGTCCATCAAAGAAATGTTTCGCCTGCTATTCTGCTCGGGCATGAACCTTGGCCAGGCGGTGGCCACTGCCCGCGCCCGCGACTGGCCGGGACCGGCCCTGCACCTGCTGGAATTTGTTGAAAACCCGAGCCGCCGCGGCATCTGCCCCTGGCGCGGCGGACAGTCCCTCGAGGACTAGCCGGAGGGGCGGATTTTCCCCCGCTTTTTCTTGTCACCCGCGGGCGCTTGGCCTATTGGATGGCCAGTTTGAGGTGGCTGGATGCCCGTGATCCGGCCACCACAACCCATCCTCCTCCCGGCATCATGACTTTTCCACGATTCTGCGTCGCGCTGGCGCTGACCGCCTGGTTTCTGGCGGCGCAAGCGCACGGCCAGTCATTCTTCGACTCGCTGACGAGCAATCTCAACATTGAGGGCGTGGAAACCACCTACGACCCGGAAAGCGGCCTTGCCACCGCCAAGGGTGACGTCGTGGTCAGCTATGGCGACGTCGAAATCCGCAGCGGCACCGCCAGCTACAACGCCACCACCGGCGACGTGGTTGCACGGGAAGGTGTGGTCATCTGGAAGGCGGGCGCCATATACCGGGGTGAAAACATTCTATACAACGTCAACTCCGGCGAACTGACCGGAGATGCCGTGCGCAGCTCGCTGCCGATGGAGACCGGCACGTTCTTCTACCAGACTGAAAAGTTTGAAACCGCCACCAAGTTCATCGAGCGCATTGAGGGCGGTGAAACCACCTTCACCACCCACGATCTGGCCAACCCGAACTACCGTCTGCGCGCCCGCAGCCTGACCATCTATCCGGAGGACCGCATTGTCATGCGCGGCGTGACGGTGATGGCCGGCGACACCCCGGTTTTTTACCTGCCCTACCTTTCCCAGCCCCTCACCGAGGAGGTTGGCTACCGCGTCACCCCCGGTTACCAAAGCCGCTGGGGGGCCTTTCTGCTCAACCAATACGGCGTCCTGCACGGCGATCACACCCTTGCCAAATATCGCCTCGACCTGCGGTCCGCGCGCGGCGTCGGCGTCGGCGCCGATTTCCTGTCGCTGCGCCACCGCGAAAACAGCGACAATTTCGGCACACTGAAGCTCTATTATCTCAACGACTCCGACCCCCTGAAAAACCGCACCGGCGTTCCGCGCGGTCCGGTCGGCGAGGAGCGCTACCGCATCAACTTCCAGCACCGCATCTACCTGCCTGGCCCTCAAAAGAGCACTTGGTATCTGGACTTTGACATCAACAAGCTGAGTGACGCCCACTTCTACGAGGACTTTTTCTTCAACGACTTCCGCCAGACGCCCGAGCCCGAAAATCAGGTGTCACTGGTGCATGTGGACAACTCCTACGTCGCCACCCTCATGGCGCGATTCCAGGCCAACGATTATTACACCGTCGGCACGAAACTGCCGGAACTCGCCATCGACTTCATCCGTCGCCCCCTGTGGAACACCGGCCTCTATCATCAGGGTTCCTTCAGCGCAGGCCTGCTCAAAGATGAACTGGGCGACGAGGACGAGCGCTTCCTCAGCGATGACCTGCGCCGGGTTCAAGGGCTCGGTGGCGACACCCGCTTCCTGCGCGCCCGCATCGATGGCGCCGGCTACAGCCGCGTCCACACCTACCACGAGCTGCTCTATCCGAAGACGCTCTTCGGCTGGCTCAACTTGGTCCCGCGCCTTGGCGCCGGCTTCAGCCACTACGGCGGCATTGACGGCAGCCCGACCGGCCTCGACAACGAAACCCGCCCGATCTTCCACCTCGGACTCGACGCCTCGTTCAAGCTGGTCAAGTCCTGGCCTGACTTCCAGAAACCCGAGTGGGGCCTCGATGGCCTGCGTCACGTCGTCCAGCCCTATCTCAACCTCTCCTACCTCGATTCCTCCCAGCCGAAGAACTTCCCGTCGATCGACCGCCTGTCGCCAACAACCCGGCCCCGCTCAATCGATGTCCCGCTCTACACCGCCGTCGATGACCTGCGCTCCTGGAACATCGCCCGCGTCGGCATGCGCAACCTGCTGCAGACCCGCCGTGACTACACCAACGAGGCACGCGGCGTCTTCACCTCGGCCAGCAGTGAACCCACCCAAACCTATTCCTGGGCCGGTCTGAACACCTACGTCGACTTCTTCGAGCGTGACCCGGAGTTCGACCGCGACCTCTCCAACCTTTACAACGAACTGTTTTTCCGGCCAGTTCCCTGGGTGAACTTCTGGCTGGACATGCAGCTACCCATCCTCGGCGACACCGGCAGCTTCACCGAACTCAACCAGGGCATCACCTTCATGCCCACCAAGACGGTCCAGCTCACCCTCGGCCACCAGTTCGTCAATGAGAACCCCTACTTCCGCGATTCGAACCTCGTCTTCACCCGCCTCTACACTCGGGTGACCGACACCTGGGGCTTCGCCATGAACCAGATCTTCGAAATGGATGACGGCACCATGGAATTCCAGAGCTACAGCATCACCCGCGACCTGACGAGCTGGATGGTGTCCCTCGGCGGCATGGTGCGCGACAATCGCCGCGGCCTCAACGAATACGGCCTGCTGCTCTCCCTCACCCTCAAGGATTTCCCGCAGGTGAACCTGCCGCTCGACATCGACCCGAACCCCTCCGGACGCGGCGGCAGCCAGTGAGGCCCGCGCTTGCGACCGCCCGGTCCTCCGGCCCGACTCCCATGCCCAAGCGCATCGCCCTCTTCGGCGGCAGTTTCAATCCGCCAGGCCTGCACCACCGCGCCATCGCGCAGCGGCTGGCCAACGAGTTTGACGAGGTGCGCGTCATCCCCTGCGGTCCCCGGCCTGACAAGCCTGGCACCAACTCCGTGCCGCCCGTTTATCGGGCCGCCCTCGCCGACCTCACCTTTGGTGGCCTGCCCGGTGTCACCATCGACCTCTCCGACCTCGAACTCGACCGCTTCAGCCGCAACCACGAACTGCAGACGCGCCTCGGGACCGAGGGAGAACTCTGGCATGTCGTTGGCGCCGACCTGGTCGCCGGCGGGGCCCGGGGCGAGTCCGCCATCCAGCGCAACTGGGAGAGAGGCCCACAACTTTGGAGCGAAGCCCGCTTCGCCGTGCTCAGCCGGCCCGGTTTCCGATTCGACCCGGCCGATTTGCCGCCGCAGGCACGCACCTTTGAACTCGCCGAAACCGGTTCCAGCACGCACATCCGTGAACAACTCAGCCAGGGCGGCGACGTCTCGTCCCTGCTCACCCCTGGCGCCCACGCCTACCTCCAGCGCTATGGCCTGTATCGCGCGCCCAACCCGGGCGGCTGGGCGCGCGCCAGCCTGGCCGGCCTCCCCTTCCACGTCCACGCTGATCCCAACAACGCCCGCGCGGCGGAATGGCGCACACGCCTGCCCGCCGGCCGCCCCCTGACCGAAGCAGACTTTATCACCGTGCTTGGAGGCGACGGCACCATGTTGCGCACCATCCGTGAACACTGGCGTGAACGCAGGCCCTTTTTTGGCATCAACGCCGGTCACCTTGGCTTTCTGATGAACGCTCCCGAGCAGGTGTTCGAACAGCCCTTCCCGCCAAATGACGTCATCCTGAGGCAGTTGCCCATGCTCTACCTTGAAGCTGTCGGTCGTGATGGCGGCGTGCACACGGCCTACGGCTTCAACGATGCCTGGCTCGAGCGCTCGACCAGCCAGAGCGCCTGGCTCGAAGTCCGCGTCAACGGCATCCCCCGCCTGCCCAAGCTGATCAGCGACGGCGCGCTCGTCGCCACCGCCGCCGGCTCCACCGCCTACGCCCGCAGCATGGGGGCCAGCCCGCTGCTCGCCGACACCCCCGCCTGGCTGCTCGTCGGATCCAACGTCATGGAACCCGCCCACTGGCGCAGCGCCCTGCTCTCGGTGGACAGCACCGTGGAGATTCGCAGCCTCGATCCCGCCCGCCGTCCGGTCGAAGCCTTTGTCGACGGCCTCAGTCTGGGTGAAGTGGTTTCGTTGCGCGCCCGCATCAGCCGCGCCGCCGCCGCGGAGGTCGCCTTCTGCGCCAGCCATGACATGGCGGAAAAAATCGCCGCGATCCAGTTCCACCCGAGTCAGGGCTGAACCGGCGGCTGCGAATTTCAGGCCGCGCCGGACGTATCCATTTCCAGACCCTCACGCGACCGATGCCCCGCATCCCCACCGTTCCATTTTTCTGCTGTCTTGCCGCCGCAACCGCCCTCGGCGCGCCGACTGAACTGCGCTACAACCGCGACATCCGGCCCATTCTCAGCGACCACTGTTTCGCCTGCCACGGTCCCGACAAGAACCATCGCGAGGCCGATCTGCGCCTCGACGTGCGCGAGGCCGCCATCGAGGCCAAGGCCCTGGTTCCCGGCGATCCGGACGCGAGCCTGCTGCTCGAACGCCTGCACACCGAGGATGAGGACGACCTCATGCCGCCGCCGGAGTTCAAGAAGCCGCTGAGCGAGGCCCAGAAGCAGAGCCTCGCCGAATGGATTCGTCAGGGCGCGGAGTACGAACCGCACTGGGCCTACACCCCGCTGGTCCGCCCGCCGGCACCGGCGTCCGGCCACCCGGTCGATGCCTTCCTGCGCGCCAGACTCGCCGAACTCGACGCCAATTTCTCTCCTGCCGCCAACGCACGCACCCTGATCCGCCGACTCAGTCTCGATCTTACCGGCCTGCCGCCCGCCCCCAGCGAGATCGACCGATTCCTGGCCGACCACACGCGCGATCCGAAGGCGGCAGTCGAGAGTCTTATCGGCCGCCTGTTCGCCTCACCGCACTTCGGTGAACGCTGGGCGGTCTGGTGGCTCGATGTCGCCCGCTTCGCCGACACGGTCGGCTTCCACGGCGATCAGAACCAGCGGATCTTCCCCTATCGCGACTACGTCATCGCCGCCTTCAACTCGAACAAGCGTTTCGACCAATTCACGCTCGAACAGCTCGCCGGCGACCTGCTGCCGAATCCGACCCCGGAACAACGTGTCGCCACCGGCTTCAACCGCCTCAACATGATGACCCGCGAGGGCGGCGCTCAACCGAAGGAATACCTCGCCAAGTATCAGGCCGACCGCGTGCGCACCGTCGGCGGCACCTGGCTCGGCGCCACCCTCGGCTGTGCCGAGTGCCACGACCACAAGTTTGATCCCTTCACGATGCGCGACTTCTATTCGCTGTCGGCCTACTTCGCCGACATCAAGCAGTTCGGCGTTTACGCGAGCTATGGCTACACCCCGAACGAGGAGCTGAAGGGCTGGACCAACGACCACCCCTTCCCTCCCGAGATTGAGGTCGAGAGTCCCTACCAGCGCGAACGCCTCAACCGCCTGCGCGGCCGGATGGCGGCGACCGCCCTTGAGGCCTGGCGCGCCGCGGTCTCCGAGGCCGGCCGCCGAACCTTCCTGGAAAGCTGGCTGCAGAGCACGCGCAACCTGATCCAAGCCAAATCCGCCGGCTGGCAGGTGGCCCGGCCCGAGGTGACCACCGCCGCGGCCAAAGGCGGCAAGGCCCCCGCCGCAAAGGGCGCGATCGCCAAGGCCGTCGCACTGGAGGACGACAGCGTCCGCTTCGAAGGTGCGCCCCTGCACGACAGCGTGCTGACCCTGCGCCCCGGCGCCAACCGCGTCGCGGCGATCCGCCTGGAACTGCTGCCGGATCCGGCCCATGCCAACCGCATCGAACTCGGCGGCAAGGCCGTGGGCCTCACCCTCAATCCCGCCTTCCGCATCCGTCAGCCGGGAACCGCCGGCGAACTCAACCCGGCCCTTCGCCTGGCCGAGGCCGACCGGCAAACACCGCGCTACGCCGGCACCGAGGAAATCCTCGGCCTGCAGGGCGGCTGGAAAACCTCGGCGGCCCAGGCCGACCAACCCCACACAGCCGTCTGGCTGCTCGAGCAGCCAGTGGATCTGGTCCCCGGCGCGGTGCTGACCGTGCGGCTCAACGCTCACGGTGCCGGCCGTGTGCGGATCGCCCTCTGCCCGGTGGCGCCCCTGCAGCCGCTGGAAGATCCGGCAGCCCTGTCACCGCTCTTCGCCAGGCCCGACCTGCAGCAACCCGACGCCCGCCTCGCCCAGCTCTGGCTGGCACAGTCGGGCCAGGATCGAGGCGCCCGCGCCGTCTGGGCCGCCTTGGAAAAGGAAGCGCTTGCCTGCCGTGAAGGCCGGGCCTGGACGCAGGTGACGGTGGCACTGAAGGAACCCATGCCCGTGCGCACCCTGCCGCGCGGCAACTGGATGGATGAAAGCGGTGAGTTGCAGCAGCCTGCGCCACCCGAGTTTTTGACCAGTCCGCTGGCCGCGAACGCGCCGCGCCAAACCCGCCTCGACCTCGCCCACTGGCTCACCTCGGCCGAGAATCCGCTCACCGCCCGCACCTTCGTCAACCGACTGTGGAAACAGTTCTTCGGCCAGGGCCTGTCGAGCGCGGTCGATGACCTCGGTGCCCAGGGCGAAACCCCCAGTCATCCGGAGTTGCTCGACTGGCTCGCCTGTGAATTCCGCGACAGCGGTTGGGATGTGCAGCATCTCATGCGGCTGCTCGTGACCAGCGCCGCTTACCAGCAGGACAGTCGTGCCCGTCCGGAGCTGCGTGAGAAGGATCCCGACAACCGCCACCTCGCCTTCCAGAATCCGCGACGGCTCGACGCCGAGTTCGTGCGCGACAACGCGCTCTTCGCCGCCGGCCTGCTCAATCTCGACCTCGGCGGGCCGAGCGTGAAACCCTACCAGCCGCCGGGTTACTACGACAACCTGCAGTTCCCCAGCCGCGACTACCTCGCGAACACCGATGACCGACAGTGGCGGCGCGGCCTTTACATCCACTGGCAGCGCACCTTCCTGCACCCGATGCTCGCCAACTTCGACGCGCCCGCCCGTGACGAATGCACCGCCTCGCGCACCGTCTCCAACACGCCCCAGCAGGCTCTGACCCTGCTCAACGACCCGACCTTCGTCGAAGCCTCCCGCGTCTTTGCCGAAAGCCTGACGGCCGGCAGTGACACCGAACGCCTGGAGCAGGTTTTTCTGCGCTTGCTCGCGCGGCCGCCCACGGAAAAGGAACGCACCAGCCTGCTCACCTTCCTCGCCGGCCAGCGCGAAGCCTGGCGCGCCGTGCCTGAAGACGCCCAGAAACTGCTCGCCACCGGCCTGCGTCCCCTGCCCCAGACAGACCCCGCCGAACTCGCCGCCTGGACCAGCCTTTGCCGCGTCACGCTCAACCTGCACGAAACGATCACGCGCTACTGAAACAGTCGTCGGGCAGCCCTCGACCGCACGCACCCTCCGCCCTTGCGTGCCAGTTCAGCCGACTGTTGATTGTCGCCCATGAGTCAGACTGCCTGCCCAATGTGCGAGATGAACGACGTGCTCGCACACACCGATCATTTGGAATGCGCCACTTGCGGCCACGAGTGGCCAAAGCAGGCCGCCCCCGAAGCAGAGAGAGTCGTCAAGGATGCCTACGGCAACGTGCTCGCCGAAGGCGACATCGTTGCCATGATCAAGGACCTGAAACTTGGCGGCACTTCGCAGGTGCTCAAGGTCGGCACAAAGTCCAGGCCCATTCGGCTGGTCGAGGGCGACCACGAAATCTCCTGCCGCATGGAGGGGCTCGCCATTGCCCTCAAGGCCTGCTTCGTAAAGAAGGTCGCGAATTGAAACCTCGCCTGGAAGGAAATCCGGACCTGGGGTGGCACATCGAAGGTCGTGCCCGACAAACCTCAGGCAACCGCAGGGCGCACGCGCCGGCGGGTCAGCATGAATTCGTTGCCCTCGGGATCCGCGCACATCGCCAGGTGCGGTGGTTCTCCATCCTCAGGCTCCGGTTCACGACTCAGACTGCCGCCAGCCGCGACCACCTCACGGGCTCCCGTCAGTACGTCGGCAACCTGAAAGGTGAGCCCCGTCCAAGTGCGCTGGCCCTCGCCACCGCCATGGATGCCGATGACCCCGCCACCCACCGCGACCTCGCTGATAACGTCGCTGCGCTTGATCACCTCGGCGCCAAAAACCCGAACATAAAAGTTGAGCGCACGATCCATGTCCGCGGCCCAGATGACATACTTGAGTCGTTCCACCTGCATGCCCCCTTCCTGCCACGGACTGAGGGACAGCGACAGCGATTCCTTCGCCAAATATCTCTCTGGGTCGCGCGCGTGGGAAACCTGAAATTCAAACATTTTCCATCCCGGATCCCTGATCCTGGGCTTCATCCTCCTGCCCGGATTCCGATCGGAGCAACTCGGCACCCTTGAGAAGGCGACAGAATTCCTTCTTGGTCACCGTGTGCAGAGTGCCCTCGCGCGTGACCGGATCCTTCATGTGCTTGTACTCGATCGACATCCTCGCCCAGGTGACGATGCGGTAATGGTCATCCCCCTTGCGCCAGATCTGCCCCTGTTCGAGTTTCATGCCCCTGCCTAATCCGTGCCGACCGGCTTGACCAGCGGTTTCGGCGTCTGCAACAAGCCTGCCGCCGACTTCGTAGCCTGCTGCCCATGTCCACTTCCGTCACGCGCCGTTACCTGCTCCGCTCGTCCACTCTGCTCGCCGGCGCGACCCTGCTGCCCAAAGCCCGCGCCGCCGAGGCGCCGTTGATCGCCTACGTTGGCACCTTTTCCTCACCCCTGCAGGACGTGCCGCCCACCCAGGTCGACCTGCCACCCGGCAACGGCCGAGGCATCCACCTGTTCCGGGTCGACCGCGCCAGCGGTGCCCTGACCCCGGCGGGCCTGTTTGAGCTTGGCACCAGCCCCAGCTGCCTCGCGGTCAACGCC
>JAUREI010000299.1 GCA_030827515.1 Prosthecobacter sp. | reverse complement strand
GTTTACCCCCGCTTCCTACAGGTAGATTCAGCGCCCTTAGCGCAGTAAAAGCGTTCTCCCGTCACCCCCCTTCACTCCTTCGGCTGCACGGGCAGGGCGGCGACGCGCTGCTTGAGTTCGAGGCCGGGCTTGAAGCGGACGACGAAGCGCTCGGGGATGACGACGGAATCGCTGGGTTTCTTGGGGTTGCGGCCGATTTTGGACTTTGCCTTGCGCAGCTCGAAGGTGCCGAAGGTGCGGAGGGTGACTTCGTCGCCGCGCTCAAGGCTGGCGCTGACCTGCTCGATGAAGCCGTCCACAAGGGAAAGCACATCCTGCTGGCGGAAGCCGAGCTTGTTGCTCAGCTCAATGACGAGATCGCGTTTGGTGATGTTGGCCATGTCGGAGTAGGTTGGGACAATCGCTAGAGCGGGGGGGAGGGGTTGCAAGTATTACGTTGCCGGAAAGCACTGATTTGGAGTGAGTTTCAACTCGCCAGCACTTCGGCGGTGGTGCGGAAATGGGTTTTGGCGACCTGGGCCAGGCCCTCGGCGCCCTGGGTGGCGGCGATGCGGCGGGCGCTGTCCTTGACGGCTGCCGACACCCCCTTGGGCAGCGGCACGCCCATGGCTTCGCCGGTCTCGCGCAGCCAGGTCACGAAGCGGTCGCGGGCCAGGATCGAGGCGGCGGCGACGGCGGGGTCGCTCTCCGCCTTGGTGCGCTGGACGAGTTCAATGCCGCGGCCCTTTTCCTGAAGGGCGCGCTGGAGCACGGCGGGATTGGCAAACTGGTCGGACACGGCGCGCGGGCAGTCGGGCACGCGTTCCAGCAGCAGTTCAATGACCTTGGCGTGGCCCCAGGCGAGCAGGCGGTTCAGGTTGCCGAACTTGGCATACAAAGCGTTGTAGCGCTCGGGATTGATCTGCACGACTTCCCAGTGCAGGCCGGGTATGGCCCGCACCGCCTCGGCGAGTTTGCCGATCTTGGCGTCGCTGCTGATCTGTTTGCTATCCACCGCGCCAACCTCACGCAGCATTCGTGCCACGTTGGCATCGGCATACACGCCGGCGATGACCAGCGGGCCAAAAAAATCGCCCTTGCCGCTTTCATCGACCCCCAGGTGCGGCTCGAAGTGCTCGGGATGATGGACCTCCTCGTAGCCAAGCTCGGCGACGCCGAGCACGCGCGGTTCCAGCGTGTTGAGGACGAAGGCCTCGGTGTCCTTGCCCTGGACGACCACCTTCGGGCCCTTTTCATAGACCAGCACGTTGGCCTTGCCGCGACTGGCGGCGAACAGGCACCAGGGCTTGCTTTCGAAGGCCCAGCCCTCCTCCTCCAGAATCACCCGGAGGCTGGCAGCCTGCGCGGACGTCAGCGGTTTCGTGTAGGAGGTCAGCGCGGGCATGGCGCGGCTCAGGCGGCGGGACCGACCAGCTCCTCGCGGGTGAAGGCCGCGACCACCGGGCAACTCTTGCTCTCGATGTTTGCCTTGCCGCCCTCCTGGCGGTCGACCAGAACCAGCGCGAAGGCGACCTTGCCGCCCTCTTCCTCGATGGCCTGGATGGCTTTCAGGGTGGAGTCGCCGGTGGTGATGACGTCGTCGACGACGACCACGGGGCGGTTGGGATTGAAGCTGCCCTCGATGCGCCGGCCGCGGCCGTGGCCCTTGGGTTCCTTGCGGACGGTGAAGGGCTGCACGGGATCGGCGTCGCCGGCCAGGCTGGAGCTCATGGCGACGGCGAGCGAGATCGGGTCGGCCCCGAGGGTCAGGCCGCCGAGCGAGCCGATGCTGAGGCCGCGCGCGGCTTCCTCGCGGCGCAGCAGGTCGTGCAGGACGCGGCCGACCAAGACCGCGCCGCGGGCGTCGAGGGTGGTGACGCGGCAGTCGACGTAGAGATCACTCTCCTTGCCGGAGGCGAGGGTGAAGGTGCCGGTTTTGACGGATTTGGTGCGCAGCAGCGCGGCCAGTTCAGCGCGGTCGGATTCGAGGGACATGGGAAAAGGGATGAGGGAAAAGAGATCAGGGCGCTCAGCTTTGCAGGCTGTCGGCGGCGAGGGCGGCGTTGCCGATGATGCCGGCTTCGTTGCTGAAATGCGCAGGCACGATTTTCAGGTGTTCCCAGACGACGGTGCTGAGCATGGACTGCACCTTGCGCTTCAGCGGGTCGAAAATGAGATCGCCGGCCTGGGCGACGCCGCCGCCGATGACGAAGGCGTCGGGATTGAGCAGCCAGGCGATGCTGGACAAGGCGGTGCCGAGCCAGTCGGCCACCTCGTCCCAGATCTGCCGGGCGATGTC
>JAUREI010000239.1 GCA_030827515.1 Prosthecobacter sp. | reverse complement strand
TATGGCAAGGGCGGAGTGAACTGGGACTTCATCGGTGGCGCGCGCGCCCTGCTCGATCAGTTGTTGCCCGGTGTCCATTGCGTGCATTTCAACGGTGCCGGCGGCAACATCACGGCCGGCAAATACAACGATGGTGATCCGGCCAACCGGCCTGTGCTGGCCGAGCGGGTGTTTGCCGGGATGAAGGCGGCCTGGCAGGCTCAGAAGAAGCAGCCTGTTGCCGCCGCCGATCTCGAATGGCGGGTGCGACCGGTTGCCCTGCCGGCAAGGCATGCGGGTGAACAGGATGCCCTGCAGGCGGCTCTCGCCGATGAGAAGCTGCCCTTTGCCCAGCGAGCCTTTGCCGCACGTGACCTGGCCTTTCAGCAGCGCCTGGCCGCCGGTGGCACGATCCCGCTCGGCTGCCTGCGGATCGGCTCCGCGCGGATCCTGCATTTGCCGGCCGAACTGTTCATCGAATACCAGCTTGCCGCCCAGCGGATGCATCCGGATGCCTTTGTCGCCGTGGCCGCCTATGGCGACAACGCCCCGGGCTACATTGGCACCGGGATCGCCTACACGCAGGGCGGCTACGAGGTGGAACACCGGGTCTCACGCGTGGGGCCGTCGGTCGAGGACGTGATGACCTCAGCCGTGCGTGAACTTCTGCAGGCCGGCGCTTGACCGTGAAAAGGGCAGCGGTGAGGACGTTGTCTGCTTTCGCCGTATGAAACACCTGCTCCTGCCTTTCCTCCTCGCCTCCACCGCCCTTGCCGCCGATGGCGTGCGGACCGAGCATGATGTCGACTACCTGAGCGGTGGCCGCGCCGAGAAGGCGGACCTCTACCTGCCGGCCGCACCCCAGGCCGGGGAAAAGTTTCCCGCCGTCGTCATCATCCATGGCGGCGGCTGGGCCGGTGGCGACAAACGCGCGGCGCGCGAGATCAACATTGGCACGACCCTGGCGCAGAACGGTTATGTCGGCATGAGCATCAACTACGTGCTTGCCAACGCGCAGCATCCCGGGCCGACCTGGCCGCAGAACCTGCACGACTGCAAGACGGCGGTGCGCTGGCTGCGCGCCAATGCCGAGCGCCTGCACGTGGATCCCGCGCGCATCGGCGTCATCGGCGGTTCGGCCGGCGGTCATCTGGCCGCCATGGTGGGACTCACCGGTCCGGAACTGGACCCGCCCGGGGAGGGTGACTGCCGGGTGAGTTGCGCGGTGGATCTGTATGGGCCGGTGCTCTGGTTTGAGCAGCGCGACCTGTCGATGTTCCGCAAGCCCCGCGCCGAGGCGCCCGAGGTCTACCGTCTGGGCGACCCGCGCACGCACGTGGACAGGAACGATCCACCCCTGCTGATCCTCCATGGCACGGCTGACACGACCGTCGCCGTGGCCGATTCCGAGGCTTTGGCAACCGCCCTCAAGGCCGTGGGGGCGCCGCACGAACTGGTCATCATTCCCGACGCGCCGCACAGCTTCCACCTGCAGCCCAAGCAGGGCGACTTGCGGCCGCTCGTGCTCGGTTTCTTCGACCGGCACTTGAAGGGGAAGTGACCCTCACTTCACCTGTTGCAGCAGGTCAAGGATCGTGGCGGTGATCTTCACCGAGGCCTCGCGTTCGACGCGGTTGGTGCCGAGCCAGGTCTCGTAGCCGCCGAGTTCATGCTGGGCGGGTGTCGGCAGGTAACCGTTGCTGCCATTGGCCAGTTCGATGGTGAAGGTGTCCTTGAAGGGGCTCCTGCCCTTGATCTCCAGGCCGATTTCCGTGAAGACCTCAAACGGGATGGAGGCAATGCCAAGGTCGCCGATGCGAAAGGCCTGCAGCATGCAGTGGACGGTGTCGGGCTTGGCGTCGCGGGCGGCAAGGGTGCGTTCGGCATAGGGCTGTTCCAGGCGGTGCTCGGGCGTGGCGCCCTTGGGCTTGGCCAGCACGGCCTCGGCCCAACGGACCATTTCCGGGGTCGGCCGGCGCACGCCGAGTTCCAGTTCGGTGGCGGCCGCCTTCAGCGGCACCCAGTCCCGATGTTGCAGGGTTTCGCGCACGCGCAGCGCCTCGGCGGCGAGATCGCCGGCGACGAGGCGGATCTTCTCGTAGGGCTCGCGTTTCACCGCCGGGGTTTTGCCACTGTAGTCGTTGTTGTTGACGTCGCCGCAGGGGCCGTTGGCCAGCAGACCCACCACCCGCGGATGTTCGCCAGGTGATGCCAGCCGGTCCTCAAGGACGCGGCAGAACTCACCGAAGTAGTCGGCCGAAAGATGCTCGCGCGGCACGCCGCCGACGTAGTGCAGCCAGTAGTTGGCCAGCAGGGCGATTTGACGACCGTCGGTCGCCTGAACCGACAGGCAGTAAACTTCCGGATTGGTGGGGCCTGCCGGACCGGCCAGGCGCGGGCGCAGCAGGCTGCTCGGATTCATCACCGCACGGTCCTGGCCGCCGAAGGGATTGGCGTTGGTGACGCCCTCCTTGAGTTTCCAGCGACGGTTGAAGACATGCTGCGGCACCTGCCCGGAACCCCAGGCGATGCGCGCGGGCTCAAGGTTGGCAAGGGCGCGGCGGACGCCGTCGAC
Source organism: Prosthecobacter sp. (assembly GCA_030827515.1). Lineage (GTDB taxonomy): Bacteria > Verrucomicrobiota > Verrucomicrobiia > Verrucomicrobiales > Verrucomicrobiaceae > Prosthecobacter. The sequence continues at coordinate 1,254 of JAUREI010000239.1, read as the reverse complement.
GACACGGCCGATGAGGAACTGGCGGTAATTGAGCGAGGGATCCTCGTGGGTCAGTGGCGAAACACTGGAATGGGTGTGCGTGCCGGCGAACAGCAGGTGCGAGGAGGGGATGCCGGTTTCCGTGGCAAGCTGCTGTCGGGCCTCGTCCCAGACTTCGCGAGGCAGCGAGATGATGTCGGCCACGACGAGGACGAGTTTCGTTTCGCCGTCGTCGAGCGCGAGGCAGCGCGCGTGCAGTTCGTCATGGACATGAGCCGCGATCGGTCGCGGAGCGAAGTTGCCGACAATTTCCATGCCCAGCGGTGGCGTGATGTTGCTGGTGGCGGCTCCCGCCCGGAACACCCTGGGTTTCTCGGCCGCCGGTTCGGCGGCGGAGACGGACAGCAGGGGCAGGCAGAGGAGCAGGAGACGTTTCATGGAGGGAACTATCTACGGCGTTGCACGCGGCGTTCCCGCAGGCCTTTCTGGATGAAAACGGCCTCGATGACCGTAGGCTGGAGCATGCTCGCCCGGTTTTTGCCTCTCTGTCTTGCCCTTGCCACGGTCCATGCCCAGCCCGCCGTGGCTCCGGCGGGGCATCCTCTCGCGTTTATCGACACCAGCTTTGAGAACGCTTCACCCCTTTGGTATGACTTCGCCGAGGATGGCACGGTGCGGGTGCACCTGAACTACGACCACGAGCGTCTCTCGCCGAATCGTGCCGCCGGGCATGCGCATTTTCGAGTGCAGGCGCGCGCCGGATCGTGGCTGAAGATGGAACTCCTCAACCTCGACAACGTCTGGAACGGCAAACCCGGCTCGGTGACCAAGGACATCCTGCAACTGGTGGTTTCGCAGGATGGCCGCGACTGGACGCCGGTGCCAACCGGGCAGCCCGAAGCGGGGCGGGTCACGGTCGAACTGGAGATGCCGGCCGACTCCTTGTTTGTCGCGCGAGCCGAACCCTACAGGCTGTCCGATCTGCAACGTTTTCTGGAGGAGATTCGGAGCGATCCGCGCGTGCGCATCCAACCGGTGGGCAAAACCGTGCAGGGCAGGGAACTGGAGATCCTGCGGATCGGTGGCGACACCGCCCCCAACCGGGTTTTCCTGCGTGCCCGCGCCCATCCCTGGGAGCCGGCCGGCAACTGGGTGGTCGAGGGATTGGTGCGCCGTCTGTTGGGAGATGACGGACGGGACTTCCTGGAGCGGTACAGCGTCTGCATCCTGCCGATGGCGAACAAGGACGGCGTCGCACGGGGCGGCACCCGCTTC
>JAUREI010000119.1 GCA_030827515.1 Prosthecobacter sp. | reverse complement strand
GGCCAAAACGGCTCCGAAAAAGCCGGTTGCCAAAGCCCCGGCCAAACCCGTGAAGAAGGCGGCGCCCGCCAAGAAGCCGGCCGCCAAAGCCCCGGCCAAACCCGTGAAGAAGGCGGCGCCCGCCAAGAAGCCGGCCGCCAAAGCCCCGGCCAAGCCCGTGAAGAAGGCGGCGCCCGCCAAGAAGCCGGTCGCCAAGCCGGTCGTGAAAAAGCCCGCCCCGGCCGCCAAGGCGCCTGCCCCGAAAGTGGCGCCCGCCAAGAAGGAGCCGGTCAAGGCCGCGCCCGCCGCCAAGTCCTCCAAGACCAAGCCCAAGATCATCAACGTCAGGCGCGATGTCAGTTCGCTTGACGAAGGCATCACCATCGATGCGCCGAAAAAGCCGGTTCTGCCGGCCGGCTTCCTCAAAAAGCAGCGCCAGCGCCTCGTTGAGCTGCGCGACGCCTACATGAATTCCGCCGAGGGTGTTGCCAGTGAAAGTCTGCGCAGCCACGACGGCGGCGAAGCCTCCGCCTTCGGCATGCATCAGGCCGATGCCGGCAGCGACGCCTACGACCGCGATTTCGCCCTGAGCCTGCTGGCCAAGGAACAGGACGCCATCTACGAAATCAACGAGGCACTCAACCGCATCGACAAGGGCACCTACGGCATCTGCGAGATGTCCGGTGATACCATTCCTGAGGAGCGACTGGAAGCCCTGCCATTCACCCGTTTCACCGTCGCCTGCCAGGCCCGGCTCGAGCGTGACCAGCGCGGCGGCCGCTGGACCCGGCCGGTGCGTTCCCTCTTCGGTCTCGACGAATCCGCCGAGGATTCCGAGGACTCCGACGATGACGACAGCAGTACCACGACGACCAGCAACAGCGGCAACAGCAATGAGTCGCTTGACTTCGGCAAGGAATGAGTCAGACTACCCCCCCATTTTATGCCACGCGAAATCATCATCCTCGAATGCACGGAAGCCAAGGCGGAGGGCAAGCCCACCTCCCGCTATGTGACCACGCGCAACAAAAAGAGCATCCGTACGCCCGGACGCCTTGAGAAGGTCAAGTTCAACCACTTCCTCAAGCGCCGCACCCTCCATCGCGAAATCCGCTGATTTATCCGTCATGCAACCGAAGACCCCCGAACGCCTCATCGCCCTCCGTCGCGCCAACCGCCGCATGCCGCGGCGCCGGATGGACATCCCGGTCGACAAGCTTACCTACACGAATCCGGAGCTGCTCAGCCGCTTCCTGACCGAGACCGGCAAGCTCATCCCCCGCCGTGTCACCGGCCTGCCCGCCTGGTTGCACCGCAAGGTGACCCGCGAAGTCAAGCGCGCCCGCGCGATCAACCTGCTTCCTTGATCCGGAAGCGCGTGGCCCTTTCAGGCTGAACCCACTGTTGCCCCGGGCGGCAGTGGGCTCTTTTGTTTTTGGAACGCACGCCATGGCACCTCTCAAAGACACGCAAAACGAGCGCGACGACCGCCGCCTGCCCATCGACCGGGTCGGCATCAAGAATCTGCGCCACCCCCTGCGCATCCGCGACCGCGACCAGACCGCCCAACACACGGTCGCCACCGTCAGCCTCGCCGTCGACCTGCCCCACCAGTTCAAGGGCACCCACATGAGCCGCTTCGTGGAAGTGCTCAATGCCCATGGTCGCGAACTCACGGTCGCCGACATCGCAGCCCTCCCGCGCGAACTGCAGAAGCGCCTTCATGCCGAGAAGGCCCACGCCGTGTTCCGGTTCCCCTGGTTTCGCACCAAGAAGGCTCCTGTCACCGGCGCCGAGGGCCTGCTTGACTATGGCGTGGTTTTCGAAGTCGACAGCGCCGGCGACGCGGTGGATTTCATCGTCACCGTCGAGGTGCCCGTCACCACCCTCTGCCCCTGCTCCAAGGCCATCAGCCGCCACGGCGCCCACAACCAGCGCGGTCTCGTCACCCTGGCGGTTCGCTTCCGCGAGCCGGTCTGGATCGAGGAACTCATCGAGATCGTCGAGACCAGCGCCAGCTGCGAGCTGTACAGCCTGCTCAAGCGGCCCGACGAAAAACACGTCACTGAAGCCGCCTACGAGAACCCGGTCTTCGTCGAGGATCTTGTTCGCAATGTCGCGCTCAAGGCGCGCGCCCACCCGCAGATCCGCTGGTTCCGTGTCGAGGCTGAAAACTTCGAGTCGATCCACAATCACAACGCTTGGGCGGTGATTGAGAGCGCTGATTCGGAGGCCTGAGATCGACAACTTTCCCCCGCGCACCGGAGGTTCCCGGTCCGTCGCGAGATCATCCAGTCGGGCTCGGTCACTTCTGTGATCTGCCCTTTGGGATCCGAGGTCGGAAAATTATCCCGGGCAACACCCAGGTTCCGAGGGGCGTTTCATGGGTCACCTTCCTGCCATGACGCTTCGTGCCTTTTTCTGCCTGCTCCTCGGTCTGACGCTGCCCCTGGCGGCGCAGGACAGCGCCCCCGAGACCTTTGTCATCGATGGCCACACGGCCTATGTCCAGGCGGCGCCGAACCCGGCGCCGGGGAGCCCCTGGGTCTGGTATGCGCCGACCCTGCGCAGCCTGGCTTTCGCCGAGAGAAAGGGCTACTTCGAAAGCTTCCTCAAGGCGGGCATCAGCATCGCCGGGTTCGATCTCGGGGAGGTCCGCGGCTCGCCGGCCAGCACGGCCAAGTTCACGCGCTTCTACGAGGCCATGGTCGCGCGCGGTCATTCGCCCAAGCCGATCCTGCTTGGGCAGAGCCGCGGCGGCCTGATGACCCTGGCCTGGGCGGTGCGCCATCCCGACAAGGTGCGGGCCTGGGTGGGCATCTATCCGGTGTGCAACCTGGCGAGCTGGCCGCTGGTCCGCTCCCTGCCTTCGACCCTGACCGACTACGGCCTGACCGAGCCGGAGTTGAGGGCTCGCCTGAGCGAGTTCAACCCGATCGACCACCTGCAGGGGTTGCTTGAGCATCGGGTGCCGATGTTCGCCGTGCACGGCGACAGCGATGTCGTCGTGCCCTACGACGCCAACACGAAGCTGCTGCAGGAGCGCTACCAGGCCGGCGGCGGCCGCATTGAGGTGAAGGTCATCCCCGGCGAAGGACACAAGGTCGGTCCGTCCTTCTTTGCGTGCGAGGAACTCACGGCCTTTGTGCTGGGGCTGCGGTAGGGCCTCAGGCAAAGGCTTGCGGATCCTGCTGCAGTCGGCGCACCCCTTGGTCAGCGAGTCGCGCCAACCGCAACTGGTGGATGCGCTGAGCCTGTCCTTCGGCATGGCTTGCTCAGACAGGCGACTTGAACTCGCGAAGACTTCACCCCACTGCCGGGGGCAGTGTGCGCTGGATTTCGTCGAGGCGGTAGCCGAAGCCTGGGCCGGCGAGGGAGGAGAGGTCGACCTGGCCGTCGCGGCGGCGGTAGAGGCCGGGATGGACGCGTTCCTCGGGCAGGGAGGCCTCGGGATAGAACTGCATGGCGTTGCATTCGACGCCCTGGATCGTGCCGGCGTGGGCGGCGAGGCGGACGTGGGGGATGATGGCCAGCATCGGATTGGTCAGGTCCTGGACCATGAGCGGCATGCCGTGGGCCTTGGCCCAGCACAGGCTGAGCAGGGCGCCGGTCTGGGTCTTGCAGGTCTTCAAGGCCACGCCCGACCAGCCGAGGCAACGTCCCAGGCGGACGTATTCCCAGTCGTGGGCGCTTTCGTCGAGGAAGAGCGGCTTGCGAGCGGAAACACTGCGCACGTCGATCTGGTTCGCCTCGAGGTCATGCGGGAAGGGCTGCTCGATGTAGAGCGTGCGGGCGTAGATCTCGGGTTCGTCGCGCAGCAGTCGGTCGCTGATTTCGTTGACGTAGGCCGGGTCCTGGACGGTGCAGTTGAAGTCGCTGCTCAGCCAGCGCACGCCGAGCGGCAGGCCGATGCGGGCGACGCGGACGAGTCGTTCATAATCCCAGGCGGCGTCGTTGCCGCGCAGCTTGACCTTCAGGCAGGTCAGGCCGTCCTGGCGAATCCAGTCGGCCAACAGGAGAGGATGGCCGTCATTGGGTTCGCTACCGGTGAGGTCGATGGCTTCCAGGGCGTCGACCCCGCCGACGAGGTGCCAGACCGGCAGGCGCTTCGGCGCATCGGCAACCAGGCAATCCGCCGGGTAACGACCGGCAAAGCTCACGCCGGCGCTGTCGGGTTCGAGGAAGGCGGCGAGGTCGCGGTTCATGAACTCGCCGGTGTACGTCGAGTAGGTGTCGCGGTTGAGCAGGCGGCCGTAAGCGTCGTGCACGGCGATGTCGAAGGCGCTGAAGGCGACCAGGGAGCCGAGGTAGGGCATGGCCGTGCCGCCGGCCTCCGCGTTGGCGGCGGCGAGGGTTTCGGCGAGCGGTCCGTGGATGAAGTCGTGGCCGATCTCCATCGGGTGGCCTTCCAGTCCGCTGTCGACGAGGCGGGCGGCGAGGCGGACGGAGAACTGCTCCATGCGCTGGCAGCGTTCGGCGACACCCAGCGTGCTTGGCCAGACCCAGGAGACGCTGAGCGGGGTTTCTCCCCAGCCTTCGGCGCGGTTGCCGCGGCGGTCGGTCACCTCGACACGGACGCGCAGGCAGACGGCGTTGGTGACGGTTTCCGGGCCAAACTTCAGCGGCACCCGCATGGTGACGGGCAGGAAGTGAACCTGGGCGGCGGTGACGCGGATGTCGGTGGGTTTCTGGCTCATGGCGGGAGGCTCTTATGCTGCCCGGCTGAGGCGGGGGCGCAAGAGGGCAGTCGCCCAAAGGGCTGAGGATCGCGGCTTCCCGAAGCCAAGCTCGCGGTCGCTGCCTTCTGGAGACGCGGGCAGTGACCGCGTGGTTACCGCGAGTCGCTGACCCGCGCTACATCCCGGCGTTCTGGCGAACGCCCCTGCGGGAAGTCGGACGCGGCGCAGCGCGTCTCTACCAGGGTCACCAGAGGTCGATCGGCGCGTGTGGTTCGGGGCGGATGACCTGGGTGTCGTTGCCGAGGGTTTCGGCGAAGCGGGCACTGAACCAGGCCTGGGCCAGCGGTTCGCCGTGGACCATGAGCAGTTTTTTCGGCCGCACCTTTTCGACGTAGTCGGCAATGGCCTCGCGCGAGGCGTGGGCGCTGAGGTCAAAGGACTCGATGCGCGCGTGCACCGGCACGGCGGGCAGGTTGGGGGCGAGCTGGATTTTTTCGCCGGCCTTTGCGTGGCGCAGGCGGTAGCCGGGCGTTTCGACGTCGGTGTAGCCGACGAAGGCGACCGTGTTGCGTGGGTTGTCGATGAAGCGGGCGGCGAACTGGTTCGAGGTGGTGCCCTCGCTCATCATGCCGCTGGAGAGGGCGTAGATGGCGCGTGGCTGGTATTCGATGTGGCGGCGGGCCGGGCCCTTCTTGCGGCGCGGCGGCACGAGCATCTTGACATCGTCGAGCAGACGGAAGCCGGGGTAGTTGCGGCGGGTGCGGTCGCTGTAGTGATCGTACAGCACGGTGATCTTGGTGCCGAGACCGCCGATGTGCAGGGGCATCTCGGGGATGAGGCCCTCCTCATGGAGTTCATGCATCATGAGCATGACCTCCTGGGTCTTGCCGAGGGCAAACACCGGGATGAGCACGGAGCCGTTGGCCTCGTGGGTTTCACGGATCACGCGGGCGAGGCGCTCCTTCTCGGCCTTGCGCGAGTAGTCGGCCGGACGCTCGTAATTGCCGCGCGTGGTCTCGACGATGAGCACGTCGATGTCCTCGGTCGGGAAGTCGGCGGCGCGGGCGATGGTCTGCGATTCAAAATTGACGTCGCCGGTGTAAAACAGCGTGCTGCCGCCTTCGCGCAGAAGCATCCCGGCCGAGCCAATGATGTGACCGGCGTCATGGAAGCTGGCAGTGATGCCCGTGTCCGCCACTTCAAAGGGGCGGCCAAGGTCGCGGTAAACGTAGCGGGCGCGGTTTTCGTCGAGCTCGCGATGGGTGAACAGCGGGTATTCGCTGATCGCTTTCTCCTCGCGCTGGCTGGTCATGACGTTGACCGAATTGTGCAGCATGGCGCTGCCGACCTCGCCGGTGGGTTCGGTCATGTAGACGTCGGTGTCCGGCTGGGCGCGCTGGACGACCGGCAGCGAGCCGATGTGATCGTGATGGGCGTGGCTGAGCAGGATGGCGCTGGCACCGCGGTGGGGCAGGGGACCGAGGTCGGGTGCGGCCTGAAAGCCGGTTTCCTTGGGGTCCATGCCCGCGTCCAGCACGATCCGGTGCCCTCCGGATTCAAGCAGGTACGAGTTCGCCCCAATGTCGAGGCGGCGGGTGAGGTTGCGGAAACGCATGTCTTTTTTGGGGGGCGGCGGGGGAAACGTTCACCCTAGGGCCGCTGGGACGGTGTCGCAAGCGGGGATCACAGAGCACGGAGTCCAGAGCCGGCCTCTCCGCATGGCTCCATGCTTCACACTCCGCAGCGGAGGGCGGATCAGGCGGGTCCGTCCGATCCGTTGGATGGCTCCGTTGCCGCGGCTTCGGCGCCTGGGGCTTGGCTCTGCGCTCTCTGCCCCTGGCTCTCCGCCCGTGCCCCGAAGAGGCGGGCGATGAGGGATCCGCAGGCGAGGGCGAAGACGGGAAGGGTGGGCGGGCACCAGACCAGGGCGGTTTGAAAGGCGAGGAAGCAGGCGACGAGGGCGGCGAACATCCAGCCGAGGCCGGCGAGCAGGGCACGGTGCCGGCGGGTTCGTGCGGCGGTCCACAGGGCGATCAGGCCGGCAAGACCGGCGACGGCCCATTCCTCCATCTGGGTGAGTTGGCGCAGGCGCGGCAGCGTCAGAATTTGCTGGAGGGCCTGGGCATATCGGCGGGCGGTCGAGCTGCCGTCGGCGGCCTCGATGCCGATCACGGCGATGCGGCCGCTGCCCAGCGCCTCGCGTTCGCTGTCGGACAGGGTGTCGGCGAGCGCACCGGTCATGAGTTGCAGGGCATTGACCGTCGGCACAGGCCGGTCGGACTCCGGCAGGAAACGGCCGTCAGGGGTCAGCGGCACATGGACGCCCTGGTTCAGATGAGCTCCGGCACCGGGGCCGAGACGCAGGGATTGGCTGGTGAAGGGGGTGCGTGTGCGCCGCGCCAGAGCCTGAGCCAGCAGGCCGGGTACCAGAGCGTCACCCTGGCGCAGGACATAGGGCAGGCCCTCACCCCCGGTCGTCAACAGGCCGAGTTCGGCCAGGCCGCGCACTTCCGGCACCGGCAGCAGGCGCGGTGTGCCCGCGGCGGCCACCTCCGGTGGGTCGCCCCGCACGCGTTCATAGGCCGGCAGATCCAGCGCGTCCGCGTTCTCTTTCGACCCGGCTTCACGGGTTGGCAGACCGAGGACCACGCTGGGGAAGGCCAGAAGTGCCTCGGCCACTGCCGGGACGAAGTCCGGCTTGGGCTCGCCCCATTGGAGGGGTTCCGTGAGAATGACGACCTCCGGCGTGTAGGCAGCCAGGGCCTTGAGCAGGGTCTGCCAGTCCAGCGGTGGCGGTGGCCAGGCGGCGAATTCTTTGCGGTCGGCCTCGCGCAGTGTCACCAGCACGACCTGGTCCGGTGCCTGCGGGTCGACCTGGGTGAGACGGTCGCGGGTGTTGGCCGTGAGAAGGTCAAGAAAAGCTTCATCGACCTGTTGCAAGCGTCCGGCGCGGCGCTCCTGCTCGAGGCGGACACCGCCGGCGGCGAGGCAGAGCAGGCAGAGGACGAGGCGGAACAGGGTCATGCGGAGCCGCCCTTACTCCGCTTTCAGCACCGACTCAAGCTGCGCCTCAGGCAGGCTCATGGGATGACCCTCCCAGACGATTTTGCCGGTCTTGTCGACGATCATGGCGTGCGGGATGCCCTTGATCTGGAACTCGTCGTTGAGTTTGCCGTAGGTGTCGTGTGCGACGGTGTATTCGATCGGAACGTCCTTGGTGAAGTTGCGCACCGTCTGGCGATCCTCCTTGGTCACACCGATGATCTCGAGCCCACGGCCCTTGTACTTCTGGTGGATCTCGTTGAGGTGCGGGATGCTGGTCCGGCAGGGCGGGCACCAGGTGGCCCAGAATTCCAGCACGTAGGCTCGGCCCTTGAGCTCGGGTTCCTTGCCGGAGAAGCGCACCTTGAGGTCGCTGATGACGGTGCCGGTGTTGTTCTTGCCGGCGGTGGCATGCAGCAGATGGGCGGTGGCGAAGGCCAGCGCGAGCGCGCAGAGAAGCGTTTTCATGCCCGGGATTTAACTCCGCGCCGGGGTGGCTTGTCGAGTCCAATCTGCGGGGCGACGGCGGGTGCACCGGCGCGCTGCAACTCACCGATGAAGACCCCGAGCACCTTGTCGCTGGCGCGGAGGGCGGCGGTGCCGGCGGCGATGCAGACTGGTGCCGGCTGGGGTTCGACCGGTTTCAGGACGATGCGCTCCGGCACGAGGCAGGCGATGCGCTCGACCACAACCGCCAGGCCAAGTCCGGCCTCGACGGCACTGATCAGGCTGGTGACGCCGTCGCACTCGCTGGCGACGCGCGCGTTGATGCCCTGGCTTTTGAACCAGGCCGACAGGCCCTCCCAGTAGTCGGGATACTCGCGCTGGTTGTAGACCACCAGCCGCTCGTTGTCGAGGTCGGCCGGCGTCAGGGTCTGGCGTTTGGCCAGCGGATGCTGACGCGGCACGGCAACCCGCCAGGCCTGCTGCTGCACGGTGATCCATGCGAGGTCCGGCTGGTCGCGCAGCGGCGGCACGGTCACGATGACGTCCAGCGCACCCTTCCGCAGCCCCTCCATCATCTCCAGGCTGCTCAGGTCGGAGAGTTCGACGCGCGCCCTCGGGTGCAATTGGGCGAAGGCGGCCACCGCCGGCGACAGAATGCCGGCGGTGAGCGAGGGCGAGTAGCCGACGCGGACCACCTGCGCCTGGGCCGCCGCGTGGACACGGCGGGTCAGGTGGTCGGCGCGCTCCAGCAGGCTCGCGCCTTCGCGCAGGAGCAGTTCCCCCGAAGGAGTGAGTGAGAAGGAATGCGCGCCGCGTTCGAGCAGGGCGACGCCAAGTTCCTCCTCGAGGGCCTTGATCTGGCGACTGAGCGTCGGCTGGGTCAGGTTGAGGCGCGCGGCAGCCCGACTGATGTTGCCGTCGTTGGCGGCGGCGAGAAAGGAGCGGAGCAGACGCAATTCCATGGGTCGAGCATACGCGTTGTGCAGTCTCAGGCAAATGGGACTGCATTGGCCGGCCGGTAGGATCATGGCAGGATGGTGAAATGCAACGCCGGCACCTGCTGCGAACCCTGCCTCCCCTGGTTCTGTCCGCCGCCTGTGTCGCCCCCCGTTCACCCTCCACCCCATCGACCATGAAACTCACTCTGCGCCGCTCCGCTGAACGCGGCCACGCCGACCACGGCTGGCTCGACAGCTTTCACAGCTTCAGCTTTGCCGACTACTACGATCCGGCCCACATGGGCTTCCGCAGCCTGCGCGTCATCAACCAGGATGTCATCGCCCCCGGTGCCGGCTTCCCGACCCATCCGCACCGAGACATGGAGATCTTCAGCTACATTCTCTACGGAGCGCTGGAGCACAAGGACAGCATGGGCAACGGCCGTGTACTCAAGCCAGGCCAGATCCAGCTGATGAGCGCCGGTCGCGGCGTCACCCACAGCGAATTCAATCCCTCGGCCACCGAGCCCGCCAGCCTGCTGCAGATCTGGATTCGCCCGCGCCAGAACGGCCTGACGCCGAGTTACACCGAGTGGCATCCCGATCCCGCCCGCGAAAGCGATGGCAAGGTGCGGGTCATCTCGCCCGACGGCCGCGAGGGCAGCGCCACGATCCACCAGGATGCCGAAGTGTTCCGCCTGCGCCCGCAGGCCGGTGCCACGCTCAGCCATGAGGTTCGGAACGGCCGCGGTGTCTGGTTCCAATTGATTCGTGGCCGTGTCACCGTCCAAGGCGTTGAACTTTTGCCCGGCGACGCTTTCAGCACGGAAGACGCGGGAACCCTGACCCTCACTGCCACTGAAGACGCCGAAGCCCTGCTCTTCGACCTCGCCTGATCCCACTCATCCCTCATGAAGCTTCTGACCCCGCTCCAAGCCGGCGCCCTTGAACTGTCCAACCGTGTGCTGATGGCCCCTCTGACGCGCTGCCGCGCCGATGCCGAGCACAACCCGACGCCGATCATGGCCGAATACTACGCCCAGCGCGCCGGGTCCGGCCTGATCATTGCCGAGGCCACCATGGTGCAGGAGGGCAACTCCGCCTTCTGGATGGAACCCGGCATCTATTCGGAGGCCCAGGTGCGTGGCTGGCAGGCGGTGACCAAGGCGGTGCACGCCCGCGGCGGGCGCATCGTGCTGCAGCTCTGGCATGGCGGTCGCGCTTGCCACCCGCTGCTCAACGGGGGGGCTCAACCGGTCGCGCCGAGCGCCCTCGCCATCACTGGCGAGGAGGTGCACACGCCCGAGGGCAAAAAGCCCTACGTCGTGCCGCGCGAACTGCGGGATGACGAAATCCCGGGCATCGTGGACGGTTTTCGCAGGGCGGCTTCCAATGCCCGTGCAGCCGGCTTTGACGGCGTCGAAATCCACGGTGCCAACGGTTACCTGCTGGATGCATTCCTGCGCGACGGTTCCAACCAACGCTCCGGCCCCTACGGAGGACCGCTGAAGAACCGCGCGCGCCTCATGTTTGAAGTTGTCGACGCCGCTGCGGAAGTCTGGGGTGCCGATCGCGTCGGCCTGCGCATTTCGCCCCTCAACAGCTTCAACGCCATGCGCGACAGCGATCCGGTGGCCCTCACCGCGCATGTGGCGCGCGAGGCGGCTGCCCGGGGACTCGCCTACCTGCATGTCATGCGCTCGGATCTCTACGGTCTCCAGCAGGGCGATGTGCTGACCACGGCGAGGGCAAACTTTGCCGGCACGCTCGTTGGCAACATTGGCTACACCGGCGAGGAGGCCGAACGCGACATCGTCGCCGGCCGCATCGATGCGGTCGCCTTCGGTGTGCCCTTCCTGGCCAACCCCGACCTGCCCGCGCGGATCGCCGCCGGTGCGCCGCTCAACGCGCCGCATCCGGAGACCTTCTACACGCCGGGCGCGGCGGGCTACACCGATTACCCCGCGCTCGCCGCGGCCTGATCCTGCGGTGCAGGAATCCCGGCCCGCGGCGCCTGACAGGTCGCTGCGACCGTGCCAAACTTGCCTGTCGTTATCCTTCCCCAATCCCATGAACACCCTCGAAGCCATCCACGCCCGCCGCGCCATCAAGTACTACGATCCCGAGCATCGCCTCAGCGAGGAGGAGGTGCGCACCCTCTTCCTTGCGACGATGCAGGCCCCGACCGCCTTCAACCTCCAGCACTGGCGCTTTGTCGTCGTCAGCGATCCCGAACTGCGCCGCCAGATTCGTGCGGTCGCCTGGGACCAGGCGCAGGTCACCGACGCCTCCCTGCTGGTCATCCTCTGCGCCGACCTCGGCGCCTGGCGCAAGTCGCCGGAACGCTACTGGAAGGACGCCCCCCAGCCGGTGCAGGATTTCCTCGTGCCCGCGATCGGACAGTATTACGAGGGCCGCGAGCAGGTGCAGCGCGACGAGGCCATGCGCTCCTGCGGCCTGGCCGGCATGACCCTCATGCTGGCCGCCAAGGAACTGGGCTATGATTCCTGCCCGATGGACGGCTTTGACTTCGACGCCGTCGCCCGCCTCATCGGCCTGCCCGGGGACCACGTCATCAGCTTCATGGTCGCCATCGGCAAGGGCACCCAGCCCGCGTGGCCGAAGCCCGG
>JAUREI010000022.1 GCA_030827515.1 Prosthecobacter sp. | reverse complement strand
GGCCAAGCTTTCCTGGGGGCTTTGCTACGGCCTGGGGTTTGGCGCCGGCCTGGGCTGGCTGTTTCACCGCGCCCGGCGGCCTCTCTGAAACAGTTGCTCCCGGCCGAATTCGCGCCTAGGTTGCCCGTTCCATGGCCCTCGCAAAGATCACCCAGGTTTCCGGCACCGCCGTCCACGTCCCCGGCTCCGACATCGACACGGACCGCATCATCCCTGCCCGCTTCATGAAGTGCGTCACCTTTGACGGACTGGGTGAGTTCGCCTTTTACGACGTGCGCTTCGACAAGGACGGCAAGCCGACCGGCCACCCGCTCGACAACCCGCGCTTCCAGGGTGCCTCGATCCTGCTCTCGGGCACGAATTTCGGCTGCGGCAGCTCGCGCGAGCACGCTCCCCAGGCCCTCTACCGCTTCGGCTTCCGCGCGGTCATCGCCCAGAGCTTCGCCGAGATCTTCTTTGGCAACTGCACCACCCTCGGCATCCCCTGCGTGTGCGCCTCGGCCGAGGACATCGCCCGCATCGCCGCCGCCGTCGAGGCGAACCCGAAGCTGGAGGTCACCGTCGATGTCGCCAACCAGGAAGTTCGGTTTGGCGACCAGACCATCAAGGTCAGCCTGCCGTCGACCGCCCACGACGCTCTCACCAGCGGTCGCTGGGACCCGATCGGCGAATTGCTGGAAGCCAAGGACGCCATCCACGGCCGCATGCAGGCCATGGGCTGGGTCTGACCGAGTTTTCGGTTTCCGCCCCGCGCATTTCGCACTAGGCTGCAGCCTGCCATGAGCCTCATCCCCGAGCACCTGCGTTACCGCGACACCCACGAGTGGGTCGATCCGAGTCTGGAAGTCTCCCCCGTCGGCATCACCGACCACGCCCAGGCCGAGCTAACCGACGTTGTCTTCGTCGATCCCCCCAAGCTGGGCCCCGTTGCCGCGGGGCAGCAGGTGTGCGTGATCGAATCGGTCAAGGCGGCCAGCGACATTTACTCCCCGGTCGCCGGCGAGATTGTCGAGGTCAACGCCGCGCTATCCGGTGAACCGGGCCTGATCAACAGCGATCCCTATGGGGCCGGCTGGATCTTCAAGATTCGGGCGACTCCCGGTTCGGCCGATGCCCTCATGGACGCCTCGGCTTACGCCGCGCGTCTCGGCTGACACCCGGCTTTGCGGCTGGTCCCGCCCGGTGGTTCATGCTAGGTTGACCCATGAAACACGTCGCCCTTGTCCTGCTCGGACTGACCTCCGCGGGATCCCTTCTGGCTCTTGCCTGGATCCTTGGTCGTTCGCCCGAGCCGGATCCGCGACTGGCGCTTCTCGAGACAGAACTCAAGGAGGCCAGGCGCACCATCGCCAGCCTCAAGCGCGAGGTGGAGCGGCGTGCCGAGTCGGTCCCGGCACCGGCACCGGCCCCGCCGCCAGCCATCGCGGAGGCACCCGCAGCCACCGGGGCACCGGCGGGCAAGACGGACTTGCGCGCGATGCTCAACAACCCCGGCATGCGCGAGGTGATGGAGCGCCAGCAGGCCCTGCAGATCGACGTCGCCTATGGACGTCTCTTCGATCAGCTGCAGCTCAGTCCGCAGGAGCGTGAGCACTTCAAGAAACTGCTGGTGGAGCGACAGAAGACGCAGACCGATCTGGGCCTGAAGCTTCTCGACGGCAATCTGAGCTCCGAGCAGCGACAGGAGATCGGCCGGGAGATCGACCGGCAGCGCACGGCCTTCGATGACACGATCCGCAAGTTCCTCAACCATGAGGAGGATTGGCAGACCTTTCAGGGTTGGGAAAAGTCCCTTCCGGACCGCACCCAATATGAAATGCTCGGCAAGAGCCTGTTTGCCTCGTCGGCCGAGCCCCTCAACGCGCAGCAGGAACAGCAGCTCATCGACCTGATGACGGAGGTGCGCACGCGACCAGGCACCGGCGGCAACCTGGCGGGGAAGACCAACCTCGACCCCACGCTGCTGACCGAGGATTTGATCAAGCGCCAGATTCAGCAGCTTGAGGTCAACGCGCGCATCATTGAGGAGCGCGCCGCCGCATTTCTCAGTCCGGCCCAGATCGCGACCCTGAAAGCCTACCAGGAACAGGCCACCGGCATGGCCAAGTCCGGCATGGAGATGTCGAAGATGCTGTTCCCGCAGAAGAAGTAGGGCTGGGTCACATCTTGAAGTTTCCTCTCATGACGCCTCATGGGACAATCATGCTGGGGCGGTGGTGTCAGGCACGATGAAACGTTCGCCAACAGATTGATTGCTTGAGGACCGGAAAACAGAAATGACCCAGGAGGTGCAGGCAAGGGCTTTCAAAATCGACTCCTGACTCTTTCCTGCGCAACAGCATGCCAGGAACAGAAGGTTTCCGGAGGCCTGACTATGACAATAGATCTCTGGGTCAGTCGTCGCGGCAAGGCGGCCATCGCGGGAGATTCACCGGGGGACTTCGGTGCGAGCGAGCCGGGATCGCTCGGTCTCAGCCCTGCTTGAGCGTGTTCGCGCCCTCGTCGATGAGGTGCCAGAACTGCTTCGATTGGCTGAGGGCGTCGTCCTCGCCGCCGCCGGGCAGGTTGCTGCGGTAGAGGAAGTCGGCGAGGGTGTTTTTGTGAAGGACGCGGTGCACGCGCACATGGCCCTCGGCGAGCGCGAAGTAGATGCGGTGGTCGCCGGCGCGGCAGCGGTACAGCTTTTTACCGACACGGTCCAGAACGCCAAAGCGTTTGGCGAGCAACTCCGGTTCCAGGTCGCCCGGCTGGATGTTCAGGGCTTCAAGCAGCTGGAACTGAATCTGCGTGGGCAGCCGCGACAGCTCGGCCGCGCTGATTTCGTTGAAGACGATCTGGATCACCCCGCATGCTAGGCCGGGTTTGGCGCGGAGCAAGGGCGGCCTGCGGGGTCAACGGTGCAGGTGCAGGGGCACGCCGTGCCGGCGAAGGGATTCGAGATGGAAGTCAAACCATGTGGCGCGCCGGCCCTCGATCATCTGCTTCTGGTTGTGGCCGAGACCCTCAACTTCGAAGTAGTCGTGCTTCACCCCCGCCGCGTCCAGGGCGGCATGAAATTCCCGCACGGTGGTCAGGTGATCGGGATCGGCGGTGCCGCAGGCGAGCTGGATGCGAAGGTTGGCACGGATGAACTCGAGGTTCTTCGCAAGGTTCAGGTAGGGATCGTTGGCGCGCAGGCGGTCCGGGTCGTCGCCGAGGTAGGCGTTGGGCAACTGCTCAGGGGCGGAGACGTGGTAGACATTGCCACTCTGGTTGAAGAGCGAACCGAAGAGTTCGGGGTATTTCATGGCCAGATGGGTGGAACCGCGCCCCCCCATGCTGAAGCCCTCAATGCAGCGCGCCTTGCGGTCGGCGATCGTCCGGTAGGTGGCGTCGATGTAAGGAATCAGTTCCCGAATCATCCAGGTTTCGGCGCGGAAACGACCGTCGCCGCTGTCCTGATACATCGTGGCCCGGCCGCCATTCGGGAAGACGACGATGATTTCCGGCAGCCGGCCGGCGAGGATGCCCTCGTGCAGCACGGTCGCGGTGAACAGGGTGCGCGTCTCGTTGCCGCCGGCGCCGTGCAGATGGTAAATGACCGGGTAGCGGCGCTCCGGGTGGCGGTCATAGCCGGGCGGCAGATACACGCAAAAGCCGACCTCGCGCCCCATGGAGGGACTGTGCAGGGTGTGATGGCTAACACCTGCAGGCAGCTCATACGGCGGCTGGGCCACCCACATGGCGTCGTCATTGCCGGGCTTCGGCCTGGAGGGTTTCGATTTGGCCGGCTGGGCGAGAGCGGTGTGGGCGAGCAGGAAGGCGACGGGCAGCAGGAAACGAAGGCGGATCATGGCAGAGACGGCAACGAAGGGAGGATGCGCAAATTGCGGCCGCCCGGGCAGGCCCCCGGGCAAAAAAAACCCGCGCCGCCGGAGGGGCGACGCGGGGAATCCGGCAGTCGGACCGATCAGGAGATCGTCGGCAGCTCGAAGCCGGCGACATAGACCTCGGAGGCCATCTTGTTGGCCTCGTCGGCGAATTCGCCAATGAACTTCTCGGTGACGGGATCGAATTCGAGCATGGGGCCGCAGGCGGCAATGTCCACACTGGTGTCGATCTTGTTGTCCTCAAGGTTCTGCACGAAGTGATCGAAGGTTTCCAGGGCGGCCTTGTTGCCGCTGAGGCGTTCCTTGATCTCTCCGTTGCTGATTTTCTTGCCGAGGCGATAGCTGACGTTCGCCATGTGGGCCAGCGCGGCGGCGTGATGGCCGTGGGCGACGTTCAGCACGTCCTTGGTGATCTTGCCGGCACGGACGGAGTCGATGAAGTTTTTCATGTGGTCCGGGCCATCTTGGAAGTTGTCGAACTTCTCGATGGCCTTGCCGTCGTTGTCATAGGCCTTGGACTCGGCGATGAAACCGCCCTCGCAGTGCACGACGTTGCCGATGCGCGGCGCGGAGACCTTGCCGTTGATGCGGTACACGGGTTCGTAGCCCTTGGTCCAGTTCATGTCCTTCATCGGCAGGCCGCGGTTGTCGAACAGCAGCGGCGCGCCCTCGTTGAATTCGTAGAAGGCCATCTGGTTGTTGGCGGTCTCGCCGTCGTCGTCGTAGCCCCAGCGGCCGCCGAAGCTCATGACGCGCTTGGGCAGCAGGTCCGGGTTGCCGAGCGCCCAGCGGGCGACGTCGAGCTGGTGCGGGCCCTGGTTGCCGATGTCACCGTTGCCGTAGGCCCACTGCCAGTGCCAGTCATAGTGGAACTGCGTGCGATGAACGGGCAGGATGCCACGGGGGCCGCTCCAGAGCTTGTAGTCGATGGTGCCGGAGAGTCCCTTGCCGCTGGCGTCGGTGACGGTGCCGGGCTTGAACAGGCCGTCGGCGTCCGGGGAGAGAGGAGCGGCGATTTTGCCGATGCTCTTGCGGGCCTTGTAGTTGATGCCGCGGCTGAGGGTGACCTTGCCAAGCTTGCCGCTCTTGACGTACTCCATGGCGGCGGCCCAGCCGAGATCGGAGCGGCGCTGCATGCCGTGCTGGACGACGAGGCCTTTTTTGGCGGCGACGAGGGAGGCTTCGACAAGCTTGCGGCCTTCCCAGATGTTGTGGGACACCGGCTTTTCCACATAGACATGCTTGCCGTTGGCGATGCCGGTCATGGCAATCAGCGTGTGGGTGTGGTTGGGCGTGGCGATGGTGATGGCGTCGATGTCCGGATCGGCGCAGCACTCGCGGAAGTCTTTGTAGGCCTTCACCTTGATGTCCTTCTTGGCGAGATCGGCCACATGCTTTTCGAGCACGGCGCTGTCGACGTCACAGAGGGCGACGAGGCGGACACCGGGGATTTTCAGCAGGCTGCTGATGTGGCCGGAGCCGCGGGATTTGAAGCCGATGACCGCGACGCGGACATCGCCGTTGGCACCGATGGGCTTGGCCCAGGCGGGCAGGGTGGCGAAACCGGCGGCGCCGGCGAGCGTGCCGCGCAGGAAGGTGCGGCGGCTGGTTGGGGTGGTGTTCATAGGAGAGAGAGGTTCAGGGTTTGCAGGTGCGGGGGGGGGAGGCCGCACGTCGCGGTTGAAGCCCAGCCTAGCAAAAACGCCACATCCAGGGCAACCTTTCTTGGCGGGGGGTGTCGAAAAAGGGTGCTTTTGTGACGATCACTGCAACCGGCGCAGGGCCTCGCGGATCAGCCGGTCGGCGGAAGCCGACGGATCGAAGCCGGGCTGGCGCAGCAATTCGGTCACCGCCTTCTGGGCCTCGGCCTGTTTGAAGCCGAGGGCAATGAGTCCGAGCACGGCGTCGGAAACCGCCTCCTGGCGCGGGTCGTGGGTGCCGCGCGCGGCCTCGGCGGCCTGCCAGGCGTCGACGACTCCGACCTTGTCCTTGAGCTCGAGGACGATGCGCTCGGCGGTCTTTTTGCCAACCCCCTTGATGCGCGCCAGGGCGGCGGTGTCATTGCGGATGACCGCATCCTTGAAGGCGGGCACCGGCAGGCCGCTGAGCACCGACAGCGCCATCTTCGGCCCGATGCCGGAGACGCGGTCCATGAGCAGGCGGAAGAGATCGCGTTCGTCGGCGTCGAAAAATCCGAACAAGAGATGCTCGTGCTCCGTCACATGGTGATGCGTGAGCAGCGTCACCTCCGCCCCCTTCTGGGGCAGCCGGTCGAAGGTCGACAGTGGGATGTTCACGGCGTAGCCGACGCCGCCGACATCCAGCACGGCCTGGTGTGGCATGGCGGCGGCGATTTTTCCACGCAGAAACGCGATCATGCCTTGATGAAGGCCGGAGGCATGGTAAGTGCAAGAGGTTTGATGGACCGGCCGGCCCGCGTTCTCGCGACGGGCCAGGCGGTTGCAGGCCGTTTTTGCGGAACTGTTCCAGGCATGAATTCCCGTCACCTCCTTTTCCTGCTCTGCGCCACCGTGCTACCCGCACAGGAGGTGGTCCGGCGCCCGGAATTGCTGCTCCTCCTGCCCGAGCCGCGCGTGCTGGGCACCGAGCTCTCGGTCCGTCCCGAGGGAGCCCGGCACACGGTGTTTTCTCCGGCCCGCGAAATTGCCGAGGTCCCGGGCATCCAGGCTTACACCAAGGAGGAATTCCAGAAGCTCGGCGTCAGTGTCGACACCTTCGCTGAGCGCGCCCGTTCCGCTGCCGACCGCCTTCTGGCCTCCATTCAGCCGGATCTGATCAAGGATGCCGAGGGGAAGGTTCGCTACGCGGTGTATCGCAGCGACCTGCCGATCATGGCCTGTCTGGTGACCGCGCCCTCCCTCCCTGCCACCTTCGAAAAGCTGTTTGGTCCCGAAATCTGGGTGGCGTTGCCGGATCGTCATTCGCTGTTCGTGTTTCCCGCCAACCCCGACGCCCTGCAGGAATACAGCACCGACCTGGCCGAGCGCTATCGTGCCGACGCCCATGCCGCCAGCCCGGAAATTTTCACGCTCAAACAGGGCGAGGCACCGAAGGTGGTGGGCAGTTTCAGCGGTTCCTGAGTTGCGGCCTCAGGCAGCGGGAAGGAACAGTGTGAAAGTGCTGCCCGCGCCGGGCTGGCTCTCCACCTGGATCGATCCGCCGTGGGCTTCCGCAATCGCCTTGCAGATGGCCAGACCGAGCCCCGCGCCGCCACTGCCGCGCTGGCGCGAGGGATCGGCCCGGTAGAAGCGCTCAAACAGGTGGGGCAGGTGTTCCTCGGCGATGCCCGGGCCCGGGTCGGCGACCCTCACCCAGGCGCGCTCGGCCGTCACTCCGGTCGCCACAGAGACGGTGCCGCCCTCCGGCGCATGGCGGATGGCGTTGCCAAGGAAATTGGTGACGATCTGGCCGAGCCGGCCGGCGTCGCCCACGCAGGGCGCCGCTTCAAGCTGCCGCGCCAGCGTGATGCCGCGCTCGACCGCCAGGCCTTCGACGAGGGTGGCGTTTTCCCCAGCCACGTCGGCGAGGTTGACGGGCTGTTTGTTCAGTCCGGACGCATCGGCGTCGAGTTGCGCGAGTTCGAGCAGCGATTCGATCAGCCCGTTCATGCGATCCGCGGCGCGGCGGCAGGTGGCCAGGGTGTCGCGGTATTGTTCCGGCGTGCGCTCGCGCTGGAGGGCGAGCTGGGTCTGCGAGAGCATGACGCTGACCGGGGTTCGCAGTTCATGGGCGGCGTCGGCGGTGAACCGCGCCTGCTGATCGAAGGCGCGGCGCAGGCGGGCAAAGGTGGCGTTGAGTACGGCGGCCAGGTGGCCGAGCTCGGTTTCCTTCGCTTCGACTTCAATGCGGTTGTCGAGGTGGCCGGCGGAAATCCCGGCGGCGGTGTCGCTGATGGTTCGGATGGGACGCAGGGCCCTGCCAGTCAGCCATCCGCCGCCAAGCACGCCGACCAGCCAGACACCTCCGACCAGGGCGGCCAGGCGCCAGGCGGTGCGCCGGCTGACCGCCGCCTCCGCAGTGAGCGGCCTGCCGGCCAGAACAATCTCGCCGCGCGGTGTCGCCGCCGCCAGTTCGCGTCCAGGCTGGCCATCGGCCAGGGCGACGGTCGCTCCGTGCGGGGTCAGCGGCCTGCCCGCCTCCAGTTCCAGCCGTGGGCGACCAGCTGCCGCGGCGTCGCTCGCGCGCAGGACGGCGCCGCTGCGCTCCCAGACGACAAACCAGCCGCCTGCAGATGCGCTCCATTCGCGCAGGGGCTTCTCCTGCTGGGCACGGGGGCCGGAGGCGTTCCAGGCATCCTCCGGGAGGGGGAAGAATTCCTCGAGAGCGGGCTCGCCCCGCGGTGGTCCGGGAGGGCGACTGATCAGTCCCAGCAGTTCATTGACGCGCTGCTGCAGTTCCGCGTCGACCCGCCGTATTTCCTGTGCCCACTGCAGGCGCTGGGCCGTGTAGGCGAACCCGCACAGCACCCCCAGCAGCATCAGGCCGTGCCAGAGCTGCAGTCGCCAGCGAATGGAACTCGGGAACAGGGTCATGCCTCAATGCAGTAGCCGTGGCCCCGGCGGGTGGTGATGAAGTCATGGCCGAGTTTCTTGCGGATGTTCGAGACGTGAACATCGAGCAGGTTGCTCAGGCTGCTTTCGTTTTCATCGAAGAGGTGTTCGTACAATTCGGTGCGCGACACCACCCTGCCGTGGTGCAGGGCGAGGTGTTCGACCAGGGCGTATTCCCGGGCGGTCAGGGGCACCAGTTCGCCGTCGCGGCTGACGTTCCGCGAGCGCATGTCGAGACGGACCGGGCCAAGCAGGATCTCGCTGCGCGTCTCACCGGCCATGCGCCGCTGCAGGGCGCGCAGGCGCGCGGCCAGTTCGCGCAGGTCGAAGGGTTTCGGCAGGTAGTCGTCGGCACCAAGATCCAGACCGCGCACCTTGTCGCTGACCCGGCCGCGCGCGGTCAGGACCAGCACGGGGGTGCGCCGCTTCTCGCGCAGCCGGCGCAGCACCTCGAAGCCATCTAGGACGGGCAGCATGAGATCGAGCACGACGGCGTCGTAGTCGGTTTCGAGGGCCTTGAAGAGCCCCTCCTCGCCATCGGCCGCCTCGTCCACGGCATGCCCCTCCTCGCGCAGCGCTTGTGCCAGCGTGCGAAGCAGGTCCGATTCATCCTCGACAATGAGCAGCCTCATGAGGCGATGAGAATGCCGCGGGCCGCCTTAAGCAAGCATGAAGACACCGGCGCTGCGCGCGGGAAGTCGCGCTTGCACCGTGCCGGCGGCGGTGGTTGGCTCGCACCTTCGATGAGCTCGCCCGCGTCCTTTGCCTACCGACCCGACATCGACGGCCTGCGCGGGGTCGCCGTGCTGCTGGTGGTGCTGTTCCATGCGCACATTTCGTTTCGCGGTGGTTTCATCGGTGTCGACGTTTTCTTTGTCATCTCCGGTTACCTCATCACCGGACTGATGCGCCGCGATCTGGAGGCCGGAGGGTTCAGGCTGGGCGATTTTTGGGAGCGCCGGGCGCGCCGCATCCTGCCGGCCCTGGCAGTCATGGCCCTGCTCACGCTCCTTGCGGGGGCCTGGCTGCTGTTGCCGGAAGATCTGGAGCGGCTCGGGGAATCGGCCATGGCCCAGTCGCTCTTCGTCGCCAACCTGTACTTCTGGCGCGAGGGCGGCGGTTACTTCGCCGGTTCCGCTGAGCAAATGCCTCTGCTGCATTTGTGGTCGCTGGCGGTCGAGGAACAATTTTATCTGCTCATGCCGCCGCTCTGCCTGTTGCTGGCGCGTCGTGCGGCGCGCACGTCCGAAGGCTTGGCGGCGCTCGGTCGTCGCGTGTTCGGAGCCCTGGCCCTGATCAGTCTGTGCGTTTCCGTCTGGCTGGTCAGGCACGATGCCCACAGTGCCTTTTACTGGCTGCCGACCCGCGCCTGGGAACTCCTGCTCGGCTCCCTGCTTGCCTGCATGCCGCTCGCAACGACGGAACCGCGTCAGAGGGCCTGGGTGGGCATTGCGGGGCTGGGGGCCATCCTGCTTCCGGGTCTGCTTTACGATGCCGGCACGCCCTTTCCGGGTCTAGCTGCCCTGCCGCCCTGCCTGGGTGCGGCCGCCCTTATCTGGGCCGGGCGCAGCGGGCCGGCCGCGCGCCTGCTGGAGTCGCGACCGCTGCTGCATTTTGGTCGCATTTCCTATTCGCTCTATCTCTGGCACTGGCCGCTGCTTGCCCTGGCGGCCGCCCTCAGTCCGGTCCTGGTCGATGCCGATTCCCGTGGGGTGCGCGTTGGACTGGTGCTGGCCGCCTGGGGCCTGGCCGTGCTGTCCTGGCGCTGGATCGAGAACCCGGTGAGGGCCCGGGTCGTCTTGAAGAGTCGCGCCGCGCTCTTCACCGCCTCGGGCCTCGTGCTGGCCCTGCTGTTTGCTGCCGGGGCGGGTCTGAGTGTCAGCCGGGGTTTGCCGGAAAGGCTGCCCGCCAGCGCGGTCCGACTGGCAACCGCCACGGCGGCGGCCGCGGCTTGGCCTGACGCCCTTGAGGCGGTTCTGGATGGCTCTGCGCCGCGATTCGGTCATCCGCAAGCCGGAACGCCGGTGCGGGTCCTGCTGTGGGGCGACAGCCACGCCAAGAGCCTGGTGCCTGTGCTGGCCGACGGGTGTGCGCAGCAGGGAGCCGCCGGCCTGCTGGTCGCCCACTCCGCCACCGCACCGGTGGTCGGATTCCATCGGCGCAGCCGGCACGGACTGGATGAGGTGGCAAGCCGTGCCTGGGCTGAGGCGGTGCTGGAGACGGTGCGCCGTAAGCGGGTGCCCGACACCGTGCTGGCCGCCTACTGGAGCAAGTGCCATGGGCGTGAGGCGGACACCTTTGGACGGGCCCTGATCGAATCGGTGCGCCTTCTCCGCGCTGCGGGCACACGCGTTTGGATCGTTCTTGACGTGCCGGTGCATGATTTCGCGCCACCGCGCGCGCTCGGCTACCATGCCCTGCACCCGGGACTGTTTCGCGATCCCCGTGATTTGGCGGCCACGCCGGCGGCGCATCGCGAGCGCAACGCGGTGATGGAGGCCCTGCGTGCCCAGATTGAGGCTGCGGGTGCACACCTGCTTGATCCGGCAAGCCTGCTCTTTGATGAGGAGGGTCGGGCGCGGCTGGCCGTTGACGGCGAGCCGCTGTATGCCGATGGCGATCACCTCACCCAAGCCGGATCCCTGCTTCTGAAACCCCTTTTCGCACCGGTATTCACCCCCTGATGGCGAAAAAACGCGGTCCTTCATCTTCCCTCAAGATTGACCGTGGCAAGCATGTCGCCATGAGCACCCGGTTCTACGTCCTCACCGCCTTCCTCATCGCCCTGGTGGTCAACGCCCAGTTTCCCGGGGGACCGCCACCGCGTGGACCCGGAGGACGTGGACCTGGAGGACCGCCGGGTGGCGGGCGGGGAGGGCCTCCCATGCGCCAGCATCGGGCCACCGAAGCCCGGCCACTGGAACTTGAACCCGCGATCGAAAAGCCGCCGGGACGCAATGAAGTCACCATTGACCGCAAGGGCGCGGACTTGGAAGTGCGTGCCAACGCCTTGCCGGAGCACGCGGTTGGCCGCTTCCCGAATCGCGGAAACCCCCATGAGATTGCCGCCCAGGATTATGATTTTCGGCTGCCGGGGAATCCCCGGCCTGCTCCGCAGATCACCTGGCTGCACCAGTCTGCGAAGAACGGGGACCGGACCCCGCCCAACATGCCCTTCGGCATCGCCCTCAATGGCGTGCTCTTTGATCCCGGCACGGCGGAGTTCTGGCGGGGCGACCGTGAACTGGACTGGAATTACGAGGCGCTCGGAGGTGCCGTGTCGCTCGGGCTCGACGCCAGTCACGCCCACGTTCAGCCCGGCGGAGTCTACCACTATCATGGCCTGCCAACCCTTTTGCTGGATCAACTCGGCCTGGCTCCAGACCAGCATTCGCCGCTCATCGGTTGGGCCGCCGACGGATTTCCCATTTACGCCCTGCGAGGCTACAAGGACCCCAATGACCCGGCGTCCGGCATGAAAACGCTGCGTTCGAGCTATGAACTCAAGCCCGGCGAGCGGCCTTCATCGCCCAGGGGACCCGGAGGCCGGCATGACGGTGCCTTCATCCAGGACTATGCGTTCGTGGCGGGTAGCGGTGACCTTGACGAATGCAACGGACGTTTTTGCGTCACGCCGGAGTTTCCCCAAGGCACCTACGCTTACTTCCTGACCGCCGAATGGCCGGTCATCCCGCGGGGATTCCGCGGCACGCCGGTGTCGCTGCGCGGTCCGCGGCGCTGAGACGGGGTGGCGCTCAGCCGAGCGCGGCGGTCGCTTCCTTGCCCTCAAGCACGCGCTTCGACGGCTCCTTGATGGAGTGGACGATGCCGACAAGTCGAAGCAGGCGCAGGACGTAGTAGGTGGGGTCGAACTCCCACCAGAAGAAGCCCTGGCGCGCGCAGTGCGGGTAGTAGTGGTGGTTGTTGTGCCAGCCCTCGCCGAGGGTCAGGATGGCGAGGATGAAGGAGTTGCGGCTCGATTCGCCGGTCTCGTAGCGGCGCTTGCCGAGCAGGTGGCAGAAGGAATTGATGGCGAAGGTGGTGTGGTAGAGGATCACCGTGCTCAGGCAGAAGCCCCAGAGGAAACCCGGCAGACCGGCGACCAGGTAGCAGGTCAGCGCCAGTACCATCGGCGGGATGAAGTGATACTTGTTGATCCACACCAGCTCGGGATACTTCGTCAGGTCCTTGACCCGCTTGGAGTCATAATCCTCGTAGTCCGGTGCCAGGATCCAGCCGACATGCGCCCAGTAGAAGCCCTGCTGCTTGACCGAGTGGATGTCGTCAGGCTGGTCGGAATGCTGGTGGTGGTGCCGATGATGGGCCGCCCACCAGAGTGCCCCCTTCTGGGCCGCCATGCCGCCCAGCCAAGCGAGCACGAACTGAAACCAGCGCGAGGTCTTGAACGAGCGGTGCGAGAAATACCGGTGATAACCACCGGTGATGCCAAACTTGCGGACCAGGAACAGGCCGGCGCAGAGGATGAGCGCGAGCGGGTCGGGTTTGACGAAGAAGGCGAGGATCGCGAGAACGTGGATGCCGAAGAACAGCAGGGATCCAGGGGTCGGTTTGTAGGCAGGATGAGTCACAGAAGCGGTCGGCGGGGGGGTCGGTGGTACGGAGGCGGGCGGCCACGAGACTGCAAAATCGAAAAAAATCAACCTCCGCCTGCAAAAGGTACGGGAATGGCACACTTTCCCTCCGGAGTCCTTTTCCTCCAAGTCAAGCATCATCAAACGCCCGCCAAGAATCGGCAGCGTGACGGATTTGCGCCCGAGCCCGGGCGCGCCATGCTGCCGTTTCCAACCCATTTGCCATGAATCTGCTCCGGACCAGCCTCCCCCTCCTCCTTGCCTGCCTGGGCGCCACTGCCCCGGCCGCCGAAGCCACCCTGGAGCCGTTGAAGTACAATCATCCCGGACTGGTCGTCGATCTGGGAGTCGGCCTGTGGGCCTGGCCGCTGCCGATGGATTATGATGGTGACGGTGACCTCGACCTGGTCGTCAACTGCCCGGACAAGCCCTACAATGGCATCTACTTTTTCGAGAATGCCGCCGGCGACACGGCCCAAAACCCCATGCCGGTGTTCAAGCCCGGCGTGCGCATCAGCAAGGGTGCGCAGAATGTCCGTGTCAGCCAGGTCGACGGCAAGCCGGTGGTGATGACTCCGAATGCCATTCACCCCGACTTTCTCAAGACGGGGATTGAGCAGGAGGTCAAGCTTGGGCTCGCCACCAACATCCACCCCAACAAGGTGCGCGCCAACATGTGGCACAGCGTCGATTACGACGGCGACGGCCTGCAGGATCTCGTGGTCGGGGTTGGCGACTGGACCGAGTATGGCTGGGACAACGCCTACGACGCCAACGGCCGCTGGATGCACGGCCCCCTGCGCGGCTACGTCTATGTGTTGCGCAACACCGGCAGCGCCGGGAAACCCGCCTATGCCAAGCCGGAAAAGGTGATGGCCGGTGGAGATCGTCCGGTGGAAACCTATGGCTGGCCCTGTCCGAACTTCGCGGACTTCGACGGCGACGGCGATCTCGACCTGCTCTGCGGCGAGTTTCTCGACGGCTTCACCTACTTCAAGAACACCGGCAGCCGTACCCAGCCGAAGTATGCCCTGATGAAGCGGGTGCACAGCGACAGCGGCTCGTTCCTCACGATGGACCTCGAGATGATCACCCCGACGGCCATCGACTGGGACAGGGACGGGGACATGGACCTGATCGTCGGGGATGAGGACGGCCGGGTCGCCTTCGTCGAGAACACCGGCAAACCGGACGAGGCCGGCACGCCCGTGTTTCGCGAGCCGCGCTACTTCCAGCAGGAGGCCGATCTCGTGAAGTTCGGCGCCCTGGCGACGCCGGTCGGCTTTGACTGGGATGGCGACGGCGACACCGACATCCTTTGCGGCAACACCGCCGGCTATGTGGCTTTCCTGGAAAACCTCAGCGGCCCGGGTGTCGAGCAGCCGAAATGGTCGGCGCCGAAGTATTTGGAGGCTGACGGCCGGGTGATCCGTCCGATGGCCGGCCCGAACGGCTCGATCCAGGGGCCCTGTGAAGCCAAGTGGGGGTACACCACCCAGACGGTGGCTGACTGGGACGGGGACGGCCTGCCTGATCTGCTGCTCAATTCCATCCTCGGCAAGGTGGTTTGGTACAAAAACGTCGGCACGCGCGCCGCGCCCCGGTTGGCTGCCGCCCAGGCGGTTGAGGTGGAGTGGCGGGGTGGCCAGCCGCGCCTGGCCTACGGGTGGATGCAGCCCGAGGGCAAGGCCCTGCTGACGCAGTGGCGCACCACACCCGTCGCCGTCGACTGGAACGGGGATGGTCTGATGGACTTGGTCATGCTCGACCAGGAGGGGTATCTTGCCTTTTTTGAGCGCGCCAAGCAGGACGGGCGTCTTGTGTTGAAACATCCGCAGCGACAGCTTTGCGCCGATCCGGAGGCGCCCAAGGCCGGCGCCCTGGCCAAGGCACTCGGTAAGCTGGCGGTGCGCAACCCGGTGGCCATGACCCCGGGCCAGCCGCTCCGTCTCAATGCCGGCATTGCCGGAAAGAGCGGGCGACGGAAGCTTTGCATCATGGACTGGGACGGCGATGGCAGGCTCGACATCCTGCTCAATTCCGCCAATGCCAATTTTCTGCGCCAGACGGGTTCGGCCGATGGCAAGTGGTTCTTCGCCGATCTGGGCCTGCTGGCCGAGGTCAACATCGAGGGTCATGACGTCAGCCCCACCACGGTTGACTTCAATGGCGACGGCCTGCCGGACTTTGTGGGCGGCGCGGAGGACGGGCACCTCTACTACATGCGCAATCCGAAGGCGAAGTGAGCCCGCACAGCGGCCAACGTGAGTTGGCCCGGTCGCATCTTCGCTCAGGCCAGGGCCCGGCGCTTGCCGCGAACCGGCTTTTTGGCGGCGGGGCGGCGGCGGGGTGAGGCGGGAGCTTCGGTGGCCTGGCTTTCCTTGAGGGCGCGCAATTCTTTCTCGACCTCGGCGAGGCGACGCGAGGTGGCGTCGAGTTTTTTGGCCACGAGACGGGCGACGAACTCAAAGAGCGCGGCGTGGAAGGCCGGATCCTGCTCGCGCGGGTGCATGTCCTGGAGGAATTTTTGGTCGACCGCCAGGCACAGGGCACGGCCGCCGGCGATCACCGAGGCGGCGCGCTTGTCGTGGTTGACCAGGGCCAGTTCGCCAAAGACGTCGCCGACGCGGGAAATGGCGGCCACCTTTTTGCCGCCGACACGCACCTCCAGCTCACCGCTGAGGAGGATGTAGATTCGTGAATCGATGCTGCCTTCGCGAATGATGGTGTCGCCCGCATCGCACTGGAGCAGGCTGGAGGAGTTCAGGACCTCGTCGAGCTGATCCTCACTGAAACTGTTGAGAAAGGGCACCGAAGTCAGCGGTGCGGGCAGGAGCCCCTCCTCATGGATGTAGGCATATTCTTTCATGACAATTGTCGGCATTATTCCACGCCGGGTCGCCGATGAACAGGGCAATCCCGGTCTGGGCACGCTTTTTTTTCGGATCAGGTCCCGAAACAGCGATCCCCAGCATCGCCCAGGCCGGGGACAATGTAAAAATGCTCATTCAGTCCTTCATCCACGGCGGCCGTGAAGACCGGCAGGTCCGGGTGGGCGGTCGCCACGGCCTCCAGGCCGGCGGGTGAGCTCACGACGCAGAGCAGGCGCAGCCGGCGGGCTCCGGCCGCCTTCAGCTTGTCGGCCGCCGCGCAGGCACTGCCGCCGGTGGCGAGCATCGGATCCAGCAGGAAGACATCGGCCTCGGCCAGCACCGGCGGCAATTTGGCGTAGTAGGAGACCGGTCGGGCGGTGGTTTCATCGCGGGCGATGCCAATGTGGGCCACCACCGCGTCCGGCACGAGCGGCAGGATCGCTTCCTCCAGACCGAGTCCGGCCCGCAGGATGGGCGCCAGCACCAGCGGTCGCGCAAAGGTCGAGCCGTTCGTTTCTGCCAGTGGCGTCTGCACGCGCCGGGCCGTGGTGTCGAGATCGCGGGTGGCTTCCCAAAACAGCAACTCGGCCAGCCGGTGGAGGTGCCAGCGAAAGCGTGCCGGCGGCGCTTTGGCATCCCGCAGGGCGCTCAGGTGAATCCGGGCCAGGGGGTGGGAGACGAGCACGGGGTCCATGCGCTCAGACTCCCGCCGGTCGGCCGGAAAGCAAGGCCGACCTGATCAATCGTAGAGCAGGAAGGCGGCGCGCCGGGCGCGGAAGGCGGACGTTTCGTCCTGCCAGTGCAGGGGTCTGCCTTTCCGCAAGGCCTCCAGCAGGCCGGCATGGTTGAGCAGGGTGCCAACCTTGGCGACGTCGAACTGGCCGGGATGGAGGCGCTGCAGGGTGGCGGCGATGGCCAGGCCCGTGCACACCGGTTCGAGCCGCTCGCGGTCGGTGACAATCATGCGCACGCCCGCGCAGGCCTGATCCTTGAAGACGCTGGCGGTCGGTTTGAAGCGGACCGGCAGGAAGCGCAGTCCGGGCAGCCCGAGGTGGTTCAGTTCATGGGCCAGGCGCAGGTCGTCGATGTAGGGGGCCCCGAGGATTTCGAAGGGGGTGTCGGTGCCGCGGCCGACGCTGATGGAGAATTCCAACAGTCCGATCCCCGGGTAGAGCAGGGCCGCGGTCAGGGTGCGCATGTTGGGCGAGGGATTGAGCCAGGGCAGGCCGGTTGCATCAAAGAGCAGTTCGCGCCGCCAGCCTTCGACGGGGATGACGCGCAGGTCGGCGCCGATGCGCCGTTCGGCGTTCATCATCCGGGCCAGTTCACCGGCGGTCATGCCATGGCGGATGGCGATGGCGTGGGTGGCGGTGAAAGCCTCCTTGTCGAGCAGGACCGGTCCCTCGACTGCCACGCCACCGACCGGATTGACGCGGTCGAGCACAAAGAACGGCAGGCCGCGCGCGGCCGCCGC
Source organism: Prosthecobacter sp. (assembly GCA_030827515.1). Taxonomy (GTDB): domain Bacteria; phylum Verrucomicrobiota; class Verrucomicrobiia; order Verrucomicrobiales; family Verrucomicrobiaceae; genus Prosthecobacter. The sequence goes on along the minus strand of JAUREI010000022.1, from coordinate 16,471 downwards.
CTCCAAGCAGAGGCGCAGGGTGGAAATGTAGGTGTAGAAGCGACAGCCAATGTCCTGGATGTCAAAGACCAGGGCATCGATGCCAGCCAGTTGCTGCGCCGTGGGCGCCCTGTGCTCGCCGTAGAGACTGTAGATGGGAAGCCCGGTTTTCGCGTCCTTGCCGTCGCGGATGTGTTCCTGATCGAGTTCGCCGCGGATGCCGTGTTCGGGGCTGAACAGGGCGCGCAGTTTCACGCCTGACGCCCTGGCGAGCCGGTCGATCGTGCTGTCCCGCTGCGCGGTGATGCCGGTTTGGTTGGTGATCAGACCGATGCTCAACCCGGCCAGCGGTTTGAAGCCCTCGCGCTCCAGCACATCGATGCCGTTGAGCACGGAGGGACGTTCGTTGGCCTGGCGTGGTCTTGGTGTCGCCGGCGCACGGGACCAGTCCACGTCCCTGAGGGCTTGCGCGGCCGCCGTTCCGACCGCCTCGTAGAGGTCGCGCACGCTGCCGCCACCCTGGGGATGCAGGCGCGAGCTCAGGAAGATCGCGAAGCTTTGCGAGTAGGGATCGAGCCACAGGCTGGTGCCGGTGAAGCCGGTGTGGCCGAAGGAGCCGGGCGGGAAAAGCCGGCCGCGTGGCCGGCTGAACGGACTGTCGAGATCCCAGCCGTAGCCGCGGCGTTCGACGAGGGTGGGCGGTGTCTGCACCGATTGTGTTGCCCGCAGGCTGGCGGCTTGCAGCACGCGCACGCCGTCCAGTTCGCCGCCCCCGAGGATCATCCTGGCGTAGCGGGCGAGGTCGGCCGCCGAGGTGAACAGACCGGCATGGCCGGCGACACCGCCCATGCGCCGGGCGGTGGGGTCATGGACGACACCCCGCAGAAGAACGCCATTCTCATCCCTTTCGGTCGGTGCAATGCGGGATTGCCAGTCGGTGGGAGGATTGAACCGGGTCGAATCCATGCCCAGCGGCGCGAAAATGCGCTGGCTCGCAAAGGCATCAAGCGGTCTGCCGCTGGCGCGCCGAACGATCTCGCCAAGCAGGATGAAATTGACGTCGCTGTAGCGAAACAAGGTGTCCGGGGGCATCTCTGGACGCAGGGCCAGGGCCCGGCGCACGCCCTCCGCATGGCCACTCCATGGGGGTTCCCGGGGGACGCCGGCCGGCATCCCTGAAGTGTGGGTCAGCAGGTGGTGGAGGAGAACCTCGTCGCCACCGGTGAATTCCGGCAGGTGGCGGGTGACGGGGTCGTCAATCCGCAACCGTCCCTCCTCCTGGAGCGCGAGCACGCAGGGCAGGGTGGCAACGACCTTGGTGAGCGAGGCGGCATCGAAGACGGTGTCGAGGGTCATGGGCTCGCGCTCTGGCACCAAGGCGCGCGCACCTGCGACGAAGGTGTGGGTCTGACCGCTTCGTTCCAGCCAGAGCACGGTCCCGGGCGGTGTGCGGTCTGCCACGGCGGTTTTGAGCAGACCGTCCAGCGCCTGAAGGGCAGGCGGGTCGAAAACCTCGGCTGCGACGGGGCAGGTGAGCAGAGCGGCGAGGAGCAGCGGACGCATGCCGTCAGTCAACCCGAGCGCCGCCAGCGAGTCAATCTTGCAGGCCGACGGCTTGGCGGGCATCGTGGAACGTGCTCTTCGACGCCCACAACCATCTGCAGGACCCGCGTCTCGACCCCTGGCGCAATGCCCTTCTCGCCTCGCTGCAGCGCCACAACATCGCCGGCCTGGTCGTCAACGGCACTTGCGAAGCGGACTGGCCTGCCGTTGCCGCGCTGGCACGGGACGAAGCATGCGTGCAGCCGTCCTTCGGTCTGCACCCCTGGCATCTGGCCGGTCGCAGCGCGGACTGGCTGGCGCGGCTGGAGGACGCGCTGGTCGAATTCCCCTCTGCAGGAGTCGGTGAATTCGGCTTGGATCGCTGGATGCAGGCCCCGGATGTGCCAGCCCAGCGGGAATGTTTCCTCGCCCAGCTTGCCCTTGCCGTCCGGCTGGATCGGCCGGCGACGATCCATTGCCTGCGTGCCTGGGGAATGCTCGAGGAACTTCTGCGCGACGCCACGCGTCCGGCGCGCGGGTTCCTGCTGCACTCCTATGGCGGACCCGCCGAAATGGTGCCGGTGTTCGCGCGTCTTGGGGCTTACTTCTCGATTTCGCCCTGGTTTGCTCATTCGGCCAAGGCCGGCAAGTTGGCGGTGTTTCAGCACGTGCCTCTGGAGCGTCTGTTGATCGAGACGGATGCACCGGACATGGCGCCGCCGAAGGAAGCGGGTGGCGAACTCCTGCCAGGGGGGCTCAATGCCTTGGGCAACCTGCGGCTCAGCCTGGAGTTGCTCAGCCGGGTGCGCCCGGAGTCTTCGGACGAGCTCGAGGCAAGCCTGGCGGCGAACCACCGGCGGTTGTTCGGGACGGGACTCATCCCGGAATCGTTTGCTTCGGCATGAGGGCAATCCATCGGAAGAGTCCGGCACGCCGCGCATGGCGTAAATCCTGCATGCCAGCACACTTTGCCGTCACCTGTGCCCTCGTCGGCCTGATCTGGACCATTCAGGTCGTGCAATACCCCCTGTTTGCCCGCGTCGGGCCAGAGGCTTTCCCGGCTTGGCACGCGGCCTACACGAGGGCCATCACGCGCGTGGTTGCGCCGCTGATGCTCATCGAAGTGGCGGGTGCCCTCTGGCTGTTCGCGCTGTTGGGCCGGCGTGAGCCGGCCTTCCTTGTCAGCCTGGCGCTGCTTGCCCTGGTCTGGATTTCAACGGTGTTCGTGCAGGTCCCGTTGCACAACCGGCTGGCACGCGGACTGGATCCCGCCGTGCAGCGCCGACTGGTGCGTTCCAACTGGGTGCGGACGATGGCCTGGTCCCTGCGCGCCCTGCTCCTCTTCATCCTCCTGCCGTGAAAGACCTCTCCCGCCTCCGCCTCGCTGTCATCGGCGCCGGTCTTTCCGGTGTTGCCGCCGCGCGCGGTCTTGCCGACCGCGGTGCCCGGGTCACGATTTTGGAGAAGTCGCGCGGTTTCGGTGGCCGCTGCGCCAGCAAGCGCTGGCAGGGCCATGTCGTTGATCACGGCGCCCAGTATTTTACCCTGCGCGACCCGCGTTTCGCGGCAGCGGCGCGCACGGCTTGCGGCGACGCCCTGCAGCGGCTCCAAGCGCCGGTGCTCGACGGGACGGGGACGGCCCTGCCGGATGACGGCCGCTGGTTCCATCGCGAGGGCAACAGCCGGCTCGTGCGCGCCCTTGGCGAAGGCCTGCTGATTCGCACGGAGACCCCCGTAAGCGATGCACGCGCCCTGCTGAGGGCCGAGGGTGGCGAGTTTGATGCGGTGATCAGTACCGCGCCCTGGCCGCAGACGGCGAAGCTGTTCGGCCTGCAAACGGAGGTCGACGACATTCCCTGCCTGGCCGCCGTGCTGGTCTATCGCGGCGAATGGCTCGGCCTCACCCGCGATGCCTACGCGCTGCGTGACCCTGCGGCGGAGCTGGCCTGGAGTGCCTGCGAAAATCACAAGTGTGGTCGTGCCGCGGCCGGTTGCACGGTCCTCGTCGCCCATGCCGGTGAGGCCTTCAGTCGCGCCCATCTCGAACGCCCCGCTACCGAGATCCCGGGGCTGCTGCGCGGTGCGGTCGAGGCGGCCTGGGGAATGCCCGCCGCCGCCTTCGTGGAAGCGCTCGGTCACCGCTGGTGCTTCGCCCGCAGTGAGGGAGGCCTGCAAACGCCGCTCCTGCCGCCCGGTCTGTTCTACGTCGGCGACGCCCTGCGCCGCTCGCGGGTCGAGGATGCCTGGCTGGCGGGTCATGAGTTGGCGCAGACCTGGCAGCCGGCCTGACCCATGTCCCGCTTCGTCCGCCATTTCGGCATCGATTACTCGGGGGCCGCCACACCGGAGACGCCGCTCTCTGGACTTCGGGTCTATGAAGCTTTGCCCGGGGGTGCGCCCATCGAGAGGCGACCCGCGGACGGGCGCCACTGGAGCCGGCGCGGGCTGGCGGACTGGCTGGAGGCGGAACTGCGCAGCGGACCGCCGACCCTGGTCGCCATCGACCACGCTTTCTCCCTGCCGCAGGCCTATGTTGACGCACACGGTTTGCTGCCCGACTGGCGGGTGCTGCTCGACGATTTTACCCGGCACTGGCCGACCGATCAAACGGGTGCACGGGTCGCCGAGCTGCGGCAGGGCGAAGGCGGTCGCCAACGCGGGGGCGAGGCGCGCTGGCGTCGGCTTTGCGATCGGCGTGCGCGGGCGAAGTCGCCCTTCCATTTCGGTGTGCCCGGCAGCGTCGCCAGTTCGACCCATGCCGGTCTTCCATGGCTGAGTCACCTGCGGCAGGCACTGGGGCCAGGGCTGCATGTCTGGCCCTTTGACGGATGGCAACCGCCCGCCGGTGTCAGTGTGCTGGCGGAGGGCTATCCCTCGCTGTGGAACCAGGCTTGGCCGCGCAACGGCCGAACCCCTGACCAGCACGATGCCTGGACCCTGGCGCAGGTTTTGGCACAAGCCGATACGGAGGGTCACCTTGAGGCCTGGTTTGAGCCTGCCCTGGCATCCGAGGAACGCGCGCAGGCCCAGACGGAAGGCTGGATTCTGGGCTTGGTTTGAACCCCTTTGGGCTTGCCCGTCGGCGGTGTCAGGGGTGCGCGATTCAGGCCGCCGCGTGGGCGCGCAGATCCTCGAGAGAGACGAATTCCAAGGCGTGCACATGGGTGGCTTCCAACACGACGGCGGGGGCGAACCCTGCCTCCAACGCCTCGGCCCAGCGGGTGACGCAGAGACACCAGCGATCGCCGGGCTGCAGGCCGGGAAAATCATACTCCGGCGCCGGTGTGCTGAGGTCATTGCCGCGGTCGCGACTGAAGCGGAGAAAGTCGGCGGTCATGACCGCGCAGACCGTGTGCAGGCCGCGGTCTTCGGGACCGGTGCGGCAGTAGCCGTCGCGGTAGAAGCCGGTGAGGGGATTTTGACAGCAGCCCTGCAGGGGCGTGCCGAGGACGTTGGAGGGCATGCAGGGGAAACGTGGCGCCGATAGCGCGGGTTGGTACAAAAAAGCCCGTGCCGCGAGGGGCGCGGCACGGGCTGGGGGAAACCCCATCAGATGAGACCGAGTTCCTGAACGGCGGCGCGCTCCTCCTTGAGCTCGTCTTCCGTGGCCTTGATCTTCGCCTGGCTGAAGTCGTTGACCGGCACGCCTTGGACGATCTCCCACTTGGCACCGTCGGTGCGGATCGGGAAGGAGAACATGAGGCCCTCGGCAATGCCATAGCTGCCGTCGCTGCAGACCGCGACGCTGGTCCAGTCACCGGCCGGCGTCGGATGCGTCAGGCTGAACACCGTGTCGCAGGCGGCGTTGGCGGCCGAGGCGGCGGAGGAGAGGCCGCGCGCCTTGATGATGGCGGCGCCGCGCTGCTGGACCGTGCTGATGAACTCGCCCTTGAGCCAGTCGTGGTCAGCGATGACTTCGGTGGCCGGCTTGCCGCCGATCTGGGCATTGAAGAAGTCGGGATACTGGGTCGCGCTGTGGTTGCCCCAGATCGTCATGTTCGTCACCGTGCTGTGATGGGCGCCGGACTTGGCGGCCAGCTGGCTCTTGGCGCGGTTCTCGTCGAGGCGGGTCATGGCGAACCAGCGGTCGGCCGGCACGCCCTTGGCATTGTTCATGGCGATCAGGCAGTTCGTGTTGCAGGGGTTGCCCACGACCAGCACGCGCACGTCTCCGGCGGCGTTTTTCTCGATCGCCTTGCCCTGTCCGGTGAAGATGCCGCCGTTGATCTTCAGCAGGTCCTTGCGCTCCATGCCGGGGCCGCGCGGCACCGAGCCGACCAGGATGGCCCAGTTGACGCCCTTGAAGCCCTCGTCGAGGTCAGCGGTCGGGGTGACACCGTGCAGCAGCGGGAAGGCGCAGTCGTCGAGTTCCATGCAGACGCCGTTGAGCGCGCTCAGCGCCTTCTCGTCGTTGCGCTCGATGAGGCGCAGGTTGACCGGCTGGTCCGGGCCGAAGAGGGCGCCGGAGGCGATGCGGAAGAGGAGGGAATAACCAATCTGGCCGGCGGCGCCGGTGACTGCAACAGTGATGGGGGCTTTGCTCATGACGGGGCACTCACCATGGAGAAGCGGCCCCGGCCGGCAAGGGAAATGGCGAGGACCCGCCAAAATCGACGTGGCGTTCGTAAAAAGTGCAACACTGGCCACCCTTTTGCGTAAAATATTCGGGTTGAATCCGGTCCGAATTTTTGCACCTAATCCTTCCATGAAACCGACATCCCTGCTCGCTGCAATCCTGCTCAGCTCTGCGTCCTCCACCTTGGCTCAGGTTCCTGGCTCGGTATCAAATCTCGTGATCAGTTTGACGACCAGCCAGTCTGTCGAAGGAACAGTTCAGAAAGACCCAGAAACTGGCAAGCCGATTACCGGCAAAGACGATTTTGGCGCCCCCCTTGGAGGTCCTGCTTTCAGCAATGAATGGACCATTACCAAAAACAACAGCGAAGGCGCTCCCCTATCCGAGTTGTACGTGAGCGAGTATGTCTCCAAAATCCGAACGGAGAAGTACGGCAACAAGGAGTTGTTGATGGACCTGCTGGACGCGGGATTGCTGCCGGCCATCGGTGACGGTGAACCGAGTATTGCGGGCTGGGCAATCGTTGAAGTGAGCGGAACAGTTGAAGACATGGAAGGTGTGCCGAGTTTGGTGAGGGTGCCCGTTTTTTATGCTTATCATGCGGCGTCGGGTGAGGTTGTTCTCCTGAGTGGAACGATACTTTCCATCGATGACTTGGTTCGAAGTGGTTATGCAGAAAATTGGACGGAGCGATACACTCGGAAAAACGATTTTCTGAAGGAAACCGAGTCTGTTACCTTCACAAGCACGGGAACAACTCAGAACCTCGTCCGACTGCTCATGGATTTTCAGGGTGTGCTCGACGCTGGCGATGAGTCGGGCAGCATGGCACAGTTTCAGGGACGATATTCGCGACAAGAAAAATTGACCACCGTGGTGGCCCCTGATAAATCCAAAATACCAGTGTTCCAGTGTGGCCCGGGAAAGATCGAGAATGTTACCGGCTCTGGCCCGCTTTATGGTGACTTGGAGGAGGATCGATCGCTGATCGGAGGTCAGTGGACAACCAGTGCAGGGAAGCTTTTCAGCGACATATCGCAACTTTTCCCTGAAGCTGCGCAAGACCCGGCTCTTTGAATCGACTTTAACGGCTACGATTTGCCGTATGGCTATGGCAATCACCCGTCCGATCTTGGCAGGGGCAGTGCTGTTTTGCTGCTTAATTTTTGTTTTTATTGCGTTTCGTGCTGGGGGGCCTGAACGCACCCCGATCAAGTCAGGTGCCAAGAAATTGCGGGAAGAACTCCCCCCTTCACTCACCACAACCGGTACGGCGAATGCCACTGAGGTGACCGCCGCTGTGACCCTGGTGACGACTCCTCCCGCGCCGGGCGGACAGGCCGTGCCACAGATCCTCGAAGCCATTCACGAGGCATCCATTTCCTATGATGCCAAGGAGCTGCCGAAGATTCAGCCCTACCTGATCCATCCCGATAGGGAAGTGCGCACAGCGGCCCTCGAGGGGGTGCTTACGCTCGGCGCCGCCGCCGGATCGCCCCTGCTGCGGCAGGCGGCAAGCACGCTCAAGGATCCGCGCGAGGCGGTCAAATATCTGGAGGCAGCCGACTACCTGGAACTGCCCAGCGGTTCGCTGCTGGCCGGCAAAAAGAAGAAGTCGGGCTCCACGTCCAAGGCGGGCACACCGTCGAAGGGCGAGCCCTCCCCCCGCATCCCCTTCCGCAGCAAGAAGGACTGAGCTTTTTTGGCTGGCACCCCCGAGGCGTTCCGCCATGGTGACGCGCTCATGCCAGACGCCCCCCTGCCTCAGGATCATCCCTCGCGCCGCGACCTCGCACCGCTGGGCTACGAGGTGGCGCGCTGGTTGGACGCTATGACGCTGCTGCAAACGCGGGCGCGCAAGCAGGCTTTTGACGCAACCCTGCAGGTCTATCTTGAGCGATGGTTGCCCCGCGATCCCGTCGGCCCATTGCCGGAGTCCTTCGTACTCGGTCTCCAGGGTGGTTGGCTCAATGCAGCGCTTCTGCCCTCGCTGCTGGACCCGCGCTGGCAGGCCCTGCTGCATTTGCCCGCCCTGCGCACTTTCTGGATTGCCAGTCTGCGTGCCGGTCACGCGCAACACCTCCAGCAGTGCGTGGCCCCGGCCTGGTGCCTCGATCCCACCCCGCTGCCGCCAGGCAGCGTCATTGCCGGTTTGGGCATCAACGCCTGGGCGGAACTGCCCAGGCTGCGCGACCGTGGCGAACGCCTGACAGAAGTCCCCGTCGGCCCGGACTTCGTTCTGAGCCGCGAGCCACCGCCCGACGCCGAGGTCTTCAGCGCCCGCTATCGGCGGCGTGAGGATGGCCGGATCGTCTTGGATCAGGCCTGGCGCCGGGACGCCTGAACTTCTCAGGTGGCAGACCTGGTTTGTGCAGTCACGTGAGATGGCGGCCGTTGCCTGAAGTCCGTCAGGCCAATCACCCCCAGGGTCAGCAGCGCGCCAAACGTGGCCAGTGCCATGTCCTTGTGAGCATCCCAGATGTCGCCCTGGGTGCCAAGATAGGCCATGCCGGCGTCGCCGCCAAGCACGGTCGCCGCCAGCCATTCAACCAGTTCGTAAAAGAGCGAGGACGACATGACGAGGTCGAGCGGCAGCAGGTAACTCCAGAAGCCGCGTGCGCCGATGGCACGCAGGCTCGTCTCGCGAAAGGGCAGGGCCAGCAGGAGGCCGTAGAGGAAGTGGGCCAAGCGGTCGAAATGGTTGCGCTGCCAACCGAAGATCGCGTTGAAGGAATCGCCGGTGAGCCAGCGCCACCAGCGATCGTAGGGTACCTCCGAGTAGGTGTAGTGGGCGCCGATCTGATGCAGGACCATGAAGAGAAACAGCAGCGTCCATCCCAGCGACGAAAACACCTGCTTGCGCCAGGCGGCGCGGGCGACCGGAATGGCGGCGAGAACCAGGACATTTTCCAGGACCCAGTCCTGGCGGTGCAGGGGACGCAGTGCCAGCACTCCCCAGATCAGCAGGAAGAGCCAGCCGAGTCCCTTCACCCAGCGATCGTTCGCCATGAGTCTTTCAACGAGGCTGGAGGGGCATTCCTTCGCTCCGCCTCACTGGAAGGCCTGGCGGAGAAGGGCAAGGCTCTTGGGCACGGCGCTGTCGGCAGGCTCCCGACCCTCCATCTCCAGCGTCACATAACCCGTGTAATTCGCCTCCGCGAGCAGGCGGGCGATGCGTGCGTAATCCAGGTCCAGGGTGTACCACTCACCACCGCCGAAGTAGGTCTTGGCCTGCACATACACCGTGCGCGGGGCGATTTGCCGGAGCTTCTCATAAGGATCCTCGAGGAAGTTACCCGTGTCCATCAGGCCACCGAGCCAGGGGGACGGGATGGCGTCGAGGATGCGCAGCAGACCTTCCGGGGTCCGGGCCAGGCCCCAGTGATTCTCCAGTGCGAGCACCACACCCAGTTCTTCCGCCCGCGCCAGGCAGCGGGAGATGCCGTCAATGCACCACTTGAAGCCGTCGTCCTCGGTGAAACCCGGCAGGACAGGCTCGATGCCACGGTTCTTCATCAGTTCGTTGAAGTCCCTGGAGGTGCCCCAGCTGCCGGTGTTGATGCGAATGCACGGGCACCCCAGTTCGGCGGCGATCTCGATGCACTTCTTCGTGTGCTCGACGTTTGCGGTGAGATCCTCGGCCTTCGGCTTCACAAAGCTCTGGTGGGTCGACAGGCAGCAGACCTCGACGCCGTGCAAAAACGCATGCCGCTTGAGCCTGCGCAGGTAGGTGCGCCCGGCGGTGTCCAGCGGCGCTTTCTCAGTGAGATCCATCTGCCGGTGCAGGATGTCCACGCCGTCAAACCCCAGGGCCCCGGCTTTTTCGATGACGGTCTCGATCGACACCCTGGGTTCACGAAAGTGCCAGTAGGAGTAGCTCGCCAGTCCGAGTCGGTGCCGCTTTCTGCCGGGGGCGGTTGTGAGGCCGGGCAAGGTTGCGACGGGCAGGGTCAGGGCACCCGCAGCCATGGCGGAAAGGGACAAAAGATCCCGGCGATTCATCATGACGAAGCTTTTATCACGAGGACGGATGGCGGGCCACTGCAAACGGCGCGGTGGGAGCTGCGCTTGGAGGCCCCAGGAATCTCATTGCCAAGGAGTCCTTCACACCCACGCCACCCGCAGGAACTCCGGCGCGGGGCCCTTCCACAACGGAGCCTGGCCGGTGTCCCCCTTGTGGGGGAAGTGGGCGCACAGGCCGAGTTGATCCATCCCGTCCCAGGTTTTGGGTGGGCCGTCGGGTGAGGTGAAGTCGCCAAGTTCGAGCGTGAGGGTTTGCGGGGCGTCGGAACCGGCAAACTCGCGGGTGCAGACGAAGGTCTGCCTTGTTCCGCGGTAGCTGCGCCACTCGTTTTGCTGAAGCACGACGCTGAATCGGTGAGTCTGCGGCATCCTGAGGGTGAGCGAGAGTTTGGCACCTTCAGGGGCGCGATGGAGCGGATCGGTGACCTTGCGTGTCCAGAGTTGTTGATGGGTGAGATTGCCGGCGTTGAGCGCATACCAGTCGCGCTGGCCGTGCGTGAAGTCATCGATGAGCGTGGACACCCTGGCGGTAAGGGTGGGGCTGGCTTGCCGGACCTCATCGGCGGTGCAGGATTGCAGAAGGCTGCTGATGCAGACTTCGCGCACCTGGGCGGGTAGCCCCGGCAATTTGGCCATGGAGACGGGTTCGGGAAGCGTGTGATGCACGTTCGCGAAGGCAAACAGCGGAAGGTCGTGGCTGTGGAGGGGCAGCTGGGCGCTGTAGCCGTCGGCTTCTTTCACCACCTCGGCACTGCGCCAGAAGCGGGCGCGCGGATCGGGATCGACGCTGTAGTAGATTTCAACGCGCGCGACGGGCAGCCTTGACGCATCCGGAATGACGCGCATCAACGGGACGCCATCCCGGGAGTTGAGCTGAAGCTGGCTCACCGGCGTTTCCGGCAGGGGCATGCCGCCCTTGAGGTGCTGGTCAAACCAGAGCGGCAGGGTGACCGCAACCTCGGGAAGGAGGCGATGATTCAAATGCGGGGCCCAGCTGAACCGGGTTGGCTGACCCTTGATGAGCGCGTTGGTCCGATACACGTCGTCCATCCAGCCGTGAAAGTCGTTCGTGGCGCTGCGATGCAGCACCGGGCACGAAATCCGCGGCGCATAGCTCTCGAAGCTGAGCGTCCGCGCAAACAGTCCGGTGTCGCCCCGGATCCTGTCCTGCTGCGTGGCGCCGCCGAGGAATTCGTGCGGCTGCCAGCGCCAGCCCGAGCCGCCGACCGCCGGCACGGCGGCCTTCACGCGGTCATCGCAGCCGGCGACATACATCGTCAGGTTGCCGCCCATCGAATAACCGTGCACGCCCAGACGCGAGGCGTCGACCTCCGGCTGTTGTTCGAGAAAGGTCAGCCCCCGCCGGCAGCCGAGCGTGAGCAGGTACCAGTTGTTGTTTTTCGGGTGCTCGCGGTCCTCAAAAAACTGCCCGGGACCGGGCAGGAGAGAGGAATAGCCCTGCACGTTCAGCTGGGAGGGATCGACTGCGCCCCAGTCCGTGTTCGGGTCCCCGGGTTGAGCGCCGTCGGGTGAATTGAAAGGCGGCTCGCCGTCACCGTTGCCGCCCCAGTTCACCGACAGGGCGGCATAACCGCGGCCCACCAGAAATTTCACTTCGTGGAGAAACGCCCTCTGGCCGCCGCCATGGATGTGCATCACCGCTGGCAGCCGTTCGGTCGCCCCCTCCGGGAAGCCATAAATCGCCGCCATGCGTGCGGGCTTGCCTTTGAAGTGACCGATCAAATACCGCACAAGCCGGAACACGCCTCCCTCCTCCCGCCATTCGCGGATCACTTCGACCTCGATCGGGTCTCGGCGCGGATCAAAGTCGGCCCACAACTCGTCAACGTCGCGGGGAACACTCCCGGTTTCAGGGGCGGCGCGGGCGGTGATCAGGGGAAAGGCGAGAACCGAGGAGGTGCGAAGAAAGCGCCTGCGGGTGTTCATGGCGGAACAGCAGAGCACGTGTTGCCCGGGGTGGCAATCGGCAATGGCCGGGGGGCCTTGTCAGCCCACAATGTCATGCACCACGCTGCCGTGGATGTCGGTCAGCCGAAAGTTCCGGCCCGCGTGCCGGTAGGTGAGCTTTTCATGGTCGAGTCCCAGGAGATGCAGGATCGTCGCATGCCAGTCCGGGATCGTCACGATGCCGGACACCGCTTCGTAGCCGTGGTCGTCGCTCGCCCCGTGGGAGACGCCGGCCTTCACGCCGCCACCGGCCATCCAGAGGGTGAAGGCCTTGACATTGTGGTCCCGGCCGTCATTGCCCTCGACATGCGGTGTGCGGCCAAATTCACCTCCCCAGATGACAAGCGTGTCCTTGAGCAGGCCGCGTGCCTTGAGGTCGGTCAGCAGGCCGCACAGCGGTTTGTCGACACCCGCGCAGCTCGCGGGCAGTTTTTCGCCGAGATCACTGTGGTGATCCCAGTCGCCATGAGTGATTTCGACGAAGCGGACGCCGGCTTCCACCAGGCGTCTGGCCAGAAGGCATTTGCGGCCAAAATCATCCGTCACCGTCTCGCCAATGCCATAGAGCTGCCGGGTGGCCTCGGTTTCCCGGGTCAGATCCATTACCGCGGGCATTTCACTCTGCATGCGGTAAGCGAGTTCGTAGGATTCAATGAGCCCCTCGACCTGAGGATCCGCGTGCAGGGTCAGGTGCGAGCGGTTGAGCGACTGCACCAGATCGAGTTCCGCGCGTTGCCCGGCAGGGTCGATCTTGGGACGCAGGTTGGCCACTTCGGCGCCGGTGATGGGGCGTTTGTCCGCGCCGATGCGCGTTCCCTGATGCTGTGCGGGAAGGAACGCGCTGCCGTAGTTTTGCGCTCCGCCGAAGCCACTCGCGGGTGTGATGGTGATGAATCCCGGCAGGTTGTCATTCAGCGAGCCCAGCCCGTAGTGGGTCCAGGCCCCGAGCGAGGGGCGCACAAACTGGGAGCTGCCGGTGTGCATTTTCAGGTAGGCCTGCGGATGGGCGGGCAGGTCGGTCTGCATGCCATTCAGAACACAAAGATCATCGGCGCAGGTCGCCAACTGCGGGAACAACTCCGATATCCAGTGCCCGCTTTGACCGTGGCGCCTGAACTTCCAGCGTGAGCCAAGCAACTGGGTGCCGGGGCGGGCGCCAGGCTTGCCGGAATCGGTCTCCAGCCTCGGCTTGTAATCGAAGGTGTCCACGTGCGAGGGGGCACCGCGCATGCACAGGAAGATGACCCGTTTAGCGGATTTTGCCGGTCCCGTCTGGGCCGCCAGAGCGGACAGGCCAAGCCAGCCGAAGGCGAGCGGTGTCGATTGTAGAAGATGCCGCCGGTTCATGGCAGGAAGAGGAAGTCGGCACTGCAGAACAGGGCGCGGCAGATGCTGGTCCAGGAGGCGGAATCTCCCCGGTCGAGTCGTCGCGCTGCCGCCAGTTCGTCGGCACGCGGGGCACGGCTGAAAACGAGCTGGGTGGCGTGACGGAAGCGTGTTTCAAAGTCCTCTCCCGCCGCCATGACGCGCCGCGCCAAGAGGGAGGCCTGTTCCGCGACGAAGTCGCTGTTCATCAGGTACAGGGCCTGTGGGGCGACGAGGGTTGTTTCACGCGCCCCCATCACGGTGTTGGGATCCGTAAAGTCAAAGACGGAGAGAACCTCCGGCTGCACGCTGCGGGCGATCGGCAGGTAAAGGCTCCGGTAACGCCCGTTTGCCGTTGCCACGGCCTCTTCGGGCATGACCTGAAAGCGGTCGCCGCCGATGGGTCCGTCACCCGCCATGGCGATCAGGGAGCCGGCCTGGGGCGACGGGTCCAGGGCGCCGCTTGCCGCCAGCATGGCGTCGCGAATCGTCTCCGCATCGAGTCGGCGCGGCTCGCGCTGCATGCGGTAGGCATGGCTGCCGACAATGGTTTGGATGAGCTTTTTCAGGCTCCAGCCGTGGGTGACGAACTCGGTGGCGAGGTGGTCGAGCAGATCCGGATTGGAAGGTGTCGAGCCGCTTGCGCCAAAATTGTCCACACTTTCCACGAGGCCGCGACCCCAGATCCAGTGCCAGACTCGGTTGACGATCACGCGGGCGGTGAGCGTGTTGTCCGGCGAGGCAATCCATTCGGCAAGTTCGAGCCGGCCGCTGCTGTCCGACGGCATGGGGGCTGACTGCCCCCGGGAGAGAAATTCCGGCAGCCCGCGTGGGATCGTGCCGTTTTCCTTGTCGATGCTGCCACGGACAAAGAACGGGCTGTCGGCGATGCTCTCGAAGCCGCTCGACCGCCTTCCACGACTGTTCGGCCCGCCGAGACTCGTGTTTCTCCCGACGCGTTCCGGTGCCGTGACCGGCTTGTCCAGCACGCCCATCACCCGTGTCCTGAGGGTCCCGTCCGGGTGGAAGCGGTCGATCTCCGCGCCGACCTGGCCGGTTCGCGTGATCAGGCGGACCATTTCAAAGCCGCTCATTTGACCCTCCGCACCCGGGTTGCGCCGGAGTGATGCGAGGGCGGCGTCGCGCCTTGCGGTGAGCGAATCAAACTCCGCCTTCTTGCGTGACCACTCGGAGGGGTCCATGCGGCGGTTCAGGATGGGCAACCCCGCGGAGTCCGGCACCTCGATGAGGGCCGATGCATTTCTGCCCTGCACACCGCCCACCGTGCCGAAGCGGGTTTCCGAACTCAGGAAGATGCCGGCCAGGGCGGTGTAATCGCGCTGGGTGATCGGATCGAACTTGTGATCATGGCAGCGGGCGCAGGAAATCGTCAGGCCGAGGAAGGCCTGCGAGACAGCGTCGATCTGTTCGTCGGCCAGATCGACGGCGAACTGCCTCGGGTCCGTGTTGTTCAAGCCCTTTGGGCCGATGGCGAGGAAGCCGGTGGCGATGAGTTTGCTGGCACGATCGGGATCACCGCTGTCCGGGAGCAGATCACCGGCGATCTGCTCCCGGATGAACTGATCGAAGGGCATGTCCCTGGCAAAAGCGTCGATGACGTAATCCCGATACCGCCAGGCCTCCGGCTGGGTCACGTTGACGTCCCGCCCGGTTGTCTCCGCGTATCGCGAGACATCAAGCCAGTGCCGCGCCCAGCGTTCGGCAAACTGGCGCGTCTCGAGAAGCTGGCCGATCAGGCGGTCGGGGTTGGAAGTGTCGACGTCGGCAGGTGGCGGCAGGCCGGTGAGGTCAAGATACAGGCGGCGCGTCAGTGTGGCGGCATCGACATCGGCAGCGGGCTCGCTTCCGTCCTGCTCCAGGGCGGCCAGCAGGAAGCGGTCGATGTCGTTGAAGGCCCAGGTGCTGTTTTTTGGACTGGGCACCTCGGGACGTTTCACCGGTTGGTAGGCCCACCAGGATTTCGCAGTCTCCGGAGCATCCGTTTTCACGATCGGTGAATCGCCGTCGCGAGGGTCTGGGGCCCCCATGTTCACCCACTGCTCGAAGTCGGCCAGCACGGAGTCCGGGAGTTTTCCGCCCTTGTTCTTCGGCGGCATGCCGGTGTCGGCATCCTGCCACCGCAAAGCCTGGATGAGCAGGCTTGCCTCCGCGTCGCCGGGAACGATGGCGGGTCCGTTGTCACCGCCTTGCAGCGTGGCGGCACGAGTGTCGAGCAGCAGACCGCCCTTCACCTTCCCGGCTTGCTGCGAATGGCAGCCATAGCATTTCTCCGCCAGCACCGGACGGATCCGAGCTTCAAAGAAGGTGGCTTGATCCGCGCTAAGTCCGGCAATGAGCAGAAGGATCGTTTTCATCCACGATGGATGAAACCCGGCCTTCGCTTCTTGGTTTCGCGGAATCCACCGAAAGGTTTGCCAGGTTGCCCCTTGATGGATGGCCCGACTCAGGAATCAGCCAAGATCCCCTGGATCCCCCTTCGCAGAAGCGTGAGAGTGCAACACCCCGACATTCAATCCTCCCAGTGGGCATCAATCACACGCTGGATGTGAGGAAAAGCGGCATCCGTCTCGTGGAGGTTGGTGCGTGTCTGCTTCAATTGCGCCTTCAGTTCACGAATTGTCTCCGCATGTTTCGGGTTGGCGTATTCGTTGCGCATCTCCATGGGATCAGAGCGAAGGTCGTAGAACTCCCAGGCGGGCGGAGTGGGCTCAATCCTGTAGGAATCGCCTTTCTTCCACGGCATGGTGAGTTTTCCAATCGATGATGGGTCCTCGGTCTGGCCGTAGTAGAAGATGAGTTTGTAGTCGGCGGTGCGGATGCCGAAATGCGCCGGGTTGTCGTGGTGCATGAGGTGCATCCAGTAACGGTAGTAGGTGGAGGTGCGCCAGTTCTCCAGCCGCTGTGCCTTGGTGGCATCCTTGCCTCTCACTCGGCGCTGCCGGTCCTCCTCGCAACGTGCTCGCAGCCGCTCATTAAGCTCGGCTAGATCACGCACTT
>JAUREI010000280.1 GCA_030827515.1 Prosthecobacter sp. | reverse complement strand
GGTCATGATGCCGATCTCGTGACACTCGACGCCGAACTCGCCGACCGCTTTCGCACCCCGGACGGCCAGGAGTTGCGCCTGCTCGCCGGCGGCGTCGCCCTGCGCGCACGGCTTGGAGCGACCGAGGGACTCGACACCGTCCAGCCAGGCAGCCGGGTCCGTGTCACCGGCATCTGCCGCGTGGAAACCTCGCGCGACCGCGGGTTTCGCTCGCGCCCCGAGCGGGTCATGCTGCTGCTGCGCGGGCCTGGGGATGTGCTTCTCCTCAACACGCCTTCCTGGTGGACTGCCGGCCGTCTCGTCGCGGCCATCGGCCTGCTCTCTGCCCTGCTGGCGCTCGTCCTGCTCTGGAGCACCCTGCTGCGTCGGCAGGTGACGCGACAGGCGGCCGCCCTGAGCGAACGCATTGCGCGCCAAGCCACGCTCGAGGAGCGCCAGCGCATTGCCCGCGAATTCCACGACACCCTGGAGCAGGAACTCGCCGGCCTGAACCTGCGTCTCGATGCCGCTCTGACCCGTCCGCTTGAAGACAAGGCGCGCGGCCTGCTCGACGCCTCGCGTCATCTGGTCGCCCGTTTGCAATCGGAGGCGCGCAATTTGGTTTCCGATCTGCGGGCCGGCCAACCCGCCGGACTGGACCTGGCGACCGAACTCAATGAGATCACCCGCCGCATGACGGGTGACGGGATGCCGGACGTGCAGGTGCAGGTCGACTGCCCGGCACCACCGCTTCCGGCCGCCGTGGTGCATCACCTGCGCATGATTGCCCAGGAGGCGGTGACGAATGCCCTCAAGCACGCCGACGCCTCGTCCATCCTCATCACGCTTGGACGTGATGAGACCCACCTGCTGCTGTCGGTGACCGACGACGGTCGCGGCCTGGCTACCGGTGCCACCGAGCCGCGACCGGGTCATTTTGGCTGCATGGGCATCCGCGAACGCTGCCAGAAGATCGGCGCCGAGCCGGAGTGGCGGTCCGGACCGGACGGCCGCGGCACCCAGTTGCGAATCAGCCTCCCTTGCCCCGAGCCCTGGCCGACTCCTGCTTGAGGAATAGAGGCTCCAGGTGCTCGCGAATCAAGGCAAAGGCGGCGTCCAGCCCCTGTTCCTGGTAGAGGATGCCGATGCCCGCCTCGACGCGGGTGGGATTGCCGATGCAGTTGAGGAACTGGTTGCAGGTGAAGCGCGTCTTCATCTCCGCATCCACTTCACCCTGCCGGTCCAGCACCCAGCTGCGCACGTAGAGCTCCAGAACGGCGTCCCCAATCCAGGCCTTCTGGCGCAGTTCAGCGGTGGCGTCGATGTCTTTGGCGGCGGGCGGCATGGCACACAATCTGCGCCCTTCCCCGGCACCGATCAATCGAGATAAGCGAACTCGTTCGAGTTGAGCAGGACAAGGGCAACCTCCGCCAGCGCGCGCGTGCGGGCATCGACATCAACGGGTTGCAGATCGGGCACAAAGGCTTCGGCACCATGCAGGGTCTCCTCAAAGCTGAACCTTTCGCCGGTGTTTTCCTCAACCGCCTCACGGCGAATCCGACGTGGTGGCGCGGACCAGGCCGGTGCCGGTGCGGCGGCATGTTCGGCCTCCAGCCGTTGCCAGTGGGCCAGACAGTCGCGCCGCTCGCTGTCCGACGGCGCGCGGCTGAAGCAGAGGGCGAACAAGCGATCCAGGGCGGCCTCGGGCGAGGCGGCCTGTTTCACCACGCGGTCGGCCAGCGCCAGCGCGCGGGCATGCACGGACTGGCCATTGAACAGGCTGAACACCTGGGGCGTCACCGTCGACACCTCACGCGCCTCGCAGGAGAAATCCGGGCCGGGCTCATTGAACACCTCCAGGAAGGGATCGCGCAGGCCGCGGATCTTCAGCGCGTAGAGGCTGCGCCGGTGACGCTGCGCGGGCAGTGGATTGGGCACCCAGGCGGCGGCAAACGTGCCCATGACCATCCGCGGCTGCAACGCGACTTCCGGATGGATCTCCGGGCGGTTGGGGATGCCGCCGAGGACCGGATTCAGTTCACCGCTGACACTGAGCATGGCATCACGCAATTCCTCGGCGCTCAACCGGCGCGGCTTGAACACGGCGTAGGCGGCCTCCAGGGCCTCGCGCGGCACGGCGGCCTTGCCGTCCCCGGTGACGGCATCCTCTGCAGGCCAGGCACTGCGACGATACGCGGCACTGGTCAGGATCAGGCGATGCAGGTTTTTGAAGGACTGGCCCTGCTCCACAAAGGTCGCCGCCAGCCAATCGAGCAACGCCGGATGCGTCGGCGGTTTGCCGGTGCTGCCGAAGTTGTTGGGGTTGCCAGCAAGGGCGCGGTCAAAGTGCCAGAGCCAGACGCGGTTGACGATGGCGCGCATCGTCAGCGGGTTGTTGGGCCGGGCGATCCATTGCGCCAGTCGCAAACGCCGGCCCTCGACGGCGTCCACGCCCGCGAACGGCAGTTCCGCCGTGGCGGCAAGCACCGACAGCGCACCCGGTCGCACCGGCGTCGTCGGCGAAAACGGATCGCCACCGCCGAGAATCGCCGTCTGCTCGAGTTCGCCGCTCTTCAAGCGGTCGCCGGGCACCCTCAAAGGCTGATACACAGAGACCATCGACGGCGTGCGGCCATTGTAGACTGAAAAGGCGAAGGGTTCGTAGCGCTCAAGCTCCCAGCGCAGGCGCTCCAGGCCCTTTCGGG
>JAUREI010000246.1 GCA_030827515.1 Prosthecobacter sp. | reverse complement strand
GATGTGAATCTGGCCGTCGGGCGACTCGAAGCCATCTGGATACGAGACCGCGTTGCGCTCATCGAGCAGCAGTCCGCCCCGCCACGTTTTCCCTTCGTCCTCCGACAGCCAGGCGCTCAGGTGCGTGCGCTTTTGAAGGCGCTCGGCGGGTGATCCGTTTTTCACCAGCAGGATGCGGCCGGAATCGAGCCGGCGCAGGAAGAAGCGCGCGTTGATGTTCTGCACCGTGGCCGCCTCCCGGGGCACGCTCCAGGTCCGGCCGCTGTCGGTGGAAAAACTCTCATGCGGCTGGCCCTTCGTGCGTGCCAGCATCCACAGGCGGCCGTCCTTCAATTCGACCATCATGTGCTCATCGAACTCCCAGTCTGGAAACTGCAAGTGGCCGCGTTCCTTCCAGGTCGCCCCGGCGTCGGTGGAGGCAAACACCCGCGCCGTCTTCTGCTGCCAGTCGGACACGGGCAGCAGCCAGTCGCCGTTGGCGAGCACGGTCGGCTTGTTCAGCGTGCAGCCTTCGGCAAACCGCACGGGTTCGCTCCACACCGGTTCGGCCGCATCGGGTTCGTCACAGCGGATGAACCAGTTGCTGATGCGTCCCTGCGGATCGCCCAACTGCTGATCGAAAAACAGCCAGAGCCTGCCCTTCGGATCGGTCCAGAGATTGCCGACCAGCGCGCCACTCAGCTTCTGGGTCCGCTCCGTTCGCGCCCCCACCGCCAGCCGCGGCTTCGACCAGGAAGCACCGCCGTCGTCACTGGTCGCCAGCAGAAAGTAACCATCTTTTTTGTCGCCCGTGCCCGTCCAGCAGCTCCAGATCCGCCCCTTCGGCGTGCGGTCCATGCCGATGATCATCGCGCCGGGGCGGGCCTCATCCTGAAACTCCGTGCCTGGGTTGGGAATCATCACCGGAGCGAAGGGATCCGGCTCGCGCACCTGCGCACCATCGGCAGTCACCAGCAGCACCAGCTTGCGGAAGCTGAAACTGTCACCCGCCATCACCCTGCGGCGATACAGGCTGACCCGATTGATTTCGCCGGGGAAGAGTTGCGCCTCCGGCACCTCCACGCGGGTGAACCCCGCCTGCTTGAGGGCCTGCTCCTGGCTGGCGGCTTTCGGACGCAGCGTCGGCGTCAGGGCGAACAGGGTGCCGGAGCGACTCACCGTCACCTCGGTCTTTTCAATGCTCGTGCGCAGGAACGGCAGACCGCGCACCGCCTCGGGCATTTCCTCAAGCGTGTACTCGCGGTCGGTGAACAACTTGACGCCCGGCTGCATCACTGCAGGCGCCTCCGGTTTCGGCGCGGGCCAGACGATGCGTTTCATGCCCTTCTGGGACTCGAACTCACCCGTGGTCTCAAGTTTCCCGAACACGATGCGCTCCTTGCGGCTCGCCGAGGTGTCGCCCTGGGTGGCCGTCAGCCAGATCACACCCTGGTGCTCGTGGAAGGCCGGGTACTGGAAGGACTGAGGCGTCTCGAAGCGGTACTTGCGCTCCCAGGTCAGACCGTCGCGCGAGATGTCGACATTGAACACGCTGCGCCCCACGCCCTGAACGCGCGCGTCCTCCTGCCAGCCGAGGTAATAGCAATCGCCGAAGCGGTCAAAGGTCGGCTTGGAATTGGCGCCGTTGGGCACGATTGGCAGTTCCCGCGCCGTCGTCCAGGCACGGCCGTCGCGACTCGTGGTGAAGTGGTAGTTGCCGCCGTCGTTGCGACAGATCGCCAGCCAGGTGCCATCGGGCAGGCGATTGACGGCCGACTCGCTGAGTGGCTGATCCTGCGGTTCGTTGTAGTGACCGAGCACCTCAAAGGTGGCCAAATCGTCATGGAGGCGCGCAAGCGCGTTCTGCTTGCCGCTGAAGTTGTTCAGCGTGACGTAGAGTCCGCCATCGAAGCGCTTGAAGGAGTCAAAGAGGAAGAAGGACGAATCGCTGGCCTTTTTCGTGAATCCCTGCGCGACCGCATCGGCGTGGAAATACTGCGGCTGAAAATCAAAGGTGCCCGCCCTCGTCTGCAGTTTCGCCCTGTGAATCGTCGGCGCGAACCCGCCGCGCGAAACGTCGAAGTCGCGATACCAGAGCTGCGACTGTCGCTTGCCCGGGTCTTCGCTGGTGAAGTAGCAGCGCAGGGTGTTGGTGTCCTTCGAAAGGATGCGAGGCACAAAACACGCCCCGACGGGCAGCGTCTCGTTTTCGAACTTCTGCTCGCTCTTCGCGAAATCGATCACGCGCTCCGTTTGCAGCGTCTGGAGATTCACGATCGACATTGTGGCATAAATGAAGGGCCAGCCGGCGCTCTCACCCGCCTTCTCGTCGTTGGCCTCGGCGACAACGTAGGCGCGCTCTCCAACGCAGACGAACTCGGCGTCATGCGCTCCCTTCACCCGGGGCGCGGAGGTGTTGACGAGTCGCTGCAGGACCCTGTCTCCCGCCAGCGCCGGGTCCCAACTCGCCGGCAGCTGGGAGGGCGGTCCGAGTCGGCTCACCATGTGCTTCAGCGTCACGGCACCGGATACGTTCTTGCCGGCGAGCGCGTCTTCCTCGTGGAACTTCGCCAGCAGGATCTCGCCGGCGCCGCCGCGATCCCGGTCATACGTGATCCAGATCAGGCCGTCCCGGTCCTGCACGCCATCGGGATAGGAGACGCCGGAACGCTCATCGAGCAACAGGCCGCCGCTCCAACTCGCGCCCTCGTCGGTGGAAATCTGCGCAGTGAGATGACTGCGACCGGTGAATTTGAAATGATTCACCAGCAGCAGATTCCCGGAAGCTAGCCGGCGGATGAAAAAGCGCGAGCCGGGGTTCGCGATCGGACTCGCCGTCGCCTCGCTCCAGGTGCGGCCCTTGTCCGTCGAGTGGCTCTGCCAAAGGAAACCGCCACCGGTGCGCGTGAGCAGCCACAGCCGGCCGTCCCGGAGTTCGGTGACCATGCATTCCAGAGCCCAGTGCGGTGCCTTCAGCGATCCGTGGAGCCGCCAGGTTCGGCCCTCGTCGGTCGAGATGGCCGTGCCCTGCAATTGTCGCGGTCCGGCAAACCAATCGCGCACCGGCTCCGCGGCATGCGTCACCGGCAGAATCCACTCACCCGTCGACAACACGGTCGGCTTGTTCATGCGAAAGGCGTAGGGAGCCTGCAGGTCGATGCGAAACTCCGCGCCGAACACCGGTGAACCGGCATCCGGATCGTCGCAAAGGCGCGCCCGGACCTCATGCTGCGCCGTGTCCTTGTTGCCGCGGTTGAAGATGTACCACAGCCGGCCCTTCGGGTCGATCCACAGGGTGGGATCAAAGCAGCGCGTGCCATCCTTCGGCAGGGCCATCACCACCGCCGGACCAAAGGACTGCCCGGCATCGTCGCTCCAGGACAGGAGCACTTCATTTTCCGGGGCCGGTTCCCGCGGTCCACCGGTGAACCAGGACACGAAGACCCGGCCTCCGGCACTGCGCTCGAGGCCGGGAAT
>JAUREI010000238.1 GCA_030827515.1 Prosthecobacter sp. | reverse complement strand
GGCCTTTTCCATCTCCGCAAACAACGGATGCAGTCGCTGGCTGCCCAGGGCCCGGAGCAGTCCGTATGTGCTGAGTTGGTCGAGGCCGGCATCGACGATCTCCCTGGACTTGCTGCCGACCAGCATCTGAATGATGCGGCCTTTGCCATAGCGCCCCTCCCAGCCGGTGGACCCGCGTCTCGACATGCGGGCGACCCCACTCAAGACCTGCCGCAGGGCCGTCATCTCCTCGGCGGTGCCGGGGCGGGCGGTCTGCACGCCGCTCCGCCGGCAGACGTCGCAGGTGCCGCAGGGGGCGCTCCCGGTCTCGCCAAAGTAGGCGAGGATCTGCTCCTGGCGGCAGGCGCGGTCGTCGTAGCAGAGCGACGTCATCGCCTTGAGTTTGGAACGATCGCGTCGCTCCTTTTCCGCCAGCGCGGCCGTGTCGATCTCCAGATCCCGTGCCAGCACTTCCGGCCGCAGCAGGCGGGTGCCGCGCACGCGCTTGCCGGGGATGTCGTAGCGCTCGATGTAGCCGGCACGGACGAGGTGACCGAGGGCGGTGCCGGCGGCCATGCCATTCTTCAGACCGGCACGGTCGGCCAGATCGTCAATGCTCGCCGCCGCTGTGTGCTCGGAGTCGGCCAGGCTGAGCAGGGCCTGGTAGACCGCCTGAATGACTTCGAAACCGGGGTTGTTGCCGTCGATGAAAAATTCCTGGGTGCGGGTGTCGGCGTGATTGAACAGCAGTTCGCACCACGAGGGCTCGCCGTCGCGGCCGGCTCGGCCGGCCTCCTGGTAGTAGGCCTCGACGCTGCCGGGCACGTCGAAGTGCGCGACAAAGCGCACGTCGGGGCGGTCGATGCCCATGCCGAAGGCGTTGGTGGCGACGGCGATGCCGCTCTTTTTCGAGATGAATCGGTCCTGGCGCTCCTCGCGTTCCTTGTCGTCGAGGCCGCCGTGGTACTCGACCACTGGCAGGCTCCAGGCGCGCAGTTCCTCGCCCACCTCCTCGACGCGCTTGCGGGTGGCGCAGTAGATGATGCCGGTTTTGTGCTCGGCGATGACGCGACGCAGGCGCTGATACTTGTCGTCCTGGCCCTTCACCGGCGTGATGTTCAGGCTCAGGTTCGGCCGCTGGAAGCCGCGCACGGTGACATACGGATCGCGCAGACGGAGAACGCGTTGGATGTCGTCGCGCACTTCCGGCGTGGCGGTGGCGGTCAGTGCCACCACCTGCGGATGGTCAATCGCTGTCAGCGCTTCGCCCAGGCGGAAGTAGTCGGGTCGGAAATCGTGGCCCCACTGCGAGAGGCAGTGCGCTTCGTCGACGGCGAACAGTGCGATCTCGACCTGGCGCAGGGCCTGGGTGAACTGGCGGCTGCGAAAGCGTTCCGGCGCCACATAAACGAGTTTGTAGGCGCCGCCGCGCAGGGCTTGGATGCGATCAGCCTGCTCGGCGGGTGTCAGGCTGCTGTTGATCAGGGTTGCTGGGATGTCGCGCCGCTCCAGGGCGTCGACCTGGTCCTTCATCAGGGCGATGAGCGGGCTGACAACGACGGTCACGCCCTCCATGACCATGGCCGGCAACTGGTAACAGAGGGACTTGCCACCACCGGTGGGCATGATCACCAGAGTGTCGCGCCCGCCGAGGATGGCGGCCAGAACCTCCTCCTGGCCGTCGAGAAACTCGCGAAAGCCAAAGTGGCGGCGCAGGGCTTCTCGGGCGTCGTGAACGGTGGGGGAGGGGGCGGGCAAGGCGAAAAAACGGGGTTCCCGGCACCTTGCCGAGAACCCCGGGATGATCAAACGCCGGCTGGCCGGAATCAGTCGGCCGCCTCGTCCTTCTTTTTGTCCTTCCAGGTGCTCTGCACGTACAGCTCGCGCAGCTGCTTGAAGTCGACCGTGGTCGGGCTGTCGGTCATCAGGTCGCAGGCTTTGTTGTTCTTCGGGAAGGCGATCACCTCGCGGATGCTGGTTTCGCCGGCCACGAGCATGGCGATGCGGTCGAGGCCGAGGGCGAGGCCGCCGTGCGGCGGGGCGCCGAACTGGAAGGCCTCGAGGATGTGGCTGAACTTGAGCTGCTGCTCCTCGGGCGTGACGCCGAGCACGGAGAACATCTTCGCCTGCAGTTCGCTCTCGTGGATCCGGATCGAGCCGCCGCCGAGTTCATAGCCGTTGAGCACGACGTCGTAGGCTTCCGCACGCACCTTGCCGTAGTCGTCGGCATCAAGCAGCGGCATGTCCTCGGCCTTCGGACGGGTGAAGGGATGGTGCACGGCCACCCAGCTCTGGTCCTCGGGGCTGTAGGCGAGCAGGGGGAAGTCGACGACCCAAAGGAAGTTGAGCGCCTCGCTGCCTTTGGTCAGTTCCTGCATGGCGGCGATTTCCAGTCGCACGCGGCCGAGGATGTTGCAGGCCTCGTCCCAGGTGCCGGCGTAGAAGAAGACGATGTCGTTTTCCTCGACGTTGAGCTTGGCCAGCAGGGTGGTCTTTTCGGCCTCGCCGAAAAACTTCCACAGGGGACTCTTGTACTCGAGCACGCCCTCGGCGTTACGCTCGACCTTGATGAAGGCGAGCTGCTTGACCTTCATGCCGGCCTGGATGGCCAACTCGTTGAGGCGGATCATCTGGCCGGTTGTGATGCCAGCAAAACCCTTGGCGTTGATGGCGCGGACGACACCGCCGTTCTCCAGGGTCGAACGGAAGATCTTGAACTCCGAGGCCGCAAAGACGTCGGCCATGTCGGTGATCTCCAGGCCGAAGCGGGTGTCCGGCTTGTCGGAGCCGAAGCGGTCCATCGCCTCCTGGTAGGTCATGCGCGGGAAGGGCAGGGGGATGTCGACGCCGCGGCCGGCCTTGAACATGGCGGCGAGCAGGCCCTCGACGAGGCCGAGGATGTCCTCCTGGGCGACGAAGCTTGCTTCGATGTCGATCTGGGTGAACTCGGGCTGGCGGTCGGCGCGCAGGTCCTCGTCGCGGAAGCAGCGGGCGATTTGGAAGTAGCGCTCGAGGCCGGCGACCATGAGCAGCTGCTTGTACTGCTGGGGCGCCTGCGGCAGGGCGAAGAACTTGCCCGGGCTCAGGCGTGCCGGCACCAGGAAGTCGCGCGCGCCCTCGGGTGTCGGGTTCGACAAGATCGGGGTCTCGACTTCGACGAAGCCGGACGCGTCGAGGAAGTTGCGTGCGGCATTGGTGATCTTGTGACGCTGGCGGATGTTGCGGTTCATCCGTTCGCGCCGCAGGTCGAGGTAGCGGTACTTCATCCGCAGGTCCTCGTTCGACAGCTCACGGTCGAGCTGGAAGGGCAGGATCTCGGCCTTGTTGAGGACCGTGCACTCGGTGACGACGACCTCGACCTCGCCGGTGGCGAGCTTGGCGTTTTCGGTGCCCGCCAGGCGGCGCTCGACGCGGCCGCGGATCTGCAGCACGTCCTCGTCGCGCAGGTCATGGCTGAGGGCGGCGAGTTCGGCGTTTTCCTCGGGGCGAAACACCGCCTGGGTCAGGCCCTCGCGGTCGCGCAGGTCGATGAAAATGACGCCGCCGTGGTCGCGCGCGGAATTCACCCAGCCGCACAGCGTGACGTTCTCGCCGATGTGTTCGGCGCGGATGGCGTTGCAGTGGCGGGAGCGGTAGTCGTTCGGGATCATGGCGGAAAGGGGGGCGGAAAATCGGGGAAAACCGCCGGAGTGCAAGGTGGAAACGCGGCGGGCCGGGCATGGGGCCGAGTCACGGCACGTTTTGCCGGCCGGCCGCGGTTCCGCACAGGCCGGGTTCTCAAGCCGTCAGGCCAGAGTGATTTCCCGGGCGCCGAGGGCGGCGTAATCGGCC
>JAUREI010000307.1 GCA_030827515.1 Prosthecobacter sp. | reverse complement strand
ACTGATCGCCCTGCCCGAGGGCCTGATCGATCCGATGCTGAAAACGATCGCCTTCTACAGCGGCGACGAAAAGGTGGTCGCCTGCCACTACTACGCCTGCCACCCGATGAGCCACTACGGCAAGGGCAAGGTCAGCAGCGACTTCCCCGGCCTGGCGCGCAAACGTCTGCAGCAGGCGGAGCCCGGCTGCACCCAGATCTACTTCACCGGCGCCGCGGGCAACATCGCCGCCGGCAAGTACAACGACGGTTCGCCGGAGGCGCGCGTCGCCCTCACCGACCGCCTGCACCAGGCCATGACGACTGCCGCCGCCGGCCTGCGTCCCGAGCCACTGACCGCCGCCACCTGGAAGACCCACAGCTTTGTCCCCGAGGCCAACCCGGTCTTCACCCTCGCCTCCGAAACCGCCCTGATGGAGAACCCGCAGAACGCCCCGGCCAACCGCATCCGCCCGGCCATGCGCGTCGCCTGGCTGAAGCGCCTGCAGCGCCGCGAGCCCATCGTGCTCAGCGCCCTCCACCTCAACCGCGCCGCCATCGTCCACCTGCCGGCCGAATCCTTCGTCGAATACCAGCTGCGCGCCCAGGCCCTGCGCCCGGGCGGCTTCGTCGCCACCGCCGCCTACGGCGATGGTGGCCCTTGGTACATCCCGACCCTGGAAGCCTTCCCCCACGGGGGCTATGAGGTCAGCGTCGCCAATGCCGCCCCCTCCATGGATCCGGCCCTCGGCGCCGGCCTGGAGCAGCTGCTAGGCTGACGCATCTTGTCCTTTCCCGACGGCTTTTTGCCCGTATGTTGGCCGCCCCTATGATCAAAGTCGGCCTCGTTTCCCTCGGTTGCGCCAAGAACCTCATCGACTCCGAAATCATGGTCGGCCACCTCCAGCAGGCGGGCATGGCCATGACCCCGGAGCCGGAACTGGCCGACGTGCTCATCATCAACACCTGCTCCTTCATCGACATGGCCAAGAAGGAGAGCGTCGGCGCCATCCATGAGGCGGTCGACGCCCGCGAGGAGTCGAAGAAGCGCAAGAAGCAGAAGATCATCGTCGCCGGCTGCCTGTCGCAGCGCTTCCGCGAGGAACTGCCCACCCTTATGCCCGAGGTCGACGCCTTCATCGGCCTCGACCAGATCACCCAGGTCGCCCCGATCATCCAGAACCTCATGGGCACGAAGGAGCACGAGCAGGAAAACCTCGTCACCAAGGGCCCGCAGTACATCCCCGACTACGACACCCCGCGCTTCCGCCTGACGCCCAAGCACACCGCCTACATCAAGATCGCCGAGGGCTGCAACCACCCCTGCTCCTTCTGCATCATCCCGAAGATCCGCGGCCGCCACCGCAGCCGCAGCCAGGAGAGCATCGTCAAGGAAGCCCGCCAGCTCATCGCCAGCGGCGTCAAGGAGATCAACCTCATCTCCCAGGACACCACCTACTTCGGCATGGACAAGTGGGAGGGCGACCGCCCCAAGCCGACCTCCGGCGTCGACAGCAGCAAGGGCGAGTCCCTCTCCACCCTCATCCGCGAGCTGAACGCCATCCCCGGCGACTTCTGGATCCGCCTGCTGTACACCCATCCCGCGCACTGGAGCGACGACCTCATCCAGGCCATCGCCGAGTCGCCCAAGGTCGCCCGCTACATCGACATGCCCCTGCAGCACATCAGCGACCGCATGCTCGGCCTCATGCGCCGCGAGACCGATGGCGCCTACATCCGCGGCCTGCTCCGCCGCATCCGCACCGGCATCCCCGGCATCGCCATCCGCACCACCTTCATCGTCGGCTTCCCCGGCGAGACCGAGGCCGACTTCAACGAGCTCGTGCAGTTCATCGAGGACGAGAAATTCGAGCGCGCCGGCGTCTTCAACTACTCGCGCGAGGAAGGCACCCGTGCCGACAAGATGGAGGGCCACCTCCACCACATGACCCGCAAGGCACGCTGGAACGAGGCCATGCGCGCCATCCAGCGCAACGTCGAGCACGTCAACCGCCAGCTCGTCGGCCGCCGTGTGCGCGTGCTCGTCGAAGAACCCGGCGTCGCCCGGGGCGAAATGGACGCCCCCGACATCGACACCACCGTCTTCGTCTCCAAGAAACTCCCCGTCGGCGAATTCGCCGAGGTCGAGGTCAAGGAATGGCGCGGCTACGATTTGGTGGCGGCCTGAGGCACCTGGGACACACGTTT
>JAUREI010000110.1 GCA_030827515.1 Prosthecobacter sp. | reverse complement strand
TCCTCAACGCCGGAATCCAGGGGGCCGGAATTGCCGATGCAGGTGGTGCAGCCGTAGCCGACGGTCTGGAAGCCGAGCTTGTCGAGTTCCTGCTGCAGGCCGGTCTTGGTGAGGTAGTCGGTCACCACGCGGCTGCCGGGGCCGAGGCTGGTCTTGACCGCGGGCTTGACGGTCAGGCCTTTGGCGTTGGCCTTCTTCGCCAGCAGGCCGGCGGCAAGCATGACGCTGGGGTTGCTGGTGTTGGTGCAGCTGGTGATGGCGGCGATCAGAACGCTGCCGTGGCTGATGACGTCCTTCTCACCGCCCTTGCTGTCCACGCGGACTTCCCAGAGAGGGTAGGAAGGATCGGCGTTTTCCTCGGTGGCGACACCTTTCTGTGCACCGAGCGCCCGGGCGACGGAGCCACCTTCCGGTTCGGCGTCGAGGCTTTTGGGAAGGTTGTCCGGCGCGCCGAGGCTGATCTCCGGCAGCTTGCCGTAGCCCTGCGGAACCGGCTTGGCGAGCAGGTCCTCCCAAGTCTGCTTGAGCGCGTCCACGGTGATGCGGTCCTGCGGACGCTTCGGGCCGGCGACGCTCGGCTGGATCTGGCCAAGGTCGAGCTCGAGCTCGCTGCTGAATTCGATTTCGCCCTTCTTCGGGATGCCGAACATGCCCTGGGCGGTGAAGTAGTTCTTGAAGGTGGTGCAGAGTTCCTCGCTGCGGCCGGTGCCGCGCAGGTAGTTGACGCTTTCCTCGTCGATTGGGAAGAAGCCCATGGTGGCGCCATACTCGGGCGCCATGTTGGCGATCGTGGCACGGTCAGGCAGGGGCAGGCTTTCGGCGCCGGGGCCGTAGAACTCGACGAACTTGCCGACCACCCCGTGCTTGCGCAGCATCTGGGTGCAGTGCAGGGCGAGGTCGGTGGCGGTGACGCCCTCGCGCAGGGCGCCGGTGACATACACGCCGACGACTTCCGGCACCAGGAAGGTGACCGGCTGGCCGAGCATGCCGGCCTCGGCCTCAATGCCGCCGACGCCCCAGCCGACGACGCCCAGGCCGTTGATCATGGTGGTGTGGCTGTCGGTGCCGACGAGGGTGTCCGGGTAATAAACGCCGTCCTTCTCGAGCACGCCCTTGGCCAGGTACTCGAGGTTGACCTGGTGGACGATGCCGATGCCGGGCGGCACGACCTTGAAGGTGTCAAAGGCCTGTTCGCCCCACTTGAGAAACTCGTAGCGCTCGCGGTTGCGCTCAAACTCAAGCTCCAGGTTCTTGTTGAGCGCCTCCTGGGTGCCGGCGAAATCGACCTGGACACTGTGGTCGACCACGAGGTCGACCGGCACCAGCGGCTCGATCATTTTTGGGTCCTTGCCCAGTTCATGAACCTTGCTGCGCATGGCGGCGAGGTCGACCAGCAGCGGCACGCCGGTGAAGTCCTGCAGGACGATGCGAGCGACGGTGAAGGGGATCTCGTAGTCGCCCGGATTCTTGGCGTTCCAGTTGGCGAGGTTGCTGACATCCCTTTCGGTCACCTTCTTGCCGTCAAGGTTGCGCAGCAGCGACTCGAGCACGATGCGGATCGAGACGGGCAGCCGGGAAACCTTGCCGATGCCCTGCTTCTCCAGTTCGGGCAGGGAGTGGAATTTGCCGGGAGCGCCGGCGCCGGTGGGGAAGGAGCTGAGGGTATTCATCGGAAGTGGGGGCGAGAGACTGGAAAGAAGGCAAGAGCCCGCCGGGTGCAAGTCCGATCGCGTGCCGGTGGGCGAAACACGGCGCTTTTTTTCATCCCGGGACGGGATTCAACGGCTCAGAGGCCGTGGAACTCCAGAACCAGGCGGTCGTAGCCCAGCGTGCGGTCGAAGGCCGCCTCGTGTTCGACGCGCTCCGTGGCCTCGACGAGGCTCAGTTTGCCGACCCTTTCGCAGCACAGGCGCAGCAGGGTGCGCAGAATCAGGCGCGCATGCGGGGCGCCCAGGCAGAGGTGGTTGCCGAAGCCGAAGGACAGGTGCGGGTTCGGTTTGCGGTCGAGGCGGACTTCCTCCGGGACGGGGAAGGCCGACGCGTCAAAGTTGGCCGAGGACCAGCAGAGCGAGATGCGCTGGCCGGGCGGCACCTCAACGCCGTGGATCTCGGCGCCGGCCGGGCAGACGCGGCCGATGTGGGTCAGCGGCATGAAGACACGGAAGAACTCCTCGCTGGCGAGGGTGATGCGCTTCGGGTCGGCGCGCAGGAATTCCAGCGCCTCGGGGTGTTCCGCCAGGTAACCGAGCGCGCAGGCGATCGTGTGAATGATGGTGTCACGTCCGCCGGCAAAGGCGAGGTTGGCGAATCCCAGGCACTCTTCACGCGTCAGGCGGCGGCCGCGGAACTCGGCCTGCACCAGCGCGCTGAAAAAGTCGTCGCCGGGGTTTGCCTCGGCCTGGTCGAACTTCCGCTCCAGATATTCGTCGAGCACGGTGCCTTTCTTGAACTCGCCGCCGGTGACCTTGAAGACGTGGATGCCCCAGCCGATCCAGGTCTCGGCCTCAGTCTCAGCGGTGTTCAGCAGGTAGGTCAGCGCGCGCGACTGAACGGGCAGGGCGAAGTCGTGCACCACCTCGATCCGGCCACGGCGCAGGGCCTCATCAAGGAAGTTGCCGATCAGGGTTTCGACCCTCGCGATCATCTCCGGTTCCTTGGCCCTCTGGAAGAAGGGCTCGACGATGGCGCGGTAGTCCCCGTGGTCGGGTGGATCCGTCTCAATCGGCAGTTGGCGCACCGAGCGAACGTCCTCTTCCGAGGGGATTGGCACGCGAAAGGGCGCGTCGGAACTGAAGGTCTGCCAGTCCTTCGCCGCACGCCGCACGTCCTCATGACGCAGGATCATCGTGATGTCCTCGCCATGGAACGGGCACTTCATCACGCCGGCTTCGGCACGGGCTTCGCGGAAGGGATCGGAGAAGGCGGACATGGGGAAGGAGGAGGCTTCGCGGACTGAATTGTCAAACGGGGCTGAATGGAAATTCCCTGCAGTTCTCAGCCGATTCTTCGGCATCCGGGTCAGGGATGTCTGACGTCAACATCGTTGCGCTGGTCCGGACCAGGGGTGCTGCGGCCACGGTTGATGGTCTGGTTCAGGAGCTGTTTCATGCGTTCAACGACTTCAGGGTGATCGGCGGCGAGGTTGCGGGTTTCGCCAGGGTCGGCTTCCACGTCGTAGAGCTGCAGCGGCGGCAGGCCGCGTTTTTCGGCCTCCTTGTCCTTGGGGGAACCCCAACCGCCGGAACCCGGACAGAAGCAGAGTTTCCAAGGTCCGTCACGCACGGCAAACCGGCCGTCGATGCTGTGATGGACCAGCGAACGCTCTGTCGGGGTGTTTTTGCGACCGAGCAGATCCGCCAGAATGCTGAAGCTGTCCTCACCGACATCGACGGACAAAGGCACGCCCATCAAATCGGCGCAGGTGGCGAGAAAGTCCGTCAGGCAGACCGGTTGGGCGCAACTGCTTCCGGCCGGGATGCGCCCGGGCCAGCGGGCGAAAAACGGGACGTGATGGCCACCCTCCCAAATGTCGGCCTTGTAACCCCTGAAATGTGCACTGGCATAATGCCCCTGCTTTTCGAGTTTGCCGGTGCCAGCCTGGGGGGAGCAGCCGTTGTCGGCACTGAAAAAGACCAGGGTGTTGTCAGCCAACTCAAGCCTGTCCAGCGCCGCAAGAACCTCGCCGACGACCGCGTCCGTCATCATGACGAAGTCGCCGTAATCGCCGAGTCCACTTTTGCCCTGCCACGCCGGACCGGGAACGATCGGGGTGTGGGGGGAGGTGAGGGGCAGGTAGAGGAAGAAGGGCTGCCCCTGCTTGGCCGCCGCTGCCCGTTCCTTCAGCCAGGTCACGGCGCGTTGTTGGAGTCGCGGCAGGACGTCGATGTTGTCAAGACTCTCCACCACCCGGTCGCCCTCGATGAGAGAGCCCATGGTGCGCGCGTTTGAGCAACCGAAGAAAACGTCGAAGCCTCGCGTGGTCGGACCGCCAAGGATGCGGGCACCAACGGGCAGGCCACCCTTGCCCATGGCGGCCTTGCCGCGTTCACCGGCGGCGGCTGCATCCGACTGAAAGCCGAGATGCCACTTGCCGATGCAGGCGGTGGCATAGCCGTGGTCGCGCAGCAATCCGGCAACGGTGAGACGGTTCTCGGCAATGAGCGGTTCGTCGTTGCCTCCATCGAGCACACCGCGTTGCAGACGGGTGCGCCAGGCATGGCGGCCGGTGAGCAGGCCGTAGCGGGTGGGTGTGCAGACCGAGGAACCGCTGTGGGCATCCGTGAAGGTCATGCCCTGAACGGCGAGCCGGTCAAGATGGGGTGTGGCGATCTTGCCACGTTGCGGATTCAGGCACCGGACGTCGCCATACCCGAGGTCGTCGGCGAGGATGAAAACCACATTGGGTTTGTCGCCGGCTAAGCAGCCCAACGGCAGCAACAGGGCGAAAAGCAGGGGTTTCATGGTTGGGCTGTGAAGGTCAGAAGCGCACATCGGTCACCCAGATCGGGCTGCCGCCCTTTTTGAGGCCGTGATAAAAGTACAACTGCCAGGCTTCATCGCCGTCGGCCACCAGCCAGGGGTAGCCCAGGTCGGTGTGCGGATCGCCTTCAATCCGGGGGAATTCCAGCAGCACCCGCTCGCGTTTCCATTCCAAGGTGCGGGCATCACCGCGCCAGAGCCAGATGCGACTGTTCTGCCGTGACCCCTTGGTGCGTTCGGTGGTGAGGGCGAAAAGCTCGCCAGGCCGACGCTGATTCACCACGGCACAGGGGGCGGCAAGGCTTGCCGTGGCTGGATTCTCGGCGTCAAGCGGGCTGGGTGAGGTGGCCCAGGTTTTTCCCAGGTCATCGGACACCGCCAGGAATTGGCGTCCCTCGGCCCCCGGCAGCGCTCCCTTGCCGCCGCGCAGGAAGGCGAGCAAACGTTCGCCCGCGGACACGAGCACGGGCTCGACGGCATAAACGTCGCTGATGCGGCGCGGTTCGCCCCAGGTGCGACCGTGATCGGAGGAACTCGCCAACCAGATGCCCTGGGTGAGGGGCAGGGATCCCGCCCGGTAGTGACCGAGCGCGATCAGGCCGGCGCCTTGAACAGGCAGCAGGTTGCCGAAGACGGAGCCGGTCTTGTTGGGGCCGAGGGTGGAAGTGTTGGTCGGCGTCCAGGTCACGCCGTCGTCGGTCGAGCGCCAGCCGAAGAGGTGGTTGGACTCATTGGCGGTGTAGGCCATGGCCAGCAGCACCAGGGCGCCATCGTCGGCGACGCCGAGGGCAAGGTTGCCGCAGGCGGTGTAGTCGAGGCCGGGGCCAAACTCGCGCAGGATCTGCAACTCCGAATAGGTGCGGCCATTGTCGGTCGAGCGGGCAACCGCCGGGCAGCCGCCGCCGTGGAATCCGTGGAAGGTCCCGGCGATGCAGGCAAGGATGAGACTGCCTTGCGGCGTGCGCACGGTCTTGTTCCAGGACAGATGAGCGAGGCGTTTGTCCTCGGGTGCCGGCAGGGCGATGCGGACCGCGGCGCCGCTCGGGTTGCGTGCCGCCCACTCGGGCAGGGAAGCGAGTTCTTCTGTGACTTGTATGTCATCGATCTCCAGGCCTTCCGCCCCCCCGTTCTGCATCCACAGCAGCTTGCTCTTGGTCGCATGGAAGCAGGGACGTTCCAGGGTTTTCGACCACGACACGGCACCCTCCACGCGCACCGTCACCTCTCGCCCGCGGAACTGCAGATGCACGTTGCGCCAACCGTCGTCGGAGAGATCGAGTTTTTCCGCCGGCAGGATCTCATTCAGGCGCCAGGCGCCACTCACCGGATCAGGGGCGCGGCCCAGCTTCTGGCGCTGCGGATGATCCGCATCCATGGAGTGGGAGTCGACCTGCAGTTGCACGGCGTCGCGGAGCAGTTTCACCCTCAGCATGTGGTCGGTGCCGCCGAAACCGTCGTCGCCATCGACGAAGAACCACAACCAGCCGTTGGGCCCGAGATGGCGATAGCTGAAGCGGATCGAGAGGTCGGTGCCGTCGACCGGCAGGTAGACCATGGGAGGATACTTGCCGCCGCTGGACCCGCGCGTCCACAGGGCGCCATTGCGAACCTCGGTGTTCTTGTTCGGGATCGGCGTGGTGAAGCGTCCGGCATCCAAGGGGCCGCTGAAAACCTCGGCAAACTCAAAGGGCGCGGCGCTGGCGACCAGAGGCAGAAGGGCGAGAAGAAGTCGATTCATGGGGTGGATCTCCAAAGTGGCAGCGCAGCGCCCCGGGTGGGCTGCAGTTCCAGGGAACGCAGGTGCAGGCCACCTGCGGGAGCATGCAGGCGCAGATGGATGAGCGCGCCGGGTTCAGGCAGGGCGACTTCCACTTCCTGCCAGGACTCGCCTCCCGTGAGTGCGAAGTCGACCCGGTTCGCCGGCACGAAATCCTTTTCGCTGGCGCTGCGCCAGGCGATGGCCGCCTTGCCAGTCATCGGGGTTTTGACCGACAGCCGCGCTGTCACCGGACCCTGCACCCGGAACTGGCTGCGTGTCAGGAAGGCACCTCTGGTGCTGGAGTCAGCCCGAAGCTGCAGAACGCGGTCGCGGACCTCCAGCGTGCCATTGCGGGCCAGCCAGCCGCCTGCAGGATCGGCCGGAGAAACCGTGAGATTGGCCAGCGCGGGTTCCACGTGGTCGGCAAAGAAAACACGATCCTGCTCATGCAGGGGTTCGGCCGGGCCGGGGCGCTTGAGAACGGCGCTCCATTCATTCAGTGACCGGCCGAGCCGATCGGCGATGTCCGGGTGCTTGTCGATCAGGTTGCGGGTTTCGCCCGCGGGATCGCTGACGTTG
Organism: Prosthecobacter sp.; assembly: GCA_030827515.1. Classification (GTDB taxonomy): domain Bacteria; phylum Verrucomicrobiota; class Verrucomicrobiia; order Verrucomicrobiales; family Verrucomicrobiaceae; genus Prosthecobacter. The sequence continues at coordinate 5,520 of JAUREI010000110.1, read as the reverse complement.
AAAAGATACTGCCGATCTCCCCCCAGGCGGATGAGTTTCCACGGGTGCTCCAGAATCGCCGCCTGTGAGCGCCAGCGCCAGAACAGTTGTTGGTGAACTGGTCCGCTTTTTTTACCAGTGACATGAGGCAGCAGGTCGACGCCATCCAGATTCTTCAGGGTGCCGGCTTCGCCGGCATTGGTCTGGCGGGCGAGGATGGTCGCGGCGACGTCGAGGGAGCTGACCGGTTCATCGAAGACCTGGCCGGCGGACAGGGTTCCAGGCCAGGCGGCGACAAAGGGCACACGCACCCCGCCGTCGGTCAGCATGCCTTTTTCACCGATGAGCGGCCGGTTGAGCGAGCCGTCCCAGGCACCGGTTTTCAGGGGTGCGCCGTTGTCGCTGATGAAGAAGATGAGCGTGCGTTCTTCCTGGCCGATGTCGCGCAAGCGGGCGCGGATGCGACCGAGTCCATCGTCCATGGCGGCGATCATTGCCAGGGCCTGCCGGCGTTGCAGCGGCAGGTGTGCCGGTGTTTGCGAAAACCAGGGTTCGGGCGACTCCAGCGGCACGTGGGGCGCGAACCAGGGCAGGTAGAGAAACCACGATTGTTCGGGTTGACGCGCGCGGCGCTCGAGGAAAGCGAGTGCCGCCTCGGTCTGTGGGGTGATGCGAAAGCGCGTGTCCTGCACGAGGCGGGGCGCGTCGGGGAAGGCGGTGCCGTCAAGCGCATGTGAGGCGTGATACTGGCGCATGGCACCGCACCAGTATTCGTCAAACCCGTGGGCAGGCGGCAGGAAGGCCGGATCGACGCGCTGGCCACCGCTTTTGGCGTCGCGACTCAGGTCCAGGTGCCACTTGCCGCTCATGCCGGTGACGTAGCCGTGGCGCTTGAGTCGCTCCGGTAGGGTGAAGACCTCGAGCGGCAGCGGGCCCTTCGCATTGTCGTCGACCCCGAAGCGGTTTTGGTGAATCCCGGAAATCACGCCGGCGCGCGATGGCACGCACTGCGGGCCGGTCACGTAACCGCGCGTGAAGCGCACGCCGTCGCGCGCCAGTTGGTCGGCATGCGGGGTGCGGATGTCGCGATCCGAACCCTGAACGCCGAGGTCGGCCCAGCCGTGGTCATCGGTGTAGATGAGCAGGAGGTTCGGCGGTCTCTCGGCGCGAGCGCCGATGGCAAGCACGAGCAGGAGCAAGGGTAGGCGAAGGATCATGACGGTCAGGGCCAGGAGAGCAGGGGACGGCCTTCGGCGTCGAGCAGGCGCAGGTTTCGAATCCGAACCTCGCCCGAGCCGGCACAGGGATCGAGGCGCAGTCCATGCAAACGCTCCGCCGTGTCGAGGCTCAGGACATGCGAGTGCCACTGACGGTCATGCAACACGGAGAACTCCAGATGCTGTCCGCCGGGCAGGCGGGTTTTCGGGTCTGTGGTGAAGTAGAGTTCGCCGCCGCCGGAGGCGTCGCTTTGCACTTCGAAGCTCAGCCGGTAGGGGCCGGGTGGGTTGAGGGTGAGGTTTTCCATGGCAAGGCCGGGATCATCGCCACGGCATTCGAGGATGAGCATGCCGTCCTGCGTTTGCAGCTGGGTGCCGACCCGGGCGCGGATGCCGGGTTTGGCGGCCGCCTTGCGCCTGGGGGTCTTGGTGTCTTCGCCCCGCGAGCTGGTCACCGCACCGTGCAGGCCCCGATAGTCGGACCACTCGCGATGACGATGTCCATCCGGGGAAGGAGCGACAGGTGCCTGCTCCTTGGCGGGTGCCTGCAGGACGCGGGCGGTCATCTCATGCCACTGCCGGGCCATGCGTGTGACTCTCTCCGGCTCTTGCGCAGCGAGGTCATGCAATTCGGTGCGATCCTTGCCGAGATCATACAGCTCCCAGGGTTGACCCTGAAAGGACACCAGTTTCCAGTCGCTCTCGCGCAGGGCGCGATCGCTGCTGAACAAAAAGTGCAGGGCCGGGCGCTCCGGCGCCGGCTTGCCCTCCAGCAGGGGGCGGAGGGAGATGCCGGCGAGCGGTGTGGGTTCGCGTCCGGGAAATTGCTCCGGCACAGTGGCGCCGGCCAGGTCGGCCAGGGTGGGTAGGACGTCGACCAGGTGCGCCGGGTTGTGGACCAGGGAACCGGGGGCGGCTTTGAGGCCGGCCGGCCAGTGCACGATGGCGGGCGTGGCGATGCCGCCCTCAAACTGGTTCTGCTTGTAGTAGCGGAACGGCGAGTTGCGCGCCCAGGCCCAGCCGGTGCTGTCGCTCCACGAGGTCGTGCCATCGAACGGTTCGGCTTCCATGCCGGTGCTGCGACGGTCGTAGGGGCAGGCACCGTTGTCGGAGAAGAACAGGATGACGGTGTTGTCGAGTTCGCCCTTCGCCTCGAGGTCGCCGACAAGACGCCCAAGCTCCTGGTCGACCCGGTCAATCAGAGCTGCGTAGGCGGCCATGCGTCGCGCTTCCCAGTTGCGGATCTCCGGCTTGAGGTCGTTCCAGGCCGGGATGGAATCCGGTCGCGGGGCGGCTTCGATGGCCGTGCCAAACAGGTTCAATTCCTGCTGCTTCGCCAAACGTCGCGCCCGCATGACATCCCAGCCCTCGTCATAACGCCCAAGATGCTTCCGGTAATCGGCCTCCAGAGGTTGCAGCGGCGCGTGCGGGGCGTTGAAGGCGAGATACAGGAACCAGGGTTTCTTCTCCGTGCGCGCCTCGGCGAGGAAGCTCAGGGCGTGGTCGACATTGGCCACGGTGGTGTAGAATCCCTGCGCAGGCACCTGCCAGGGCTGGCCGTTCAGACGAAAGGTGTTGTCGCCCTTGTAATAACTGCAGGCGCCCGACAGGTGGCCGAAATAGCGCTCGAACCCAAAGTCGGTCGGTTGCTTGTCCAGGTGCCATTTGCCTGTCATGGCGGTGAAGTATCCGGCGGGCCTGAGGACTTCCGGCAGGATCACCGCTCGACTCAGGCTTTCGTCGCCCGCCTGGCGGCACCAGCGACCGCTGAGCAGGCTGACGCGTGAGGAGTGGCATTTCGCCGTGTTGTAGAACTGGGTGAAGCGCAGGCCCCCGGCGGCAAGGCGGTCGAGGGTCGGGGTCGGGATCTCCGAACCGTAGCAGCCGAGGTCGGAAAAGCCGAGGTCATCGGTGAGAATGACGAGGAAGTTGGGTCGCTCGGCGGCGTCGGCGGCGAGCGCGGCGCAGGCGAGGAGAAGAATCAGGAGGCGCGACATGGCGTGACAACGCGGGAATGGCCGTTTTGTGTCAGCCGATGCGGCGGTGTCAGGCAAGAATCTTGTCGATCACCTTGCTGGGCTCGACACCCGTGAGACGAAAGTCGAGGCCGGCCTGACGGAAGGTGAGGCGCTCGTGGTCCATGCCCAGAAGATGCAGGATCGTGGCATGCAGGTCGGCGACATGGACCTCGTCCTCGACGACATTGAATCCCATCTCATCGGTGGCGCCGAGAGTGACACCGCCCTTCACGCCGCCGCCGGCCATCCACATCGTGAAGGCCTGGGGATGGTGGTCGCGGCCCATGCTGCGGCCGAGCGAGACACTGGCCTCGACCATCGGCGTGCGGCCGAACTCACCACCCCAGACGACGAGGGTGTCATCAAGCAGGCCGCGCTGCTTGAGGTCCTTGATCAGGGCGGCACAGGCCTGGTCGGTGACCTTGCAGTTGTTGCGGACGTTGCCCTCGACGTTGCTGTGCGCGTCCCAGCCCTCGTGGTAGATGTTGATGAAGCGCACGCCGCGCTCGACCATGCGCCGGGCCAGCAGGCAGGCGCGGGCGAAGGACGGCACCTTGGGATCGCAGCCGTAGAGTTCCAGGGTCGCGGCATCCTCGCGGCCCAGGTCCATCAGCTCCGGGGCCGAGGCCTGCAGGCGGTAGGCCATCTCGTAGTTGGCGATGCGCGTGGCGATTTCGCCGTCGCCATCGAGGCGCAGGCGGTGCTGGTTGAGCGCGTTGATGAGGTCGATGGTGTCGCGCTGGGTCGATGGGGCAACGCCCTCCGGCATGCTGACATTGAGGATGGGGTCGCCGCTGTTGCGAAAGCGCGTTCCGGAATGCACGCTCGGCAGGAAGCCGCTGCTCCAGCAGGCCGCACCGCCGCTGATGCCGCTGCCGGTGCTCATGACCACAAAGCTCGGCAGGTCGCGCGTCTCGGCGCCGAGACCGTAGGTCACCCAGGAACCCATGCTCGGCCGGCCGGGCTGGGCGAAGCCGGTGTTCATGAAGATCTGGGCGGGCGCGTGGTTGAACTGGGTCGTGCGACAGGACTTCACGATGGCGAGTTCATCGACCACCGTGGCCAGGTGAGGCAGCACCTCGGAGAGTTCGGCGCCGCACTGGCCGTGTTTGGCGAACTTGAAGCGCGGGCCGAGCACCGCCGCGTCGGGACGGATGAAGGCGTAGCGCTGGCCGCCGATCACCGAGGGCGGCAGCGGCTTGCCCTCATACTTGGTCAGCATCGGCTTGGCGTCGAACATCTCCAATTGCGAGGGCGCCCCCGCCATGAAAAGGTGGATGACTGCCTTCGCCTTCGGCCGGACGTGCGGGGCCGAAGCCGCATTCGCACCGCGGGCGGTGCCACAGGCCGATTCCGCCAGCAGTGAGGCCAGGGCGATTTTCCCCGTGCCGACGGCGCAGTCCTGGAAGAAGTGACGGCGGGTGATGTTGGAGGTGTTCATGACAATGCTGTTTGAGTTCAGGCGCTTGGCTATCTGCGAAAGTGTGCAATCGCTTCGGTTACATAACGGCGTTCCGCCTTGCTGGTGAGTTCCTCCAATCTTGACTCAGCATGGACAGCCAATCGTTCGGCGGCCGTCTTCAATTCTTTGTGTGAGTGCCAGAATGCTTTCTCGGATTTCAGCAAGGCATAAAGCAAATCGCCTTCATAGTACTCGGCTTCCAAGAAGGGTTCTTTTTCAAGGAATTGAATCGCTAGAGGGGCCAACTGCTCCAAGCTTATGTTCTGACCGATCATGCGGCGATAATCAGCCATGGTGAAGTCGCGCAAAGGGAGCTGACGTAGACGGTGGCATTCCAGAACAAGATGGGAGTCATATTCTGGCGGACCCCACGATTTGCCTTCGAGTTGCTCGAGTGATTTGGAGGTGTCAGGGAAATCCATGTTCATGGATGTGTGATTGACTCGTCCAAGTTCAGCACCGCCCGGCATGCCGCTGTCCAGAGCGCTTCACCGTCGAGTTTCTGGTCTCGCTGTTTGTCGAGGAAGTTCTGCAGAAGCTGCAACTCCTCCATGGCCGGGGGCCGCGTCACGCAGCGGCGGAATAGGTGGGTGAGGCGGGCCTCGTCGCTCTCCGACTCAGCCATGACCTGTTTCGCCATGGCCTGGGCGGCCTCGAGGAACATCTGGTCGTTGAGTAGGGTCAGGGCCTGGAGCGGGCTGTTGGAGACGTCGCGCCGGGCGAGGCAGGCTTCGCCGGTGGGGGCGTCGAAGGTGGTGGCCATGGCGAAGGGCGCCGTGCGTTTCATGAAGGTGTAAAGGCTGCGGCGGTGTCGATCCTCCCCCTCGCTGGTCTGCCAGGCGAC
>JAUREI010000036.1 GCA_030827515.1 Prosthecobacter sp. | reverse complement strand
GTGCCTGTGTCGGTACCCAACTCAGCGTCACCATTAGCGTAGTCGGTCCCAGTCTCTCCCAGGACCAACTGCACCAACTGGCCTTCAATGCCACAGACCTTGAACACCGCATACGGCGAGGCTTCGTTCACCGAAATGGTGTTGACAGTAACTGTACGATCATCGTCGAGCACCGCCGGGTAGGCCGGATCCGTCGGATCCGTCGGATTGCCATCCGTGTTGTCGCCAAGATAAATGTCACCCGTGCCGTCGTCCTTAATCGTGCCGGTGCCGGTCGTGCCCGTGCCGCCTGCATTGCTCGCTGTCAGGGTGAACGTTTCCGCCCCCTCGTTGCTGGTGTCGGTGTTGACTGCGACGCGCACGGCCATGCAGCCTGCTTCGCCGTCCAAGGCTACACCCACCTGCGGAATCGACACGTAGTCACCCGCGGTATAGTCCTGCCAATCCATTCCGTCCCAATATTGCAGCGTCGTGCCTGTGTCGGTACCCAACTTGGCGTCACCATTAGCGTAGTCGGTCCCAGTCTCTCCCAGGACCAACTGCACCAACTGGCCTTCAATGCCACAGACCTTGAACACCGCATACGGCGAGGCTTCGTTCACCGTCGGGCTGCTCACCGTCAGCGGCCGATCATCGTCGAGTATCACGCCCGCCGCGGTCAGTTGCCCAACCGTCGCAGGCGCGGTTGCATCGGCAATCCAGTATGAACCTGTGCCGTCATCCTTGATCGTACAAGTACCGGTTTCAAAGGCGCCGCTTGAATTGTTAACCTTTAATTGAAAGGCATGTGGCCCCTCAAATTCGCCATCCGTAGTGATTGTCGTGCGAACGAACAATTCACCCCCGCCAAGAATGGATACGTAATTTCCAGCAGTGTAATTCTGCCAGTTGCTGCCATCATAATATTGCAACGCAGGGCCATAATCCGCATTTGTGGCGGTACCGGATACTAGGGAGAGTTGAATCTGCTGGCCGGCATTTCCACTGACAGTGAAAACACCATATTGCGACGCTTCATTGACCACAATATCCGAGACCGTAGGAACCGCCTCCACTGACAGCGTCAGAGTGTCGGTGTCGCTCAAACCACCACCGTCCATTGACAGCATGGTGAGTGTGTCATTGCCGGAAAAGCCAACGTCAGGCTGGTATGTCAGTGAAGCAATGGCAGCATTGATTTGCGCCTGGTTGCCGTATAAACTGATGCCGGCGGTTCCATTTTCGGTGACAAACGCAGTGCCATCACCGTTGGATTGGTAGTAGATTTTCGCTCCGCCTGCCAGCGTAAGAACACCCTCGACCGGATCGTAACTCGCTCCGGTCTCGTCAACATTCAACACACCGTTCAGAACCGTGATCCGCAAGGATTCGAGATTTCCGTCAACATCAGAATCTGACAAAGTCGAGCCTCCCGAAAAAGCAAACAGCTCTTGCTGTTCCAGATTCACCCCTCCAGCAGGCAAGGTATTTACTGGCGCAATATTGCTTCCCACAATGTCAATGGTTAGCGTGGTTGTGCTTTTCAGGAGGCCGTCATCCATCACCTGATAACTGAAAACATCGGGTGAGGCCATGTACTGCCCTTCCCCCAAAGCGATAACTGCGGGATCGGTGGTGTCCAAAATGTAAACAAAACTGCCATCGGATCCAATCCTCAAGATGCCATAGAGACCTGCAACCTCCGTATAACTTGAAGTCGACGTGCTGGAATCCGCTACGGTCTGTCCAGGAACCACGGTAAAATCTACATTGCCAGCTTCCACGAGCACAACCGCCTTGTTGTCGCCAAAATCAACGTCTGTGTCGTTCACGAGCACATTGCCGGTGGGATTGATCAGGGGCGAGTCACTGGCAAGTGCCCCGTCAGCCACGCCCACTGGAGAATCGAACCGACCGTTGATATTGAAGGTGACTTCAGCGGAAGACGGCATGTTGGAAAGCGAATTTTTGATGACGTAAATGAATACATCCTGGAGAGTCTCGCCGTTTTTCAAACCGTCCACCGCAGGATCAGCGTTATCCACCGCATAATAGTAAGTACCATTCTCCTTCAGGTAAAGATCCCCATACAATCCATTGAGAACCACATCATAATTATTGAGATCAGGAGCCGGGACACTGTCTGCAACCAGCACTTTCTGCACGCCATCTTGCGTTGAAGCCGCGAGAGTGATGCGAAGCGATTCACCGCCCGGAGTGGTGTCGTTGTCAAGAAGACCGCCAAAGCCAGGACCTGCGTAGGAGTTATTTCCGGACCCAATATTGTCACCTTGCTCAGTGGCCGTGTTGATGGTTTCCGCCATCGCCAACGGATCCTGCGGGCTCGATCCGATCACATTGATGTACAAGACAGCATCACTGACTACACCCTCGGCGTCATTGACTCGATACGCAAATGAATCAACCACAAACTCGTCCTGATTAATGTCGGGGTTATTGGGGATTGGTGTGTAAACATAAGTGCCGTTTGAGTTAAGCACAAGACTTCCGTATCTGCCTGTAATCGTGCTTCCAAGTGGCGCGGTAAAGGCAAGGGGCGTATTTGACAGGGTTGCCGACTGACTCAATATAATGGTAGTGGCATTGCCGCTCGAATCATAAACCACGGAGGCAACTGTCGTCCCTGCCGTGACTCCAGTTCCGGAGACTGCCATGCCAGCGTGAATGTCGCCAGCAATAGTGGCCGTATTCAAATCGATGGTCGTACCTGCTGCATTGGTTGTGCTAGCCACCAGGGCTGTTCCTCCGCTACCCGAAGCATCATCTTTCAGGGCGAAATAAAGGGTGTCATTATCGTTGATGGTCGCCGTGGGTGTGCCATTCAGAGAGATGGTGGGCGTCAGCGTGGCAATCTGAATCTGGGAACCACCAGCGGTGACCAAAGGTGCGCCAATCGTGCTGGTGCCTGCGTCGTAAGCGAACACGTAGTAACCCACCTTGACGTTGGAAGTTGAACCCGAGATGTTAAGGACGGTGGCTGCCACGGTAGTGCCGTTGGCATTGCCAAATAAACCCTGCAAAGCCAGAGTTTCTCCATAGCGATCCACATCAGTGTCGTTCGGCAGGACACTGCCATCCGCCTTAAATCCTACCGTATCCGAGTTATCATATTCCGTGCCATCGGTTTCGAGCGATTCTTTGGCGACATTGTAGTCATCGGCAGCAACAGGCGCATCATTGTTGCCTTGAATCGTGACTTTCAGAGTAGTCGACGATGAATGACCTGCATCATCCGTTACGGTGTAAGTGAAAACATCATTCAACTCATCAGAGGACAGACGCAGAGCGTCGACTGACGGATTGGCGTCATCTACAGAATAGGTATACGCACCAGCAGAGTTGATGGCGAGTGAACCATACAGACCCACCGCCGTGACGTTGCCGGTGGCGGGAACCGATGTCGGCGTGGCAGTTTTAGCGGAGTTGATCACGGAGGCAACCTGAATGCCACCAACTGTCTCAACCAATACAGGAGGAGAAACTCCATCATTGATGGAATAGTCTGTGCTGGCACCACTGTCATTGGCAAGCAGGTTGCCTGTTGCATCGCTGCCCGCCGTGACACCGGCCTCGACGGCGATACCGGTGTCAGCAGTAGCCGTTGGATTCACGGTGGCTGGCAGCAGAGAGTTGAGGAAGGTGGCGACAGGGTCGCTACTGGTCTTGATCGTCTCGCCGGGCGTAAAAGTGCCACTCAAATTGATCAGCAGCGTTTGCGCCGGAGAACCCGTGTCGGTCGGATCGGCTGGGTTCGGGTAAACATAAAACTGGCAGCCGATGATCGTGCTGCCGATTTTGACCAACCGGGTAATCTCACCATAATACGAGGAATCCACCTCGTTGTTGGCATGGATTGAATAGAGCCTGCCACGAACGTTGTTGCCGGAAAACCAAACGTCCGACGAGGGATCCGAAACAAACAAAACCTTGACGCCCGTGACCGGTGATCCAAGCACCCAGGTGTTGGCTTCAAGATCCTGATTGCCGACCACATGGAAGGCTTGCTTAGGAAAGATCAGCGATGCCGCCTCCGCCTGATCGACAACCAGCGTGGTGGCGCCGAAGATGCACATGTGCAGAAATCTTCGAAAAAAGGCCTTGAGCTCAAAGGTGGACCTACCTGAAGGTGTTCGCTTCATAATTCGAAACCATATTAAAGTGTGCACCCCGATGTTCAACCCTTTAATATTTTCGATTTAAACTATTAGACGCGGCTTTATTCTAGGTTGTTTTGTATTTTGTTTGCCCCGGCAAAATTTTGCGCCCAAAGATTTCGGGCGTGCTGATGTAAAGGGGTTTCGATTGTCCCCCCCTCTTTAGCTCCTCGGCTGTTGTTCAATCGACCCTGTACATACGCTCGTCGTAGCGCCCACTATTGGCCTCCCACCATTGCAGGGCCTCCGACGCGTCTCTAAAAGGCGACGTGCGCGTGTCGGCCAAGCGTAGAGAGAGTTGTTCAGCCGCCTGCTGACGAATGCCGGGGTCATCAAGCGCAAGGGCGCGCATCAAAGCGGGGATGGCTGCCTTGCAGTTTTCCCGGGTCAATTCTAGGAAACAGCCAGCACGCAGGCTGGGATCAGCCGAGCCAAGCCCATACTCAAAGACGGGGATGCGCGCATCAGGCTGCTGATCCCGGACAAACTGCATTGAGGCGGACCGCACCTCCGAATCGGGATCGTCGATGCCACGGACGAAGGCTTTGATCTGCGAGAGCCCGCTGATGCCGACGATTTTTTGCAGTGCCTCCACGCGCTCCTCAGCGTCAGCACGATGCATTTGGTGCAGCACGATTTCGACCAGCACCTCTGAGTCTTCATAGCTGCGCGCGTCCTCCAGCAGCTCATCGCGCGCACCGGCATCGGCAGCGGCATCCAACTGTCGGATCCAGTCGGCCACACGCCGCGCCTGCTGGGATGTGAGCTGACCGGCTAGCGCCTTTTCGACTGCAGCGACCGGTGGAACCTGCCGGGCGGCAACATAACCGGCCGCCGCCCTTGAGACTGCTGGCAACTGCGGTCTCACCTCCTCGGCTGGTCCTGATTCCAGCGCCTGAGGTGGCAGGCCAGATTCTAGCCAACGAAGCAGGAGTGCCACCATGCCGACCGCGGAAGCCAGCAGCACAAGCCAGAATCGGCGGGGGAAAGCGTGTTGCATGCCACACAGCTGGCCGATCCAAGCTGCAAATCAAATTCATTCCGCATCAGGCCGTCTGCCGCCGGCAGGCAGCCGGCAGGCAGCCGGCAGGCAGCCGGCAGCGGCAGGTCATAGCTTCGTCGGGGTAGTCTCTACGCGCCAAGACTTTTGAACGTGCGCTTGCGTCGGCCATGCCGGGAATCACGGCATATGGCGTAGCGCATGCCCGCGCATGCACCTGAGCCACGACAACGGCCTGTGTGAGCACTCGATCAAGACTTTCGAGGAGGAGCTGTGCTGGTGGCAACGATTCGTCTCCTTGGAACACGCCAAGAAGAAGATCCAGGCTTGGATCCACAATGCAATCTCCAGGGCCCACCCCAGGTGCTCAATCACCGAAACCCGGGCCAGCAACACGAACTACCACCATCCTCACCAAGCAAAACAGCAACCTGATTATGCTAAAATTCTGTCCAAATTCCATGCTCCACTTCGAGACTAAGTTTGCAAAGAATCGCACGGGAAGTCACCGGCCATATGTTTACCCTTTTACCCTAGCAGCAGTCCCTCAGTCTGCCGACCAATTGCCGACACGCATCTTCTGGAAGGGCACGCTGTCGCAGACCGCCAGGATCATGTCCTGGAACTTGTGGTCCGCGGCAAGGGTGCGCCGAACAATCTCCGCCACCGCCGGCTTGTCGCTGTAGCTAAGACCGCGTCCCAGGGCATAGGTCAGCAGGTTCTCCGCGAGGTTGCGGGTGAAATCATCGGTCATGTCGCGTGCCAGGATGCCGCGCAGTTCGGCGAGATCCCTGAACTCCTGGCCACGCACGAGCCGGCCGGTGGCATCCACCGGATTCTTCTTGTCCTTATCGCGCCAGCGGCCGACGGCGTCGTAGTTTTCAAACGCAAAGCCCATCGGGTCGAGGAAGGCATGGCAACCGGCGCAGGAGATGTGCTCGCGATGCTTGGCAAACTGCTCGCGCAGCGTCTGGCTGGAGCGGCTAACCTTGCCCTCATCAAGGGGTGGCACACCACCAGGGGCGGGAGGCGGCGGCATGCCAAGGATGTTTTCCAGCAGAAACTTGCCGCGCTTGATCGGCGAGGTGCGCGTCTGCCCCGAGGTCAGGGTCAGAACACTGCCCTGCGTCAGAATGCCGCCGCGCGGGGTGCCGGTCAGCGAGACCTTTTCAAACTTGTCGCCCTTCACCTCGCCAATGCCATACCACTTCGACAGCTTGGCGTTGAGGAAGGTGTAGTCGGCGTTGAGGAACTCGAGCATGCTGCGGTTTTCCTTGAGGATGTATTCGAAGAAAGTCTGGCTCTCGCGCTTCATGCTGGAGGCCAGGTCGCCTCGCCACTCGGGGAAGGCCCGGGTATCGGGGGCGACGATATCCATGTCGCGCAACTGCAGCCACTGGCCGGCAAAGTTCTCGGTGAAGGAGGTTGCACGCCAGTCGCCCAGCATGCGCCGCACCTGGGCATGCAGGTTGGCGCGCAGTTCGTTTTTGCCAGCCAGCTGCAGCAGAGTGTCGTCGGGCGGGGCCGACCACAGGAAGTAGGCGAGACGGCTGGCCAGGCTGAATTCATCAATGGGCGCGGCCCCGTGCACCGCCTCACCGGCCGGCTCGGGCGCGGCGCGGAACAGGAAGGCGGGCGAGGCAAGCAGGCCCTCCAGGGTGAAGCGCAGGGCGCCGAGCGGCTTTTCGCCCTCCTTCAGCGCCAGCGCGGCGAAGTCGCGCCACTTCTGCGCCTCCTCGGCGCGCAGCGGGCGGCGGAACAGCCGGGTGCCCATTTTTTCGACAAGGGCAGGCACCTCGGCAGCGGTGATGCCGGCCTCGACGTTGCGGGGGCCCTCAATGCGGAACTGGTGCACCCAGAGGTTGCGATCCTCCTTGGTCTCGGCGTTGTAAAAATCATTCAGGAACCAGATCTGCAGTTCGTGGGCCCCGGCAGGCAGGTCGGCCTCGAAGCTGAAGAACTGCGGCGCCTGGTTCTTTGCCGTGACGGCGAAGGCACCGATGGTGCGGCCGGCGAGGCGGACCTCGAACTTGGCCGGCTCATCGCCCGCCTGCTGGGCTCCCGCCTTGGCAGTGAGCCTATACTTGCCGGCGGCCGTCAGGCGCAGCGGGTGCTTCACGTAGCCGCTGCTGGCGAGCAGGATGCCGCCGGTGTCGCGACTCGAGACACCCTCGCCCTTGTCAAAATCCTCGCCGGTGAGCTGCAGGAAGGGCAGGCCGGCCGGCTTGTCGCCGAGCAGCCAGCGCACGAAGCGGCTGCCGCGCGGGGCGAGCAGATGGTGCGGCCCCTTGAGGGCGAGGCCGGCAAGCACGACATTGCGGTCGCGCCTGGCCGGATCGGCATGCTGCGGCTCGCTGTGATCGTTGAGGAAGGCGACCGCCACCTTGTTGTCGCCCGCCTTCAGGTGGACGGTCTGGCGGATGGTCTGCCAGGGTCCCTCGGCGCCCTTCCAGCCGGTGGTGATGTCGTAGGTGGAAACCTCCTTGCCGCCGATGCGCAGGGCGATCTTGGCCGGCTCGTTGCCCGCCGCGGTGGCGGCGGCGTTCAGGAGCAGGGTGTACTCGCCCTCAGCCGGGGCGTTGACCTGGATGGCGGCCTCGGCGTTGCTGGTAAACCAGCGCAGATTGCCCTCCTCGCGCGTCTCGCCCTTGCTGCGGTAAAAGCGCCGGCCGGGCACCTCCACATCCGCATGGCTGCCGTCTCCGGCCACCATGGCGTCCTCGGCGACGCCGCGAGCCGCACGCAGATACTTTTCCATCAGCATGGGCGAAAGGCTCAGCACATCGCCGATGTTGTCGTAGCCGTAACCCGTGTCGTCCGGCGGGAATTCCCGGGCCGGTCGCGAGTCCACAAAGAGCAGGTCTCGCACGGTGTTGTTGTATTCGTTGCGATTCAGACGGCGCCAGGTGACATGCCCGGGGTCGGGCCGGGCGGGATCAAACCAGAAAACCGCATCGTCAATCCAGGCCACCAGGTCGTCGCGCTCCTGCAGGTTCGGGGCCGGCTTCTTTTCCGGCGGCATGACATGGGTCACCAGCTGCTGGCGGACATGGTCCCAGAACTTCAGGTCGCGGCGCAGCGACGCGTAGTCCGGGTGCTTGTCGAAGGTGAAATCACCCTTGTCCACGCCATCGGCATGACAGTCGTAGCAATAGTGTTCCAACAGTGGCCGGATCTTCTGTTCAAACCCCTCCTGACCGCGTTCGGCGGCGAAGGCGGTGGCGGTGGCAAGGAATAGCAGCGTGAGGGGGCGAAGCATGGCAGACAGGAGGGGGAGGACGCCTGCGCGTCCTTAGAGATACGGACGCCGATGCGCCCGGTTTTCCCGACTGTCAATTGGCATTCGGCGGGACGATCCTGCGCCCGGGGTTTGCCTCAGCGGCGGCTCTTTAGGAAGCGCTCCAGGTCCTCGAGAAACTTGCCGACGGTGTCGCGAGGTTTCAGCTCCTGGGCGCGCTTGAGCAGCGGAATGGCTTCGGCATACTTGCCCGAACCGGCATACAACTGGGCCAGGCGCACCTTGGCATCCGCCTCAAAGGCCTCAAGATTGCCGGCGGTCTCATAATAAAAGGCGGCCTTTTCCATGCGCCCCTCCTTCTGGTGGTGACCGCCGAGCAGCAGCAGGGTCTCACCATCGAGCGGATCCTGTTCCGCGACGCGGCCAAGCAGCTTTGCCGCTTCCTCCTCCCGTCCCTCGGCCATGCCGATGCGTGCCTCAAGCTTCAACACACGCAGCTGGTCGGCCGGACTGAGTTTCTCCTCCCCTGCCCCGAGCTCTTGCAACATCTGGCGGGCTGCCTGATATCCCTGCTTGGCGAGCAACACTTCGGCGGCGCGCAAGGGCACTCCCAGATCGCCTCCCCCGGACTTCGAGTGGGCGCGCAGGTAGGCGTCGGCAGCGGCCTCCAGCAGCCCCTCGTTGACGTAGATGTCGCCCAGGGTCGAAAGCTGGGCGGCCTGCAGCTTGTCCATGCGGTCGAGCACCTCGTAGTTGGCGGCGGCGGCCAGCAAGTCCTTGCGACCCAGATGAGCGCTGGCCTGCAGGCTCCACAGGCTGTCATCGGCCGGGTTCTCCTGAATCATGCGCTCGAGCAGGACAGCGGCCTCGGCGAAACGCTCCTGCAGGTAAAGGGCGCGCACCAGACCGGTCTGCCAGTCCTTGACGTCGGGACCCAGGACCATGGCGAGGCGAAAGGCCTGTTCGGCGGCGGTGAAGTTCTCCAGTTCCAGATGGGAGATGCCCAGCAGGCCGTACTGGGTGGAGTCGGCAGCCCCCAGGCGAATCGCTTCGGCGAAATGCCGCACGGCCTCCTGGTGCCGGCCGGCCTGGGCATACAAAATGGCGAGGTTGGCGTGTGCCTGCCGGTAATCGGGGAATTTTTCCAGAGCCTTGATGAAATCAGCCGCGGCCTGCGCCTTGCGGTCATTCTGGAAGTGCAGGTTGCCGATGAGGAAGTCGAAGCGGGCGCTGCTGCCCGGCAGGGCGCGCAGCTTTTCGAGGTATTGCAGAGCCTGGTCCGGCTCGTCCTTGAACAGCGGCAGAATCTGCTCGTAATCACTCCGCTCGTTTTCAGACATGGGCGGCTCGACGTCGCTGCTGAAACCGAAGCTGCCGAGCAGACGCTTTTGAAACGCCGGATTGTCCCAGACGGAGGCCGGTGCTGCGGCGAGGCTGGCGACG
Source organism: Prosthecobacter sp. (assembly GCA_030827515.1). Lineage (GTDB taxonomy): Bacteria > Verrucomicrobiota > Verrucomicrobiia > Verrucomicrobiales > Verrucomicrobiaceae > Prosthecobacter. Next base: position 18,045 of record JAUREI010000036.1, on the reverse strand, counting down.
CTGAGGAGTCCAAGGAGGGAGAGGCGAAGGATCATGGCAAAAGGGGTCAAGGACCGAATTTGAAGGGCATCTTGGTCTTGTAGGCGACACGCTTACCGCCGCGCTGACCGGCTTCGAAGCGCCACTGTTTGATGGCGGTAAGCACCGGTTCGTTGAGGGCGGCGTTGAAACTGCTGACGACCCGCGGGCTCTGCACGCGGCCCTGAACATCGACGACGAATTCGACCTCGATACGGCCGGTGGCGCTGCGCAGGTTGGCGGGAATGCGCGGTTGCACCTGATGCACGGGCCGCGGTTTCTGCCCCATCTCCCCAAGGCTGAAGTTGGCCATTGCGCCGGCCATGGCACCGCTTCCAAAGTTGCCTGGCATGGCGGCGCCACCGCCACCGACCGGACCGCCAAGGTCCAGCGAGGCGGGACCGAGATCCGGGGGCGGCTGCATTTCGGGCGGCGGTTCCTCGGGGGCATCCGGGGGCGGCGGCGGTTCGTCGAGCAGTGAATCCGGCGGCGGCGGGGCGGTGATGGCGGCGACACTGCGTACCAGCATGTCCTTCTTGGCACCACCGGTGACAATCTGCAGGTAGGGAATGACCCCGAACACGAAAACCGTCAGGCCGGTGCCATAGGCGGCCATGAACAGCAGCTGCACAAGCACCCACGGACCGCGGCCCTTGCGGCGGTCGGCGATGGCTTCCGGATGGATGGCAGGCATGCGTGCTGGGATCGGGCGGAACTACTTGCGGGTGGCGACGGAAACCTTCAGGGCACCGCCGAGCTTGGCCTCGTCAATGACGCGGACGAACAGGCCGGAGGGCGCCTTTTCATCGACCTGGATGATGACCGGCGTGCTCTCCTCCTTTTCGACGAAGCGGCGCACGGTGGGCTGCACGCCGTTCATGCCGATTTCCTTGCCTCCATAGACGATCTGCCCCTCGGAAGTCACCGCGATCATGACGCTCTGCTTTTCCAGGTCACTGGCCGAGGCCGCCTGCGGCTTGTCCACCTCGATGCCGGTCTCCTCGACGAAGGTCGTGGTGACGATGAAGAAGATGAGCAGGATGAAAATGCAGTCGATGAGGGGCGAGATGTCGATCGCCGCGTCCTCTTCGCCGTCGCTGGAGCTGCCGAATTTTCTGGCCATGGTGGGGAATCAGACGGGGGTTTTTTTGCGTTTGAGCACGCGCTGGCCGCAGGCGTTCTGCAGGTGCTCGATGAAAGCCTCGAACCTGGCCCGCCGTCCGCTCAGCAGGTAGTGGAGGAAATAGCCCGGCAGCGCGATCATGAGACCGGTCTCGGTGGTGATGAGCGCCTCGGAAATGCCACCGGCGACGACGTTCATCGTCTTCTCGCCACCCCCGCCCTTGGAAAGGCCGTCGAAGGTCGTGAGCATGCCCGTGACCGTGCCCAGCAATCCCCAGAGCGGTGCTGCGGCAATGGCGACGGTGATGAACTTGAGGTCGCGGTCGAGCGGCGGCAACTCATGCGCACGGAGTTCCTCAAAGGCGGCCATGACGTCGTCATATCCAGCTCCGTCGCGCAGGCGCACCTCATGGAAATCCAGATAGCGCTGGGCGCTGCGATAGGCCGAGAGGGAGGCGGCGCTGTCGGCACCGAGCCGGGCCACCAGCTCGCGGCCGCCAAAGTAACGCCGCTGGCGGTAGCGGATGAGGAAGAAGGTGTAGAACATGTCGCCGCACTTCGCATAGAGAACGAAGGCCGTGGCCGCGAGCGGGATCATGCCCCAGCCACCGGCCTGCCAGAGGTCGCGCACGCTCTCGAGGTAGGCGCGCCCCCCCTCGGGCAGGGCGGCGGCCCAGTCGGAGAGCAGGGAGGCAAGGTGAATCATGACGGAACACCGGGGTTCACACGGCGGGCACCGGCAGGGCTCCAGGCGCCTCGGGCGTCGCGGAATCCGACGGGGTCGGCGGCGTGCCGACGAGGTCGCGCGCGTTGCGATGGTTCATGATCCGCACGGCGAGTTTTTCCATGTCGTCGAGCGCGGCGCGTGACAGGCGCGCGAGGAAGGCGGCCATGAGCAGGCAGGGAATGGCTGTGATGAGACCCCACTCCGTGGTGAGCAGCGCCTCGGAAATGCCGGAGGAGAAGGTGGATGCGTCCTGAGTGCCGAAAACGGTGATCAGCTTGAAGGTGTTGATCATGCCGGTGACCGTACCGAGCAGGCCGAGCAGCGGCTCGACCGCGGCGGCGATCTTGATGAAGGGAATGTAGGCGTTGAGCCGGGTCTTGGCGTCAAGTACCCGCTCGAACATCGCCTCCTCCAGCATGGAGGCGGGATCGCGGTAATGCTGCACCACGGCGTTGAGCATCCGACCGACGGGACCGCCGTTGCGTTTGACGATGGCTCCGGCCTCCTGGAATCGGCCGGCGTCCAGATGCCCGAGGAAACGACCGACCAACTCATGGCCGGGCCGGTGCACGAGGGCGAGTTGGAGCCATTTCACGAGACCGACCAGAACCGCGACGGCACCGAGGCCGCCGATCGGCCACATCACCGGTCCGCCCTTGAGGAACTCCTGCCAGACGGTCATCTTGGTTTCCTCCACCTTGAAGGCGGATCCACGTGTGGCATCCACCGGCACGCGACCCTTGCCCTCGGCCAGGGTGACGACGATGTGCTCCGGGTGCGCTTCCGCCGGCAGGGTGAGAATGGCGGGCTCGTTGCTGCCCAGGCGCAGATCGGCGAGGCCCGCCTGCTTGCCGTCGTCGGCGGCAAAGAAGGCCAGCGGTCCCATCACCAGGAACTTGCCCCCGGAAACCACGCCGCTCTTGGCCTCCACGGCCGATCCCGCAAAGACGGCGCCGCCGAGCGCATCGTCGATGCGGTCCAGGGCCAGGTCCAGCAGGTCGAGCCGTGCCCCAAGCCGGGCAACGGCATCGAGGTTGGCATTGTTCGCGGCATTCTTCTTCGCCGTCAGCACATCGCCATGACGCTGCACTTCGGCGATGTGCAGACGCGACTCGAGGTTCCGCACAAATTCGTCGATCGCGTTGGCAACGTAGTTTGACTGGTCCTCCCTCGACTTGATCTGGGCGCGCAGGTTGGTGAGGTCGAGCTGCCGGGAGTCGGCCAGGCGCAGGACACGGTCATACTCCTTGCGTGCCTCGATGACCTTGTCATCCATCTCGTTGAGGCGCCGCGTCAGCGGCACCTTTTCCGCTTCAATGCGGGTGCGCGCCTCGGCGAGCTGCCTGGTGGCGGCATCCAGGCGTTTCTGAAAATCGTCGGCCACGCCGGCGAGCGGCGGCGCCGTCTGGGCGGCGGCAGTGGTGCCAAGCAGAAGGATAAGGCGGAGAAACAAACGCATGACGAGAGGGATTCGCGGTCAAGACAATCAGCGCACCTGCACTGGCAGCGGCACGAAGCCGGCAACTTTTTCGCCCTTTTGCATGGCGATCACTTCATCGACAAGGGGGGCAATGGCCGCATCCTCCACAGCCTCCCAGCCAGCGGGTCCGGGCAGGAGCAAGCCGCCGACATCCGCCGTTTCACCGCTGCCGGCAAAGTAACCCGCCGACAGGCCAAAGTAGATGACGCGCACTTCAATCTCGCGGTCGCCGGCGACCTTGCGGCGTTCGTTGACGACGACGATGTCGCCGTGGAACTTGTTCACCTCATTCAGGATGACGAGCACGTTGACCATGCGCTCGCCGCTGGAAAGCTTGATGTCCGCAGCCGGCAGGCCGGCGGCCGGCAGGCGTTCATACTGCCCCTGCAGCTTGTCCTTGAGGTAGACCGGCAGGCGCGGCCAGAGGGCGTGCACCCGCGCCTCCAGCTTGCCGAGACGATCTGCCAGCACGTCCTGGGTCTCGCCAAGCTCGCGGTTCTGCACCTCCAGCTTGCCGCGCTCCGTGTCGTTGGATCTGATGTTCTTGGACTGCTCGGCCGTTTTCTCGGCCAGCTCCTTCAACTGAGCCTCCAGCAGCGCCAGGCGGCTGTCGAGAATGTCACGGCCGGTCTTCCAATCCGCCTCCTCATTGGCAAGCAGCTTTTGGGTCTCGTAGTATTTGCCCAGCAGGTCGCGTGAGAGCGCCAGATAGTCCTGGGTCGCCTTGACAGCGGCCGTTTCAGCCGTGGCGGACAAGCATCCGGTGCAGAGCCATGTGACAAAAATGAAGCGTAAGGGAGGCACGCTTCGACAGGTGCCGGAAAACCCCGAAAACCAAAGCCGATTCGGGTGACGAAAAAGACACAGTCGGCATCAACTCAGTCCTTCAGCAGCCGTCCCTCATGCAGGCGCAGGGTGCGATCCATGCGGGCCGCCTGCGCGGGGTGATGGGTGACCATGACCAGGGTGGCGCCGGAGCGGCGGCAGAGATCGAGCAGCAGGCCGGTCAGGCTCTCGGCATTGTGTTCGTCGAGTGCGCCGGTCGGTTCATCCGCGAGAATCAACCTTGGCTCATTGATGAGGGCGCGCACGACCGCCACGCGCTGGCGCTCGCCGCCCGAGAGTTCCGCGGGTTTGCCGTTCAGACGTCCGCCCAATCCTACAGACTCGAGCAGTTCCGCGGCTCGGGTACGGACGCGGGCGGCATCCGGTCGCGCCGCCAGCGCCAGCGTTGGAAGCAGCACATTTTCGAGCGCCGTGCACTGCGGCATGAGGTGGTGAAGCTGGAAGATGAACCCGATCTTTTCACCGCGCAGCGCCGCCAGGCGCTCGGCACTGCACTGCGACACCTCCTCGCCATCGAGCACGTAGCGACCCGAATCCGGCGTGTCGAGGGTGCCGATGACATTGAGCAGGGTGCTCTTGCCGCAGCCCGAGGGGCCGACGATGGCGACCGCCTCGCCTGCCGCGATTTCCAGGCTGACACCGCGCAGGACCGGCAGACTCGCGCCTCCGGGTTCACGGTAGGATTTGCTGACGTCGGAGAGGGCGATGAGGGACATGGTGAAGGGAACGAAAATGAAAATGGATGACTCAGTCGAGCACGCGCCAGCGGCGGGCCTTGAACTCGTGGCGAGGCAGCGTGCCGGGCTCGACCAACCTCACGGGCATGCGCAGGGAGAAGGTGTCGCGCAAGCGTGCCTCCAGGCGCTTGGCCAGGTTCCTGGCCCTCGCCTCCGATGCCTCCACGACCAGACTGATCTCGTCCATGGCGTCGACCCTGCGCTGTTCAACGAGAAACTCGTCCACTTCGGGAAAACGTCGCACGACCGCCTCGACCGCACTCGGGTAGACGTTGACGCCGCGAACGACAATCATGTCATCGATGCGGCTGAGCACGCCGCCCTCAAGGACAAGGCGGTTGTGGTGGTAGCCCTTGCGCACCCAGTCACCGGTCCGGTAGCGCAGCAGCGGACAGGCTCCGCGATCCAGGGTGGTCAGAACGAGTTCGCCCTCGGCACCCTCGTCGACTTCGCGACCGGTGGCCGGATCGATGACTTCGGCGTAGTACGCCTCCTCGATGACCTGGAGGCAGCCCGGTAGATCCGTGCTCTCATAGCTCACCGGGCCGACCTCGGTCATGCCGTGGTGATCATAGACACGGGCATCCCAGAGTTTCTCCAGCCGGGCACGCACCTCGGGAATGCAGCCGCCGGGTTCGCCGGCGACAAGGACCTTGCTGATGCGCAGCGACAGGCGCTCCACGCCGCTGGCCTCGCCAATCATCTCCCCCAGGCGCAATGCATAAGTGGGTGTGCAGCAGAGCACGGTGGCGCCGCAGCGGGCCATCAGTTCCAGCCGTGCCTGGCTGGACAGCCCGCCGCCCGGCAAGGCCAGGTAGTCGCGTGTCGCCGCCTCGAAGGCGGTCCAAAACCCGAGGAACGGACCAAAGGAGAACGCAAAAAAGACGCGGTCGAGCCCCTTGACCAGACCGGCCGCCTCATAGACCCGGCGCCAGCAGGCGAGCATGGCCTCCCAGCTCTCCGGCGTGTCGAGCCAGGCCATCGGCTGACCGCTGCTGGTGCCACTGGTCTGGCAAAAGCGCGTGTAGTGGGCCGGCGGCCGGGTCAGGTTGCTGCCAAACGGCGGATGCGCCAGGCGGTCGGCCAACAATTCCTCCTTGGTCGTGAAGGGAGCCTGGGCGGCAAAGTCATCGATCCGGTTCAATGAGGTGACGCGCAGGCCGGCGGCCTTGAACTTTCGCGCATAAAATCCGTCCGTCGTGGCGAGATTCAGGACAATCGATCGCAGCTTGCGCCACTGGTTGGAGCGCAAGCGCACACGGTCGGTCAGGACGGGTTCGTGCGGCACGCCGAAGCGTTGGCGAGGGTGCCGGCAGGGTCAACCCGGATTCAAGCGACGCTGGCCTGCAGTCCCGCCATGGCTTCCCCCATGTTGGCAGGACCAAAGGCGGAGGTGCCGCAGACGAAAAGGTTGGCACCGCAGTCGCGGGCAATGGGAGCCGTGTGAGTGTAGATGCCGCCATCCACCTCAAGGTGATACTTGAGCCCATGCGCGGCGCGGTGGTCACGCGCGGCCGCCAGCTTGGGCATGGTTTCCTTCTCCATGAAGGGCTGACCGCCAAAACCCGGCACCACGGTCATCACCAACAGCAGGTCAATGTCGGCAACGTAAGGCAGCGCCGCCTCAAAGGGCGTGTCAGGGTGCAGGGCCAGGCCACAGTGGCGGCCGGCCGCACGGATGCGCCCGAGGGTTTCAGCCACGGAGCTGTCGTAACGCGCTTCGGCATGAATCGTGATGTTGTCGGCGCCAGCCTTGAGAAAGCGCTCCAGGTAGTGATCCGGACGGTGGATCATGAGGTGCACATCCATATACATGCGCGTGAGCTTGCGCACGGTCTGCACCATCTGCGGGCCAAAGGAAATGTTGTCCACGAAATTGCCATCCATGACGTCGAGATGCAGCCACTGGGCACCTGCGTCCTCGGCCCGTTTCACCTCGGCGGCGATGTTGGACCAGTCGGCGGCAAGCAGGGAGGGCAGGATCAGGCGGTTCTCGTGGGTCATCGGCCGCATGAAGCACGCGGCGGGCGGCCAATGCAAGCCCGAGCTGGCACCTCAACCCGTCACGCCACGAATGTCGATGAGGTGCAGTTGCCGCCCCTGACCGGCATGCGGCGCGTCCACGCAGACCCAGGCCTCGTCGCGGCTTAACCGCGGGTGGGTGTCCACCCGCCACTCGCCCTTGTAATCCGGCGGCTGCGGAAAATGCCCAAGGTCAAAGCGGCGATTGCCGGCGATGTGGTAGAGGTGAGGGGTCTGCAGGCGCCGCACGCCCTTGGGATAGGTGTCGCTGACCAGCCACTGGTTGCCGCGCAGGTAACTGAAGTGTCCGCCGGAATCCAGCACGCCCCGGCCGACTTCCCCGACGATGCCGGAGTCGCGATCCTCAAACAGGAAATTGCCCCAGTTCTCGTTGCCAAGCCAGCCCTTCGCCTGGGAGAGGATGTGCTTCGGGTCGCGCCAGATGAAGTGCGAGGCGTAGCCGTTGGGGATGACGATGCGCAGGTCCGAGCCGTCCATGGCCGCGGTGATCAGCCGGGTCAAATGACCACCCTTCGGCTGGGTCCAGCGGTGCAGCAGGATGAAACGCTGGCCGTCCGGACCGCACAGGAGGTGGTAGGCGTGATGTTTCGAGGTCGGATGGTTGTCGATGACCTCACCCGTTTGAGCCAGCTGCTCGTGCGAGAGGATGAGCTTCGCGGTCCCGGTCTCCAAGTCGACATGGGTGATGCCACTTTCCGCCGGCGCCATGATGTCAAAGAAGCGGTCGCGAATGCCGGCATAGCCGTAGCCCGGCCGACAGTCGGCCACCCGGGAAAAGTCGCAGGAAACCGCCTCGCGGCCATCCGGACTGAGTGCATAAACCGGGCTGGGCAGCGTTTGCTTGTCGCCCGTCTTCACATCCAGGATGTGACTGACAAACCGATCCTGCTCACGATCGTTCCAGATCACCCTGGATTCGGTGCCGGGGATCCACTGCAGCATGCAGCCCTGCTGCCAGTTCCAGGCCCGGCTGGTGCCCAGCGGTATCCAGCGATCCTTGTCGCCGAGGTCCACCATGCCCACTTCGATGACGTCGTCCGCCTCCGGGGAGCGATGCTCGAAATCGACCTTCATGCCGAGCACGAAGCGGTTCGTCGGATCGAACTGCAGCTTGTCATAATACCCAAACCAGTGATGGCCGGGACCGCGGGTGATGACCCGCGTCGGCGGAAAGCCATCGTCGGCCTGCCCGCGGACAGTCCCAGCAGCCAGGGCGGTCAAGCTGGCATGCAGGAAGTGGCGGCGGGTGGGCTGGGCAAGGGACGTCATGGACGGATACCTACGCGGCGTCGGCATGGAGCCTTCATGTCAAATGCCCGTGGGTCGAAACCGCTAGCGGCGCAACCAGCGGAAACCGGCCGCCAGCAGCACAGCCGCCCCGAAGAGCGCCACCCAGCGGCCGGGCCTCCCACTGGCGTGCGGCGTTGCCACCTGCGGTTCCACCCGCACCGGCTCCGGCTTCGGCGCCTGGTCCACGGACGACCAATCGACTGCCAGTAACAGGTCCATGCCGGGATTCTGCTCCTTGATCTCGCAGGAACAGGCACCGCACAAGTAGGCGGCCGCCTCACGCACGTTGTCGGCGTGGATGCCCCGGCCAATCAGGGGCTCCAACGCGCGACCCCGACCAAACACCGCAAAGACCATGGGCTCCTGAAGATAGTCCTGGAGATCGGGCTCCAGGCGCAGCAGCATCGACCGCAGCACTTCCTCGGCAGAGTTCTCCCGTTTGACGCGAAGCACGGAGAAGGCAAGGCGCAGCGGCAGGTCGGAGTGCAGAACATCCGACGGGTCGCGCGGGCTGGCCCGACCGGGTTCGTCCAACTGCGCCCGTGTCACCACGCCCTCGGGCAGTTTCAAATCCGCCTGCGCTGTCTCAAGCGCCTGCGCAAGGACGGTCGCAGCCGCCTCGTCCTTGGCGACGTCGCCGGATTCCAGCAGCAGCCAGACCGCCGACTCGCCGGCGAGCAGGCGTCGAGACAGTTCGCGCCGCACCGGAGAATCCAGCAACATCCTCCAATGCGCCGCATCCGCCTCGGCCAACCAGACCGGTTTCTCATCCCCTTCCCCCTCCGGCACGCGCAACTCCAGGTGCCCATCACCGGCCACCCGTTCGAGCTCAACGTTGGCCTGTCCTGCAGCAGCCTCGTCGAGGGCGGTTTCCGGCATGCGGACGCGCCAAGCCGCCGGCTGCCAGTGCTCGAGCGCATAGCGGAAGACCGGGACCTGGCAAGCCTGCAGCCCGGCCGCCCCGAAGAGCACCGCAAAAGCACCGGCCCGGCAAAGCATCCGCCATCTCATGCCGTAGGTTAAGCCGTTCATGACTCGTTATTTCATCGGATTTCTCCTCGCCACCAGCCTGCAGGCGGCCGACTGGCCCATGTGGCGCCATGATCCCGGTCGCACGGCCGCCACTTCACAGCCACTGCCCGGGCATCTCGATTTGCTCTGGAGTCGTGAGTTGCCCCCCGTGCGGCCGGCCTATCGCGAGCCACGCCTGCAGTTTGATCGCGGCTACGAACCGGTGGTCGCAGGCAAGGTCCTGCTCGTCGGCAGTTCCCGGGAAGACTGTGTCATCGCCTTTGACACCGACACCGGCGCGGAGCACTGGCGTGCCCTGGCCGACGGCCCCGTGCGCTTCGCCCCGGTCATTGTCGGCGACACCGCCATCTTTGGTTCCGATGACGGTGTTGTGCGCTGCGTGCGGCTGAGCGACGGCAGCAGAGTCTGGTCCAAACGCGCGGTTCCCTCCGGAAGGCGCCTGCTCGGCAACCAGCGGTTGATCTCGGTCTGGCCGATCCGCGGCGGACCGGTCGCCAAGGACGGCCGCGTCTATTTTGCCGCCGGTGTCTGGCCGATCGAAGGCACCTTCGTTTTTTGCTGGAACGCCGCCACTGGTGCCGAACTCTGGCGCAACGACCGCGGTTCCCACCTCTATGGCGTGCACCCACACCAGACCGAGGCCATGGGCGGACTGGCACCGCAGGGATATCTGCTCATCGACGACGAGGACCTGGTGGTTCCCTGCAGCACCGCCTACCCGGCCCGGCTCGACCTCAAAACCGGCGTCATCAAGGAGTTCGAACTGCCCTCGGCCGGCCGGCTGACCGGAGGCTGGTTTGCATCGACCCCGGCAGAGCAGGAGGCCCTCAAGCTCAAGCGCCGCGGCCTGCTCTTTGACGAGGCGGTCAGCACCAAGCGCCACGAGGACAAACCCCGCGCCGAAGGCCTGCCGGGCATTCAGCGCCGCCTGTTCGCCGCCGGAGCGGAAGTCGCCTTCGACCGCTTCGCCAACGCCCACAGTGTCATCCTGGCCGATGACAAAGTGTTCGTCGTCAGCCAAGACGGCGTGCTCAGCGCCCTGAGTGCCGGCAAGGGCGAAGCGAAGCAGTGGCGACGGGAAACACCGGTTCAGAAAAAGCTCGGGGAACTCGCCAAAGCCGCCCTTGATGCGGCTGGCAGCGAACGGGGCTACGCCCTCATGGTCGGTCCCAACACTCCCGGCCTGATCGAATCCCTGCTCCACCACAGCCAACTGCATCTGGTCATCCTCGCGGAAGATGCGGAGGCGCGGCAGCGCCTGACGACTGCAGGGCTGTATGGCGAGCGCGCCAGCGTGTTTGACCTGTCCACGCTGCAACCCGGTGACTTGCCGCCCTTCTTCGCCAGCGTGATCTTCGCCCTGGAGGGCGGTCATGAACCCTTCCTGCACACCCTCCGGCCCATGGGCGGCAGGGTGGTCGGACCCGACGGCAAGCTTCTCCACACCCGCGGCGCGCTTGATGGCAGCACGAACTACCTGGCCGACTGGAAAACCAGCGAGGACGCCCTCGTGCAGGCCCCGCTCGGTGTGCTCTGGTTTGATGACGCGCTCAGCAACTTCAAGCGCTCACCGCAACCGAAGGTCGTCGACGGGGTCATGATCACCGCCGACAAGGATTGGCTCGATGCCTCGAATCGCAAGGGCAAGGTCGACTACCGCCTGCAGTCCCCCGTGTTCAGCGACATCTACACGGGCCGCGTGCTCGACGAATACGAACAGCCCGAGCTGCGCGCGAGGTTCGGCAGCGTTGACCAGGAAACCATCCAGCCGGCGCAATACCGGCCGCCGGCGCAGACGAATGACTGGTCGCCCGGCCAACCCAGGGCGGGCCTGCGCGTCAATCCGCTGACGCTGGAGGAGGAGCCGCGTGTGTTTCCGAAAAGCTACGGCTGCGACGGTGGCTTCGATTACGGCGGCATCTACACCTTCCGCAGCGGCACGGCGGCGTTTTACGACAAGAAGGTCGAGAGTGGCACCATCCACATCAGCGGCCCGCGCAGCGGCTGCACCAACAGCGTGGTGCCGGCCGGCGGCATCCTCAACGTTCCTTACTTCTACGAGGGCTGCACCTGCAGCTATCCTCTGCCGATGGGACTGGCCCTGCACGGCATGCCGGAGACCTTCGAACAGTGGGCGGTCTGGGGTGCCTCCAGCAAGGAATCACTGAACGGGAAGATCCAGCGTCTCGGCCTGAACTTCGGCGCACCCGGCGACCGCAAAACCCGCGACGGCACCCTCTGGCTCGACTTCCCCAGCGTTGGCGGCCCTTCTCCCGAGGTCGACTTCACCACCGAACCCGCGCAACCCGAAACCTTCTACCAGCATTCCCTGTGGATGCAGTCCGGCGAGGGCTGGCCCTGGGTGGCCGCCAGCGGGGTCAGGGGGCTGCGCAACGCAAGGCTGACCGGCCTGAAGAACGGCCGCTACACGGTCAAACTCATCTTTGCGGCACCCGATGCCGCCAACCGCCGCTTCGACGTCACCCTGCAGGGCCAGACCGTGCTTGCGAACTGCCGGCCCAGCGAGAGAACGGCACAGACCCACACTGCCAGCGGCGTCCCCGTCAGCGACGGCACGCTGCAACTGAGCCTGACACCTAGCGAGGGCGAAACCCTGCTATGCGGGCTGGAAATCGTGCGTGAGACGGATTGAAGCCAGCTCACTCGCCCTGCAGGGCAAACCAGGCCTTCATCTGATAGCTGCAGTGGCACTTGGACGAACCATCCGGCACCAGCACGAGACCCGAGGCGGGGATGGCGTTGATCCAGCAACTCGGGCGGATGCCGCCGTAGTTCTCCGTGCCCTCGCTGCGAGTCAGGTCAATGTAGCCCAGCGTCGCCGAACGGAACAGCAGCAGATTGCGACTCGCCGAGATCTGCCCGCAGCCGTAGGAGCGCTGCATTTCCCAGTCGAGCGGTGAACCGGTCTTCAGATCCCAGGCGCCGCCCTGGGCATAGATGGCGTTGTCGTTGATCAGCGGCCGGGTCTGATACTTCGCGTCCTGATCCCAGAGCCTGCGACCGGAGGCGGCGTCAAACCCCGCGAGTCGCCCCCCAACCTCGGAAGGCAGCTCGAAGAAATTGTGCCGGACCGCCTTGTAGTTCATCAGCAGCACGCCGTGCTTCCCACTGACCGCCAACTGGGTTCCCCAGATGCCGTCCGTGTTGCGCCAGAGTTCCCGCCCCGTGACCGCGTCAAGAGCCAGCAAGGTTCCCTCCGGCACCGCATCGTGCGCCAGTTTGGGGCCCGGCTTGCCATCGCGTCGCGGATTGATGACCCGGTCGGCCTCGACCAGAGGCCGGTCGATCAAATAAACCCTGCCGCCCGTCATCGCGATGGCGTTGTGGCGAATGGATCCCTTCGGGACATAGCTCCACTTCACCTCGCCTGTTTCAGGATCCATGGCAAAGAACCGCACCGACTCCGTGCGCAACTGGCTGAGTTGATAGCGTGGACTGACGTTGTGCGCGGCGTTTTCCACCGAACCAAAAAGCAGGCCGTGGTCGTGGGCGAGATAGCCCCAGTTGCGATTGGCGGCGTCGGCCGGCACCGGCGTGTTGAACTCACGCAGCAGGCGACCGGTGGCGAGTTCAATGCGCAGACAGCGGTTGCCACTCTTCACATAGACCGAGTCGCCACCTAGGCAGAACGGCCCCCCGGTGTCGCCAATGCCAACATCGTGATGAATTCCATCGTAGTCCGCGAGCAGGTTCTTGACGTCGAACTCCCAGAGCTTGCGGCCGTTGTAGGCGTCGACGCAGCACAGGCCGTGCACGCCGCTGGAGACCATGTAACCCTGGGAAACCAGCGGTGCGGGCCCCTGGCCATGCCGGTTGGCCACTTCAAAGTCGACATCGCGAAACCAGAACATGGACAGTTTACCCTTCACCAGTTCATCGTCCGAACAAAGCGTGTTGGCGGGACTGCCGTTCTGGTGCGTCCATTCCCCTGCGCCTGCGGGTGCCCCCGCCTTCTCGATGCGCCGGTCGTCACGATGACAGAGGATGCCGCCATAGGGGCGGCGCAGCCTCTCCATCTCCGCCTGCACGACCGCCGTGACCTGTCGTGGCGAGATCACCAGATTGGCAAAGTGCTTGGGGAAGTCCGTCGCCTCCGGCAATCCAACCCTCACGGCCAATCGCGTGCCATAAACCCCGGCGTCAACTGCCCTCTGGCGGACGGCCTGCGCCTTGGCCTCGTCGCTCTCCTGCACGATGAGGTGAAGTTCCGACTGCTGCACGAGAGCCAGGGCAAAATCGGGCTCCCCTGCCTCGAGCAGGACTGCGTAACCGGCCCGGATGCCGGAAGCATCCAGCACCGCCTTCGCCTCAGCCAGGGCCTCAGATCCAACCGGAGCAACGGTCACCGCCGGCTCTGGCGCCGGAACCGGGGTGGGGTCGCCATCAAACAGGTACACGACGCCGCGATCCGTGGTCGCCACCAACCGGCCGTTGCCGGCCGCCAGGCCAAGAACCCTGCCCTCCACCTTCTGCTGCCACCACTGCGTGCGCTGGCCGTTGTAGTCGATCGCGCTGATCCGTCCATCGAAACCGATCACCGCCTCGGGACCGGTGATGATGAATTCAAGAACCTCCCCATCAAGCGGTGTGAGCTTGTCCTGCACGAGCGTGCGCACCTTGGCGGCCACCCCCTTGCGATCAATCTTCTCGACCTCGCGCCAGCGGTAGGTCGCCAGCGATCGGCCTTCGGCACGCACGATGCCACCAGGAATGGCCACGGTCACCCCGAGTCCGAGTTGCAGGTCAAGATCCCCGGTCGCCGTGTTGAAGAGACAGCCGGCATTGAGAAACCCGCCCTCGCTCACAAGCGCGCGGGTGCCGCCGCGCTGCTGGTTTTTCTGCAGGTGATAGTACCGCAGCCGGCCATCGGCCCGATCAAAAACGGCCGGCACGGCGCGACCGGTCGGGACGATCAGCGAGTCGGCCGTGGCCAGCAGATACCCCTGGGGTGCCACGCCGCTCGCCGCCTCGGCACCGCCGTGCGGCTGCGCCATGAACAATCCACCGGTCTCGCTGTTGCTCCACACCGGCCGACCGGACTCAGCCTCCAGGGCATGCAGGAACACGCCGTCGCTCGGCCAGATGCCGCCGCTGTAATACACCTTGTCCTCCCAGACCACCGGACCACCACGTGCCGGCCAGTGCGAGATGAGCCGCTCATTGCCCAGCACCTGTCTGCCATCCGGTCCCGCGCGATGTTTCCACAGCACCCGGCCGTCGGCCAGGGCCAGCGCATGCAGGAAGCCGTCATCGCTGGCGACAAAGACCCGGTCCTTCCAGGCCACCGGCGCAAAGCGAACGGGACCGCCGCTGAAATACCGCCAGCGGATGCGCCCGCTGGACGCGTCGAGCGCATAGACCTGGTCGTCCGCGGAACTGCCAAACAGGACGAGATCCCCAACCACAATCGGCTGGAAGGCAAGGTCATACTCCATGCGATCCGAGGTCGGCCAGGCCGGTTTCGGCGCGGCCGGCAGACGGAACTCCCAGCGCTGGCGCAACTGGTTGGGGATGGCTTCGGCGGTGTATCCGCTGCGGGAGGCATCGCCGCGGCAGGCAGGCCAGTCGGCAGCGGACAGGGGGGTGACGAACAGGCAGCAAAGCAGCAGGCGCATGGGCAACAAACGCTGCCGGCACCACGCTTCATGCGATCCCCCTCACGGGGTCGCCCACCAATCCGCAAAGACCTTTGCCAGTTCCGCCACCCGCTGGGGCTGATCGGCGGCAAGGTCGTTCAATTCGGTGCGGTCACGACTGAGGTCGTACAACTCCCAGGGACCCTTAGCCTTGGCGACCAATTTCCAACTTCCCTGGCGCACCGCCCTGCAACCTGAAGTCGCCCAGCAGAGCGTTTCATGCCCCGGTCGCGTATGTCCCCGCAAAACCGGCAGGAGGGACTTCCCGTCAAGGGGTGTCAGGGGCCGTCCATCAAACTCGGCCGGCCAGGCCACGCCCGCCGCATCCAGCAACGTGGCTGGAATGTCGACCAAATGACTCAATTCGGCAGACACTGCCCCCGCCTTCATCACTCGTCCCGGCCCCCAGACAATGAGCGGCGAGGCGATCCCTCCCTCGTGATTCGTCTGCTTGTGCTCGCGAAACGGGGTGTTCGCCAGGTTCGACCACGCGGGGCCGGCCGTCACAAACGTGTCACCCGGACCCGGCACAATATCGGGTCTGTTACCCACCCGGGTCGACACGCCGTCGGCACGCCAGGTGAGGCCTGGTTTATCGAGCGGACCGACCGCTTTGTCGGAAGCGCCATTGTCGCTCAGGAAAAAGACCAGCGTGTTTCGGTCCGCACCGGTTTCGCGCAAGACCTCCATCAACCGACCGACACTCTGATCCAGGCTGTCAATCTGCGCGGCATACACCGCCATGCGCTCGGCCTCCCAGTCGGGATCCTTCACTTCCTCCCAAGGGCTCGCACGCGCATCCCGCGGAGAGAGCCTGGTGTCGGCGGGGATCAGACCGCGCTCGACCAGCCCCTGCAAGCGCCTGGCACGCAACTTTTCCCAGCCCTGCTCGCGATAGAGGCGCCGGTACTTGGCGATGTCCCCGGGCTTGGCATGCAGCGGCCAGTGGGGAGCATAGTGGCCAAGGTAGAGCAGGAAGGGCTGCGCCCGGTCCTGCCTGCGCACGAAGTCCACCACGTAATCCGTGATCAGATCGGTCTTGTAGCTGCCCGCCGGCATGACGTAGGGCCTGCCGTCGCGGTAGAAGTCGGTGTTGCGGGTGTTGGCGAAGTAGTTGCCCGGCCCCTTGTGGCCGGTGGTGCCGAAGAACCGGTCCACATGTCGCGTGAGGTTCGCCGGATTGCGCCAGTCGGCGGCCGTCAGCATGTCGAGCCGGCCGACCGCACAGGTGGCGTAGCCCGCCTGCTTGAGCTGTTCAAAGACGGTGGAGCAGTTGGGCTGAAGGACCCCGGTCCACTGACTGATGCCGGCCCGGTGCGGATGCAGACCCGTCATCAGCGCCGCGCGTGAGGGACCGCACAGCGCACAGTTGTAGAACTGAGAGAAACGCAGGCCCTCGGCGGCGAGGCGGTCGAGGTTGGGGGTCTGGATTTCGCCACCGTAGCAACCGGCATCGGAATACCCCATGTCATCGGCGAGGATGACCACCAGATTGGGGCGCTCGTCGGCGGCCGAAGAGGCAGCAAGCCCCAGCAGGGTCAGCAGCGGGAGCAGGCAAGGTCTCATCCCATCACCAACGCCGCGACACGGGCCAAACTCACGCCTCGAGGCCGGTCATTGTTCCGGTGCTGGTGGCAAAACGATCCTGCTCGAGGCCGAGACGCTGGAGGGCGCCAAGGTAGAGATTCGGCAGCGGATAATTGTTCTTCGCGTCGAAGGCCAGGTGCTGACCGTGCTTGAAGCCGCCACCGGCGAACAAAACAGGCATGTTCTTGTTGTCATGGCTGGAGGCATTGCCAAGGTTTGAGGTCAGCAGGACCATGGTCTCATCGAGCATCCTGTCGGCCTTGAGCTTGCGCAGGAAGGCACCCCAAGTGTTGACCACACCCTGCTCGACGATGGCGAGCTGGGCGAGTTTTTCGTCATCCATGCCGTGGTGGCTCAGGCTGTGGTAACTTTCGTCAACCCCCTCGATGCCCTGCACGTTGTTGCCGGTGATGTGCAGGGTGATGAAGCGGGTGCTGTCGGTGGCCAGGGCCATGTGGATGATGTCGAGGAAGATGCGATCCACCTCGACCTCATTGTCGCGCGGGATGCGCGACGGCGGCGCGAGGGACACCTTCGGTTTCGGCCGGTGCGTCCAGGCCTCGTTGGCGGCCAGTCGCTGCTCAAGGTCGCGCACGCTGGTGAACCAGGCATCGAGCTTGTCACGATCGCCCGCACCGACCTCGCCCATCAACGCCTTGGCTTCGGCACCGACGACATCCATGACGCTGCGCCCCTGACGGATCAGCTGCGCCTGCCGAGCCTGTTCGGCGGGCGTGTCATTGACAAAGAGCCGCGTGAACAGACGCATGGCGTTGTTCTCCGCGGGAATCATCGAACCATTCTCCGTGTAGCTCGGACTGGTCTGGCTGCCGGTGTTGAGCACGAGGGAGGGAAAGCGCGTTTCATGCCCCAAATGCTTGGCCATGAGCTGGTCGAGCGAAATCGTGTTGCGCGTCGTGGCGCCGCGGGCATTTGGGCAGGCCGAAAAAATGCTGCCTTCCGCCGTGTGGCCGCCGGTGACACCCGGGTGCGAGGAACCCGACACAACCGTGAAGTCCTCACGCAGATCCTGGATGTCGCGCAGATAGCGTGACGGCTTGTAGTCGCGGCCGCTGCCTTCGGGCACGAGGTTGGGATTGTGCAACCCCAGAGCGAGACTGACGCCAACAAAACGGCGGGCGTTGCGTGCCTCCGGAACTGCGGCCAGCGCCGGAGTCATGGCGTCGAGCAGGGGCAAACCCAGCGTGACACCCGCACCGCGCAGCAGGGCGCGGCGGGAGAGATGCTTCTGAAAAGTGAAGGTGCTCATGGGGGAGTGGGAGGAAAACGTTACTTGGTGCGGAAAATGTCGCTCAAAACCGCGGCGCGGACCAAGCTGCGCAGACCGTGGCCCTCGGCAGCGACCCGGGCGACCACCGCCTCAACGGAGGAGTCCTCGCTGAAGCGGGGTGGAGCGCCAGTGGCGTAGGTGAGGAAATGAAGAACGAAGCCGCGCGCCAGCGGGGCCGCCTGCGCCTTGTAAATCTGTTTCCAGGCCAGGATGTC